>NZ_JBEYZY010000053.1:0-37261 GCF_040646295.1 Streptomyces sp. NPDC046197 | reverse complement strand
TCATCGGACAGCACAACTTCGATGGCACGAGGACCCCGAGACATGAAAACAGGCTACAGACTTAACCGTGCAATTTCTGGCGCATCACACTAGCGCAGCAGCAGCTGTACGCCCCCGACGACCGTCGCCGCGATCACCAGCTGCTCGAACAACCGCTGGTTGATCCGGTCCACCGCCCACTTGCCGAACAGCGCCCCGGGCACGACGAACACCGCGAGCACCGCGTCCAGGAGCAGCGAACGGCCGTCGATCAGGCCGAGGCCCGCGCTGAACGGCACCTTGGAGACGTTGACGATGAGGAAGAAGAAGGCCGACGTCCCGAGGAAACCGAGCTTGCGGAAACCGGCGGAGAGCAGGTACATCGACATCACCGGGCCGCCCGCGTTGGCGACCATCGTGGTGAAGCCGCCGAGGACGCCGTAGGAGCGGGCCTTGAGCCGGCCCGAACGGGTGGTGACCGACTCCGGTTGCTCCTCCCGGCCGGCCGCGCGGCGCCGCCACACCGTCACCGCCGCCATCAGCAGCAGGATCGCGCCGATCGACGTCCGTACGACCCCGTCGTCGGCCCACATCAGGAACAGCGTGCCGATGACCACTCCCGCCGCGACCGCCGGGAACAGCCGCCACAGCGTGGGCCAGTGGGCGTGCCGGCGGTAGGTGAGGACGGCGAGCACGTCCCCGGCGATCAGGACCGGCAGCAGTACACCGGTGGAGGCGCGGGCGGGCAGCACGGCCGCGAAGATCGCGAGGCTGACCGTGTTGGCCCCGCTCACGGCGGTCTTGGAGAAGCCGACGAGGAGCGCCGCGAGGGCGAGCGCGGCGAACCCCCATCCGGATATGTGCCAGAGCGTCATCGTGTTCATGCGGGCACCGACTCTATGCGCACGCATCAAGCGCCGTAAGGAGCGTCTCGGTGGATGGTCCCCACCGGGCGGGTCACCCCGCCCGCAGCAGCCCCTGACACCGCGCCCCGCGTACCCCTACCGTTCGGCGTACCGCGCTCGCAGTTCCCGCTTGAGCACCTTCATGCTCGGGCCCAGCGGGAGCGCGTCCGTCAGCTCCACACGTCGCGGGTACTTGTGGCGGCCGAGGTGTTCCTTCGACCACTCGGTGAGCGCGGCCGGGTCCGGTTCCGTGCCGGGCGCGGGTACGACGACGGCGCACACCTCCTCGCCGTGCAGCTCGTCCGGCAGTCCGATGACGGCGGCCTGCGCGACGGCGGGATGGCGCAGCAGCACCTCCTCCACCTCGCGCGGATAGACGTTGTAGCCCCCGCGGATGATGACGTCCTTCTTGCGGTCGACGATCCTGAGGAAGCCCTCGTCGTCCTTCGTGCCCAGGTCGCCGGTGCGGAACCAGCCGTCGACGAGCGCCTCCGCGGTGGCCTCGGGACGGCCGAGGTAGCCGGAGAAGACGTTGTGGCCGCGGATGACGACCTCGCCGAGCTCGCCCGGCGGCAGGAGTTCGACGCGCCCCTCCACCTCGGCGCGGGCGATCTCCACGTCGACGCCCCACAGCGGATGGCCGATCGTGCCCGCCTTGGTGCCGAACCAGGGCTGGTTCACGCTCGCCGTCGGGGAGGTCTCCGACAGCCCGTACCCCTCGTAGATCCTCGCCCCGAACGCCGCCTCGAACCGCTCCAGCACGGCCCCGGGCAGCGAGGCGCCGCCGGAGATGCACACCCGCAGTTCGGGGAGCGTGCCGGCCTCGGCCGCGGCCGCCGCGAGGGAGACGAACATGGTGGGCACGCCGTGGAAGGTGTTCACGTCCTCCTTCACCATCAGTTCGATCGCCCGCGCGGCATCGAAGCGCGGCAGCAGCACGAGCGTGGCCCCGGCCCGCCAGGTGGAGTTCATCGACACCGTCTGCCCGAAGGCGTGGAAGAGCGGCAGCGCGCCGAGCGCGATGTCGTCGGCGCGGACGTCGTTGGCGTCGAAGGCGTTGACGGTCGCGTTCATCACCAGGTTGAAGTGGCTGAGCACCGCGCCCTTGGGCACGCCGGTGGTACCGCTGGTGTAGAAGACGACGGCCGGATCGTCGGCGGCGCGGGTGACGTACGTCGGCAGCGGCTCGGCGTCCGCGGCGAGCCTCGCCAACTCGGCGCCCAGGGTGACGGATTCGACCCCGACGGCCCGGGCGGCGGCCGTGCCCGTCTCCGCCTGTGCGGGGTGGCACAGCAGCAACCGGGCGCCGCTGTCCTTCAGGACGTGCCGGACCTCCTCCGCCGACAGCAGCAGATGGACGGGGACGACCACTGCGCCGGCGGCCGCGATCGCGTAGTACGCCGCGGGAAAGTCGGCCGTGTTCGGTGCCATCAGCGCGACGCGGTCCCCCGGCCGGATGCCCAGTGCCACCAGGGCTCCGGCCTGCTCGCGGGCCCGCTGCCACACCTCGGCGAAGGTGAGCCGCAGGTCGCCTTCGACGAGGGCCGTCCGGTCGGGGCGGCGCCGGGCGTTCTCGGCGAGGATGGTGGCGAGGGACAGGGTGGCCATGGAGGTGATGCTCCGTTTCGTGCGGCTCTCGGTGCGTGAATTCCCTTGCGGGAGGACCCCGTTGACGTACGGCTACGACCTCTCCACCAGCACCGCGCTCCCCTGCCCGACGCCCACGCACATGGTCGCGAGCCCGCGGGCCGCACCGGTGCGGCGCATGCGGTGCAGCAGGGTGGTGAGGATGCGGGCGCCGGAGCAGCCGAGCGGGTGGCCGAGGGCGATGGCACCGCCGCTGGGGTTGACCAGGTCGGGGTCGATGCCGAGCTGGTCGACGCAGGCCAGTGCCTGGGCCGCGAACGCCTCGTTGAACTCGGCCTCCTGGATGTCGTCGATCCCCCAGCCGGCGCGGGCCAGCGCCTTGCGGGTGGCCGGGACCGGCCCGATGCCCATCACATCGGGGTGGACGCCGGCGGAGGCCCCGGCGACATAGCGGCCAAGGGACCGAAGGCCCAGGTCGTTCAGGGCCTCCTCGCTGACCAGGAGCAGACCCGCCGCGCCGTCGTTCATCGGCGAGGCGTTGCCCGCGGTGACCGTGCCGCCCGCACGGAACACCGGCTTGAGCCGGGCGAGCTTTTCGTAGGAGGTGTCCTCGCGGATGCCCTCGTCGCTGCCCACGACCACCCCGTCGGGACGCTCCACGGGCAGGATCTCGTCGTCGAAGTGGCCGTCCTTGCGGGCCAGCGCGGCACGCTGGTGGCTGCGCAGCGCGAAGTCGTCCTGGCGCTCGCGCGCGATGCCGTACCGCTCGGCGACCTCCTCCGCGGTCTCGCCCATGGACAGCAGGCCGTGCAGGTCCTTCATCGCCGGGTTGACCAGCCGCCAGCCGAGGCGGGTGTCGACGGTCTGCATGGTGTGCGGCAGGGCCTCGTCGGGGCGGGGCAGCACGAAGGGGGCGCGGCTCATCGACTCGGAGCCGCCCGCCAGCACGATGTCGGCCTCCCCCGCGGCGATGGTGCGGGCGGCGGTCGTGACCGCCTCCAGGCCGGAGGCGCACAGCCGGTTGACCGTGGCGCCGGGCACGGACTCGGGCAGGCCGGCGAGCAGGGCGGCCATCCGGGCGACGTTGCGGTTGTCCTCGCCCGCCTGGTTGGCGGCACCCCAGTAGACGTCGTCGATGCGGGCCGGGTCGAGGGCAGGCACCTCGGCGACCAGGGCGCGGATCACCGCCGCGGCAAGGTCGTCCGGGCGGACGGAGGACAGGGCTCCGCGCAGCTTGCCGATCGGGGTGCGGCGGGCGGCCGCGAAGTGGACGGGGCGCACGACAGGACTCCTTGCCCGAGACCCAGTTAATTAGCACTGCTAGTTTTGGACTATAGACCTCCGAGCGGTCCCCTGGGAAGATTCTCCGGAAGCCCGCCGACACAGCTGGAGGAGACATGGCTCACGCCCGCGAGCACGTCCTCGCCGGGACCCGGGGCGCACTCGCCGTCCGGGAGTGGCCGCACCCGCGACCGCGGTACGTCGCCCTGCTGGTGCACGGGTACGGCGAGCACGCCGGGCGGTACGCGGAAGTGGCCGACGTACTGGCGGCGCACGGAGCGGCCGGATACGGCCCCGATCACATCGGCCACGGCAGGTCGGCGGGCGAGCGCGTGGTGGTCGAGGACTTCGAAGACGTGGTCACCGACGTGCACGCCGTGGCCGACCTGGCCCGGACCGCGCACCCGGACGTGCCGGTCGTACTGATCGGCCACTCCATGGGCGGGCTGATCGCGGCCCGCTACGCCCAGCGGTACCGCGACGAACTCGCCGCGCTCGTGCTCTCCGGCCCGGTCATCGGCGCCTGGGAGCTGCCGGGCCGGCTGCTCGCCCTGGACGAGATCCCCGACACCCCGATCAGCCCGGCGGCCCTCTCCCGCGACCCGGCGGTCGGTGCGGCCTACGCGGCGGATCCACTGGTGTGGCACGGGCCGATGAAGCGGCCCACGGTGGAGGCGTTCGCCCGGACCCTGGAGACCGTCGCCGGGGCGGGCGACATCGGCCCGCTCCCGCTGCTGTGGCTGCACGGCGACGACGACCAGCTGGTCCCGCTCGCCGGGAGCCGGGTCGGCGTCGAGCCGCTCAGCGGCGGGAACCTGACCGAACGGATCTACCCGGGTGCCCGGCACGAGGTGTTCCACGAGACGAACAAGGAGCGGGTCTTCGCGGACGTGACGGATTTCCTCGACGGCGCACTCGCGGGCTGAGACGTCGCCGTCACGGCACTGCGCCGGTCCGCCGAGACGTCACCGCGCCCCCGCGCGAGCAGGCGTCACCGTGTTTGCACGCCCGGTTTGCACGCCCGGTTTGCACGCCGGTTTGCACTCCCGGTTTGCACTCCCGGTTTGCACGCCCGGTTTGCACGCCCGGTGGGCACGGTGTTTGCACGGATTCACCGCGGGCACCCGCGCCCGCATGGA
The DNA here is from genome assembly GCF_040646295.1 of Streptomyces sp. NPDC046197. Classification (NCBI taxonomy): domain Bacteria; kingdom Bacillati; phylum Actinomycetota; class Actinomycetes; order Kitasatosporales; family Streptomycetaceae; genus Streptomyces; species Streptomyces sp. NPDC046197. The sequence continues at coordinate 32,370 of NZ_JBEYZY010000053.1, read as the reverse complement.
GTGGTTGCGCAGTGCTGCCTGCGTGGGTGAGGACCCCGAACTGTTCTTCCCCGTCGGCACGACCGGACCGGCGCTGCGAGAGGTCGCGGCGGCCAAACGCATCTGTGCCCGTTGCCCGGTGATCACCCAGTGCCTGGACTTCGCGCTCGGCAGCGGCCAGGCCTCGGGTGTGTGGGGCGGGACCTGCGAGGAGGAGCGCGACGCACTGCTCCGTACCGCCAGAGACGACTCCACAAGGAGAAGCACCGTATGACTGTCGTGAAGAGCACGATTCCTGAACCGGCCCGTCAGGTCACCGGGGACGCGCTGCAGAGCACTCTCGTGGATCTTCTCGGGCTCTCCCTGATCGGGAAGCAGGCGCACTGGAACCTCGTGGGACCGCGGTTCAGGTCCATCCACCTGCAGCTCGACGAACTGGTGGCGGCCGCACGCGACTTCTCCGACACGGTCGCCGAGCGCGCCGCGGCGCTCGGCGTGCCGCCGGACGGCCGGCCGGAGACGATCGCCTCGGCCTTCACGCTGCGCGGCCCGAAGGACGGCTGGGTGCGGGACACGGAGGTCGTCGAGGTCATGGTCGGCGCGCTGGAAGCGGCGATCGGACGGCTGCGCGAGCGCATCGAGGCGACCGAGAAGGCCGACCCCGTCACCCAGGACCTGCTGATCACCATTACGGCGGAGCTGGAGAAGCAGCGCTGGATGTTCGACGCGGAGAACTGGCCTGGTCAGGGCTGACCCGCACGGCGCACCCGCTTCCCGTACGAACGAAGGAAGGGCCCCTTGATGACCGACGCCCTCGAAGCCGACGCGCTGTGGCAGGACTTCCACCGCGTGGTCAACATGACCTCGGCCGAGCTGATGGCCTGGCTGCGGGTCCGTGACGCCGACGAGAACACCGAGCCGCTCCCGGAGGAGGCGGGCACGCCCACCGGGCGGCATGTGGTGGCGATCCTGCAGAAGCGGCGCACCGACCTCACCGACGACGACCTCCGGGTGATGCGCACGGTCGTCGACAGGGTCACCCGGCAGGTGGATCTGTACGAGGAGCCCGAGGTAGAGGAAGCCGACGAGACCCGTCGGCGGCACCGGCTGATGGACCTGGGCCACGACCCGCTGAAGGCGTCCCGGTGACACGGGAGCGGGACGTCCGCGTCCTGCACGAACTGGTCCGGACGCACGGCGAGACGTTCGCCGAGGAGGCCGGCATCAGGATCAAGGACACCCCGCAGCCGCTCTATCAGCTGCTGGTGCTCGCCGTCCTCCTCAGTGCCCGCATCCGGGGCTCGGTCGCCGTCGCCGCGGCCCGCGCCCTGTTCGACGCCGGTCTGCGCGATCCGCGCCGGATGGCCGGGGCCGACTGGCAGGAACGGGTGGACGCGCTGGGCCGCAGCGGCTACCGGCGCTACGACGAACGCACGGCCACCCAGCTCGGGGACGGCGCCGTGCTGATCGCCGAGCGCTGGGGCGGCGACCTGCGCCGACTGCGGGAGGAGGCCGACGGCCGGGTCCCCGAGCTGCGCAGGCTGCTCCAGGAGGTGCCGGGTCTGGGGCCGGCCGGGGCGGACATCTTCCTGCGGGAGGTCCAGCGGGTCTGGCCCGAGGTGGCGCCGTACCTGGACGCCAAGGCGCTGTCCGGGGCGGAGCGCCTCGGCCTGCCGAAAGGCCCCGACCGGCTCGTGGAGTCGGCGGGCGACACCGAACCGGCCGTGCTGGCGGCCGCGTTGGTGCGCGCCTCGCTCGACCGGAAGCTGGCCGAGGACTGCCTCAGTCACGCGGCCTGATCGGAGCCGTTGCCGTGCTCGGAGCGTGTGCTGTCAGCCGGTTCCGGCGCGGATGCGCACGTCGGCGCGGGCACGCAGGTCGGCGCAGGTGCGCAGGTCGGGATAGACGCGCACGTCGGCGCAGGTGCGCAGGTCGGCGCAGGTGCGCAGGTCGGCGCAGGTGCGCAGGTCGGGATAGACGCGCACGTCGGCGCAGGCGCGCACGTCGGCGCAGCGCGGCGGAGGGCTACGGCGAGAGCTCCGCGCAGCGGGGCGGCGCGCCCGGCGCGCCGGGTTCGACGGGCGGGGGCGGCGGGACGAGGGCGCGCACCGCCTCGCGGACCGGTTCGAGCAGGGCCGGACGGCTGCCGACGGGACCGTGGAGGAGGACGAGTTCGGGGTCGACGACCGCGCAGACGGTGGCGATCGCCTCACCGATGGTGCGGCCCTCCGCCGTGACGACGGCCCGGGCCCGGCATCGCCCTCCTGGGCGCGCCCGCAGGATCTCCCGGGCCGGGGCCGGCGGATCGGCACCGTCGGCCTCGGACAGCCGCCGCGTGCGGAAACCGGCCTCGGCGACGGCGCGGGCCAGGCCGTGCGAGGTGCCGGGCGGCTGTGCGCTGACGCCGAGGCAGCCGATCCGGCCACCCCTCACGCGCCCGGCACAAGCCGGTCTCCGATGACCAGGCCCCATCCCGAGGCCGGCCCCCGACGTGGACGTAGCGCAGCCTTCGGCGTCGCGGCCGCGCCGTGCAGGCGTTCGGCCACGGGGCAGCGAGGTTGACGTCGTTCTCCACCAGCAGCAGGCGTGTCGGCCAGGCCGCCGAGGGCGTCCTGCGGCTGGAAGACGCCGCCCGGATACGGGGTGTTGCGCAGTGGGACAACGGCGGAGTCTTCGGGTCGACCTGCACGGGTCGCCTCCGGGTGGACGGATTGCCGGGACAGCGTGATCACCGGGCGGCACAATGGCGGCGACGGACCCGCCGGCAGGACGAACAAGCGACGAACCAGGAGTACGGACGTGAGCGAGAGGCCCACACGATCGGACGAGTCGCCGAGGCTGAACACCGGTGTGGCCCACAACGCGCGCGTGTGGAACTACTGGATCGGCGGCAAGGACAACTACGAGGTCGACCAGCGGGTCGGCGAGCACATCGCCGGGATGTTCCCGGTGATCCGGGAGGTGGCCCGCGCGGACCGCGACTTCCTGGGCCGGGCGGTCCGTTTCCTGGCCGCCGAGCGCGGGGTCCGGCAGTTCCTCGACATCGGCACCGGACTGCCGACGGTCGACAACACCCACGAGATCGCCCAGCGGATCGCCCCCGACGCACGGATCGTCTACGTCGACAACGACCCCATCGTCCTCGTCCACGCCCGCACCCTGCTCACCAGCACCCCCGAGGGCGTCACCGACTACATCGACGCCGATGTGCACAACCCGGACACGATCGTCGAACGCGCCGCCGCGACCCTCGACTTCGGCCGGCCCGTCGCGGTGATGATGCTCGGCATCCTCAACTTCGTCCTGGACACCGACGAGGCACGCGGCGTCGTCCGCCGGGTCATGGCGGCCGTCCCGTCCGGCAGCGTCCTGGTCCTGACCCACCCCACCTTCGACGCCGACCTCGGCGGCGAGGGCAACATCCCGGCCATGGAGTTCTGGAACGAGAACGCCACACCACCGATCACCGCCCGCAGCCGCGCCGAGATCGCCACGTTCCTCGAAGGTCTCGATCTGGTCGAGCCGGGTCTGGTGCCGTGCTCGCAGTGGCGCGCCACGCCCGGCTCGGCCGCCGCGGTGCCGCAGTTCGGCGCGGTGGCCGTGAAACCCTGACGGGGCGGCACACGGGCCGCCCGACCGTCCGAGCTCGTCGAGGAGGACGTATGACCACCCTTGCCGACCCCGTTCCCGGCGGCCGTCCCGGTGACGTCGACCGAGCCACCGCGCTCAGCGGCGAGTTGGCGGAGCGGGGAGTGCACGGTGTCGTCCTGGCCTACGTCGACACCGCGGGGATCGGCCGGGTCAAGACGGTCCCGGCGGCGAAACTGCCCGCGGCCGCGGCCTGGGGGGTGGGCATGTCGCCCGTCTTCGACACCTTCCTGGCCGACGACTCCATCGTCACCACCGACGTCCTCGGCTCCCCGGACGGCGATCTGCGGCTCTTTCCCGACCTCGACCACCTGGCCGTCCTGGCGGGGCAGCCGGGCTGGGCGTGGGCCCCGGTCGACCGGGTCACACAGGAGGGCGAGCGGCATCCCGGGTGCAGCCGCACCTTCCTGCGCCGGGTCGTCGCCGACGCGGAACGCCGCCACGGCATCACGTTCAAGGCCGCCTTCGAGATCGAGTGGGCCGTCGGCCAAGGGACCGCGCCCGAGGGTGAGTTCGAGCCCGCGGTGTCGGGGCCGGCGTACGGGGCCACCCGGCAGGTGGAACTGGGCGACTGCACCGCCGAGTTGCTGGCGGCCCTCGCGGCACAGGGCGTGGACGTCGACCAGATCCATCCCGAGTACGCCGCCGGGCAGTTCGAGGTGTCGGTCGGAGCCCTCGACCCGGTGGCGGCGGCCGACCGGAGTGTGCTGGTGCGGCAGACCATCCGGGCCGTGGCCCAGCGGCGCGGGCTCAGGATCTCCTTCGCACCGGCCGTGCTGGCGCAGGGCGTCGGCAACGGCGGCCACGTCCACCTCTCCGCCTGGCGCGACCGGGTCAATCTGCACTCCGGCGGCACGGGCCGGCACGGCATGACGCCGGACGCCGAGTCCTTCGCCGCCGGTCTGCTGACCCATCTGCCGGCCCTCACGGCGGTGACCGCGCCGAGCCCGGCCAGCTACCTGCGGCTCAAACCGTCACAGTGGGCCGGGGTGTTCACCGCGTGGGGCCTGGAGACCCGCGAGGCCGCGGTCCGCGTCGTCACCGGCACCCAGGGCCTGCGCGAACGGGCCGCCAACCTGGAGGTCAAGCCGGTCGACCTGGCCGCCAACCCGTATCTCGCCCTCGGCTGCCTGATCGCAGCCGGGCTGGACGGTCTTTCGTCGTCCGCGGCCCTGCCCGAGGAGATCACCGGGGACCCGGTCCGGCTCGGCGAGGCGGAGGCGGCGTCCCGGGGCGTACGGCGCCTGCCGGCCTCCCTGGCGGAGGCCGTCACCGAGTTCCGCAAGGACGAGGTGCTGCGCACCGCCCTCGGCCCGGTCCTCGCCGACGCGGTGATCGCCGTACGGCAGGGAGAGATCGCGGCCGTGGACGGGCTGGACGACGAGCAGGTGGCGGCGGCCTACCGGTGGAAGTACTGATGAACGCCGGTACGCCGGCGGCCGGTCCGGTCCACGAAGCGCTCGCCGTGCTGCGGCTCGTGGACCACCACTGTCACGGAGCCGTCGTCGACGACCTGGACCGGCCGGGCTTCGAGTCCCTGATCACCGAGGGCGAGGCATGGCCCGGCAGTGGGATCTCGCCCTTCGACTCCCCCGTCGGCGTGGCCGTCCGCCGCCACTGCGCCCCCGTTCTGGACCTGCCGCGCCACGCCCCGGCCGACGACTATCTCGCCCGCCGGGCGGAGTTGGGCGCGCGCGAGGTGAACCGGCGCTTCCTCGCCGCCGCGGGCGCGGACGTGTTCTGCGTCGACACCGGGTACGCACCCGACCGCGTCACGACCCCGGCGGAGCTGGCCCGGGCCGCGGGACCGGACGCGGTGGCGTACGAGGTGGTACGGCTGGAGAGCGTCGCCGAGGCCGTGGTGGCCGAGGGAGCGGGGCCCGGCGAGTACGGCGCCGCCGTCCTCGAGGCCGCGCAGCAGGCCGTGCGGCGCCCGGGCGTGGTGGCGGTGAAGTCGGTGGCCGCCTACCGCACCGGCTTCGACCTGGACCCGGCGCGCCCGTCGCCCGCCGAGGTCACCCGCGCGGCCGCCCGTGCGACCGGCACCGGCCGCCGCCTCGACGACCCGGTCCTGGTGCGGCACCTGCTGTGGACGGCCGTCGACCTGGGCCTGCCCCTGCAACTCCACACCGGGTTCGGCGACAACGACATCCGCCTGCACCGGGTGGACCCCGCCCGCCTGACCGACTGGCTGCACCTGACCGCCGGTACGATCCCGGTCCTGCTGCTGCACTGCTGGCCCTTCCAGCGCCAAGCCGCCTATCTGGCCACGGTGTTCGAGCAGGTGTACCTCGATGTGGGCCTGGCCCTGCACTACGTGGGTCCGGCACGGGCCCGTGCGGTCCTGGCGGAGGCGCTGGAGATCACACCCTTTCGCAAACTTCTGTACAGCTCCGACGCCTACGGTGTGGCCGAATTCCACCACCTCGGGGCCGTGGCTTTCCGCCAGGGACTGGCCGGACTGCTGCGGGACAGGGTGGACGCCGACGAGATGGACCTGGGGGACGCGCTGCGGATCGCGCAATGGACAGGACGGGACAACGCCCAGCGTGTCTACGGAATCACCGGTGCGGCGACGACGCCGGAACGACGTGTGGCCGGTCACAGTCGTCCGGAGCGGCACGCACGAAGCGAGAACCCCTGAAAGTATGATCAAGCAATGTCTGACATGACCGAAACCACGCCCGGTTGGCTGACCAACGACGAACTGGAGTCGGCGCGCGCCCGCATGCCGATCCTGTACGTCGAGGCGGTGCCCGTGCGCGTCGACGACAGCGGCGAAGTGACCAGCATCGGCCTGCTCCTTCGCATCGGGCCGGACGGAACGGTCAGCCGGACCCTGGTCTCCGGCCGGGTGCTGCACCACGAGCGGGTGCGCGACGCCCTGCTGCGCCATCTGGAGAAGGATCTGGGCCCGGTGGCGCTGCCCCGCGTGCCCGCCTCCCTGCAGCCGTTCACGGTCGCCGAGTACTTCCCGACGGCGGGCATCACCCCGTACCACGACCCGCGGCAGCACGCCGTGTCCCTCGCGTACGTCGTTCCCGTCACCGGCGACTGCCGTCCCCGGCAGGACGCACTCGACCTGGTCTGGTTCAGCCCGCAGGAGGCGGCCTCCCCCGCGGTGCAGAGCGAGATGCCGGGCGGGCACGGCTTCCTGCTCAAGCAGGCGCTCGCCCACATCGGGGCGGGCCACTGACGGCCGATGCCGGCCGGTTACGGCTCCCCCGCTCAGCTGTCGCGGGCGGCCGTGGCCGTCACCTCCTCGCGCGCGTCGATCTGCGCGACGGCCCAGCGGGCCCAGTCCCGCTCCATCTCGGCCAGCCGCAGCCCGTACTCGAGCCCGATGCGGCCGTTGACGGTCAGCGGGCCGTCCGCCCCACTGAGCGTCTCCCGCAGCGCCGCCAGCCGCCGGTGTTCGGCGGCCGCCTGCCGCTCGCGGTCCTCGAGGATGGCGCGGATCTGGTCGCCGGTGGCCAGATCGAGGAAGAACAGCTTCAGCAACAGCTCACTGCGGCGCGGCTGCTTGGGTGTGGGCGCCGCAAGCCAGTCGGCCAGTTCCTGGCGGCCCCTGCCGGTGAGCGTGTACTCCTTGCGGCCGCGCGGCCCCTCCGCGGACACGTCGACCAGTCCGGCGTCGGCGAGCCGGTTCAGTTCGCCGTACATCTGGCTCTGGGTGGCCGGCCAGACATGGGCCAGCGACGTGTCGAACAGCTTCATCAGGTCGTAGCCGCTGGCGGGCCGCTCCACCAGGAGACCGAGCAATGCGTGGCGAAGACTCATGGACCCACCGTACCTCCACGTTTGACATGTCACAGCCGACCACGTAACTTCGACATGTCATCAGTGGAATGTTGAGTGCCCCGGGAAGGGGTTCCCATGCACTACCTGCGCGGCTTCCTCCCCTGGATCGCCTACGCCTGCCTCTCGCCGCTCGGCTGGCAGTGGAGTGCCCTCACCGGACTGGTCGTTGCCCTGGTCCTGATAGCCGTAAACCGCCGGGCGGGGCTGCCCGCGGACGCGCTGATCCTGGAGTTCAGCACCGCCTGCTTCTTCGCCGCCCTGACCGCCGTCGCGTTCGCCGCGCCGCACTCGAAGGTGGCGGACTACGGCGGGGCGATCTCCTTCGGCTGGCTCGCCGTGACCGCGGGGACCACGCTCGCCATCCGCCGCCCCTTCACGCTGGGCATCGCCCGGCGCACGGTGCCGGAGAAGTTCTGGAAGACGTCGCAGTTCCTGCGCATCAACAACGTCATCACCGCCGTGTGGGCCGCGGCCTTCCTGCTGACCGCGGTGGCCCTGACCGTCTGCGACGCCAAGGGCGCGGGCACGGGCGTGAAGATCACGATCCAGGTGCTCGGCTTCGTGGTCCCCGCCGTCTTCACCGCCCGCTACCCCAAGATCGTCCAGGCGCGCTACGCCAAGCTCGACACGGCGTCCTGACCGAGGCGCCGCGTCCGGGGCCGGGGCATCCACGGAGGATCCCCCTCCGCATCAGCCGCCCCATCGCCGTGACCAGGGGTCCCATGCCGTTGTTCAGGTTGCGGTCGGATTCCCGCACCGTCGGGCAACACCTGCACCAGAAGTCCCAAAACCCTGGCAAAGGGGTCTGGGAGAGCGGTAGTTGACCATGCGATCGTTCCCGCCATGAGCACAGAGCACGTCCTTGATGACCGCCGCGACGCACACCGCTCCGACGACCGCGCCCGCATCCGCCTGGCGGCGAACAAGGTGCCGGAAGTGACCGTCTACTTCTGGATCATCAAGGTGCTGACCACCGGCATGGGCGAGACGGCCTCCGACTTCCTGGCCCATCTGCTCGGCCCGGTCCCGGCGGTGGGACTGGGCGGACTCGCCCTGGTGGCCTCGCTGGCCGTGCAGTTCGCCGTCCGGCGGTACGTCGCCTGGATCTACTGGACCGCGATCGTCATGGTGAGCGTGTTCGGCACGATGGCCGCCGACGTCCTGCACGTCGGCCTCGGCGTCCCGTACACCCTCTCGACGCCCGCCTTCATGGTCGCCCTGGCCGCCGTCTTCGCGCTCTGGTACGCGAGCGAGCGGACTCTGTCGATCCACAGCATCCACACCCGCCGGCGCGAGGCGTTCTACTGGGCCGCCGTCCTCGCCACGTTCGCGCTCGGCACCGCCGCGGGCGACCTGACCGCCACCATGGGCCTCGGCTACCTCGGTTCCGTCGTCCTGTTCGGCGCCGCCATCTGCGTCCCCGCCGTCGCCCACCGCACGGGCGCCCTGGGGGCGGTGACCGCCTTCTGGACCGCGTACGTCATCACCCGGCCCCTCGGCGCCTCGATCGCCGACTGGATGGCGCTGCCCCACGCCCGCGGCGGTCTCGCCCTGGGACTCGGTCCGGTCACGCTGTCCTGGACGGTCGCGATCCTCGGCTTCGTCGGCTACCTGGCCGTGTCCCGGGCCGACGTCCAGCCGCGGTAAGGGAGTTGACGGTCGAACGGGGCCTCTGGGATGCCGGGGGCCCTTCGGCCGACCAGGCATGCGGGCACGTCGTGCTCACGCGGTTCACCGGCCCGCGCGGACACCGAGCACGAAATCCGAGCACGAGGAAGGCCGTCCTCTCCGATGGAGAAGACGGCCTGCGACCAGAAAAGCTGGTCGGGACGACAGGATTTGAACCTGCGACCCCTTGACCCCCAGTCAAGTGCGCTACCAAGCTGCGCCACGTCCCGTTGCCCGCCTGACCTGGGGTTTCCCCCCGGCCGAACGCGCAGGAAAACAATACCGCACTCGGGTCGGTGGTCGCGCACCCGTTTATCCGGGACGCGGCCCGTCCCGCATCCCGGCCGCAGCCCGGCCGCAGTCCCGCACAGCCGGCTCCGGGCTCCGGCTCCGGCTCCGGCTCCGGCTCCGGCTCCGGCTCCGGCTCCGGCTCCGGCTCCGGCAACGATGTCATCCCCATTCCCGCGCCGTCCCCGTGGCAGCCGGAGCCCCCCTCCGGCCCCGGCTGCCTCAGTTGTCCACGGATCATGCCACGGCGCACTGACAGCGGGTGCTCCGGGCCCCGCAGGCCCTTCAGTCCACTCAGTCCACTCAGTCCACGGCCGGCAGCCCCAACTCGGGGTAGGACTCCAGCAGCCGGGACGGAGCCGCCTGGCGCCAGGAGTCGGCGAGGACGTCGCGCAGCTCGCCCTCGTCCTCCAGCGCGGCCAGCCGTACCCGGATCCAGGCGAACTGTGCCTCGTGGCCGGCGACCCAGAACTTCTCGGGCTCGGCGAGGACCAGCTCGTCACGCTCCTCCTTGGGGCAGCGCACCGCGATGGACGTCTCGTCCTCCGGCAGCGTGGCGAACATCTTCCCCGCGACCCGGAACGTGGGCATGCTCCAGGCGGCCTTCTCCGTCGTGTCGGGCAGGGACAGGGCGATACGGCGTACGTCTTCGGCGTCCGGCATGACAGGCACGCTAGCCCGTCCCACTGACAGGTCACCCGGTGCGGGCTCCCGCCCCCAGGGCCTTGTAGTAGATCGTGGTCGGCCGCAGCACCCCGGCCGGACTCGCCGCGTAGCCGGGGATCGTCCCGGCCCGCGTCCAGCCGGCCGAGCGGTACAGGTGCTCGGCGGGGCTGCCGGTCTCGGTGTCCAGGTGCAGCAGCGTGACACCGGACCCGGCGGCCGCCTCCTCCGCGGTGTCCAGCAGCCGGCGGCCGAGGCCCCGGCCGCGGGTGTCCCGGTGCACCATGAGCTTGACCAGTTCGGCGCGGTGGCGGCTGTTGGGCTTGTCGGGGAAGGCGAGGCTCACGGTGCCCGCCGTCCGGCCGCCGTCGTACGCCACCCATACGGCGAGCCGCCCGGCCGCCACGTCCTCGGCGCGTGCCTGCCACCAGGCGACGGCCCGCGCGGCGTCGAGGGGTGCGAGAAAGCCGACCGAGGCGCCGCCCGCCACGGTGTCGGTCAGCAAGGCGGCCAGCTCCTGCGCGGATCCGAGGAGCCCGGCCGGGTCGAGCCGGGTCACGGTCGGCGTCACGGCCTCACCACCGCCAGGACGTAGCGCGTGTCCGCCGGTCCGGCGCACCGGAACCGCGTCGGTCCCCAGACCCGCAGTCGCAGGCAGTCACCGGCGTCGAGGTGGTGGCGGACGTCCTGCGCGGTCACCTCGAGCGCGCCCTCCAGCACCCAGATGTGCTGCTCGAGACCGGACACGGGCGGACGGTCGTAGGCGATGTCGGCCCCGGCTGCGAGCCGTCCCTCGACGAGTTCGCCGCGCAGCCCGTCGTGCGGGGGCGAGACCGACCGCCGGACGAACCCGGCCGCCCGGTCCTCCCACACCGTCTGGTCCGCGGCCCGCACCAGGGGCGCGTGCTCCGCCTCGACCTCGCTGAGCAGTTGCGACATGGTCCTGCCGTAGACGTGGCACAGCCGGTTCAGCAGTGCGGCCGTCGGGCTGATCTCCGCCCGTTCGGCCCGGGAGAGCGTCGACCGGCTCACCCCGCTGCGCTCCGCCAGCTCGCCCAGTGACCAGCCGCGGGTCGCCCGCAGCTCGGCGAGCCGGGCGCCGAGACGGGCGTCGACCGGGTCGGGAGCGTGGTCCTGCTCCGCCGTAGTCCGTGTCCGTTTCATATCCGGGAATCTATCCCGGATATGAAACGCCCGTGTTACGAAGGCCTCACCGTGAGCGATGCGGGCAGGGACGGCGGCCTACGCCTGCGCCGCCTCGCCGAGGGCCTGCATGACCGGACGGATCAGCGGGTGCTCCTCCGCTCCCCTGCGGACCGCCGCGAAGACCCGGCGCGTGGGCGCCACCCCGTCCACGGGGCGCACGACGACGCGCGTGAGGTCCATGCCTCGCAGCGCGGACCGCGGTACGAGCGCCACGCCCGCGTCGGCCGAGGCGAGGGCCACGACGGCGCGGAAATCGTCAGAGGAGTGTTCGAGGCGGGGCTGGAAGCCCGCGTTCTCGCAGGCCAGTACGACCACGTCATGGCAGGGGTTGCCCGGGTAGGGGCCGATCCAGGCGTCCTTGGCCAGCTCGGCGAGCGGGACCTCGGCGGCGCCGGCCAGCCGGTGGGTGACCGGGACGACCGCATCGAAGGGCTCGGCGTACAGCGGGACATGGGTCAGACGGGGGTCGTCGGCCGACGGTGCCCCGCGGTACTCGACGGCGACGGCCACGTCGACCTGCCGGTCCAGCACCATGGGCAGGCTGGCGTCGCCCTCGGCGTCCTGGACGCGGATGCGGATGCCGGGTGAGGTGGCGGCCAGCCGGGCCACCGCGGGCGCGACGACCTGGGCGATGCCGGTGGCGAAGGCGGCGACGGTGACCGTGCCGGCCGCTCCGGAACCGTACGCGGCGAGTTCCGCCTCGGCCCGCTCCAGCTGGGCGAGGACCGCGTTGGTGTGGCTGAGCAGGATCTCGCCGGCCGGGGTCAGCCGCACACCCTTGGCGCCGCGCTCGACGAGCCGGTGACCCGTCTCCTGCTCCAGGGCCGTGAGCTGCTGGGAGACGGCGGACGGGGTGAGGTAGAGGGCGGCGGCAGCCGCGGTCACCGTGCGGTGGTCGGCCACCGCACGGAGGATGTGCAGCCGCCGCGCTTCGATCATGCGACCGATTATCGCAAGCCACACAACCAACCGAACACACGCTGCGCCCCGCCGGCCAGGACCGCGCGTCGCCCCCGCCGGCCAGGCCCGCGCCTCGCCCCACCGGCCGCACGCGCGCTCCACCCCACCGCCCGGACACGCACCCCGCCCCACCAGCCGGACGTGCACTCCGTCCCACCGGCCGGACGCACACTCCGCCGGACCAGTCAGGCACACCCCCCGACCGGTCAGGCACACACCCCCGACCGGTCAGGCCGCACCCCGACCGACCGGTCGCGGCGTCGGGTCGCTCAGCCCTCCAGCTCCGCTCGGGCCGCGACGAAGGCGTCCACCGCGCGGTGCACGTCGTCCGTCGAGTGTGCGGCGGACAGCTGGACGCGGATGCGGGCCTGCTCCTGCGGCACGACCGGGTACGAGAAGCCGATCACGTACACCCCGCGCTCCAGCAGCAGCTCCGCCATCCGGGCCGCCTTCGCCGCGTCGCCGATCATGACGGGCGCGATCGCGTGGTCGCCGGCCAGGAGGTCGAAGCCCTCCTCCGTCATGCGGCGGCGGAACAGCGCGGTGTTCTCGGCGAGCCGGACCCGCAGGTCGTCCGCCGACTCCAGCAGGTCCAGCACCTTCAGCGACGCGGCCGCGATGACCGGGGCGAGCGTGTTGGAGAAGAGGTACGGCCGGGACCGCTGACGCAGCAGGGCGACGATCTCGGCGCGGGCCGCGACGTAGCCGCCGGAGGCGCCGCCGAGCGCCTTGCCGAGGGTGCCGGTGATGACGTCGACGCGGTCCATGACACCGTGCAGCTCGGGCGTGCCGCGCCCGCCTGGGCCGACGAAGCCGACGGCGTGCGAGTCGTCGACCATGACCATGGCTCCGTGGCGGTCGGCGAGGTCGCAGATCTCGCGCAGCGGCGCGACGTAGCCGTCCATCGAGAACACGCCGTCCGTGACGATCAGCTTCCGGCGCGCGCCGCCCTCGCTCGCCTCCTTCAACTGCCGCTCCAGATCCGCCATGTCACGGTTGGCGTAGCGGAAGCGGCGGGCCTTGGACAGGCGGATGCCGTCGATGATGGAGGCGTGGTTGAGGGCGTCGGAGATCACCGCGTCCTCGGGGCCGAGCAGTGTCTCGAAGACGCCGCCGTTGGCGTCGAAGCAGGAGGAGTACAGGATCGTGTCCTCCTGCCCGAGGAAGGCCGACAGCCGGGCCTCCAGCTCCTTGTGCACCTCCTGCGTGCCGCAGATGAAGCGCACGGACGCCATGCCGTAGCCCCAGCGGTCCAGCGCCGCGTGGGCGGCGGCGACCACCTCGGGGTGGTCGGCGAGGCCGAGGTAGTTGTTGGCGCAGAAGTTGAGGACCTCGCCGGGGCGGCCGCCCGCCGTGACGTTGACGGTGGCGGACTGCGGGGTGCCGATGACGCGCTCGGGCTTGTGCAGACCGGCGGCCCGGATCTCGTCGAGGGTGGCGCGCAGGTCGTCGCGCACGGAGTCGAACATGGGAAGGCTCCTAAGATGCTTGCGCTGTGGGCGGGTTACGCGGTCCAGTCAAGGATGACCTTGCCGCCGCGGCCGCTCGCCGCGTCGTCGAAAGCCGTCTCGAAGTCGCGGTAGCCGTACCGGCCGGTGATGACGGGCGCGAGGTCCAGGCCGCCCTCCAGCAGCACCGACATCGCGTACCAGGTCTCGAACATCTCCCGGCCGTAGATGCCCTTGACGGTGATCATCGAGGTGACGATCCGGGCCCAGTCGACCGGGAACTCCTGGGCCGGCAGCCCGAGCATGGCGATCCGGCCGCCGTGCGTCATGTTGGCGATCATGTCCCGCATCGCCTCGGGCCGCCCGGACATCTCCAGGCCGATGTCGAAGCCCTCCCTGAGCCCCAACTCCCGCTGTCCGTCGGCGATCGTGGCCTGCGCGACGTTGAGTGCGAGGCTGACGCCTATCTTGCGGGCCAGCTCCAGCCGCTCCTCACTGACGTCGGTGATGACGACGTTGCGCGCACCCGCGTGGCGCGCCACCGCCGCGGCCATCAGGCCGATCGGGCCGGCGCCGGTGATCAGGACGTCCTCGCCGACCAGCGGGAAGGACAGGGCGGTGTGCACGGCGTTGCCGAACGGGTCGAAGATCGCGGCGATGTCGAGGTCGACGGGGACGCGGTGCACCCACACGTTGCCGGCCGGCAGGGCGACGTACTCGGCGAACGCGCCGTCGCGGCCCACGCCGAGGCCGACGGTGGCCCGGCACAGGTGGCGGCGTCCGGCCAGGCAGTTGCGGCACTTGCCGCACACCAGGTGGCCCTCGCCGCTGACCCGGTCGCCGGTCTTGACGTCGGTGACGTCACGGCCGGTGGCGACGACCTCGCCGACGAACTCGTGCCCGACCACGAGCGGGGTGCGGATCGCCTGCTGCGCCCACCCGTCCCAGGCCCGGATGTGCAGGTCCGTGCCGCAGATACCGGTCCGCAGGACCTTGATCAGTACGTCACCGGGTCCGACAGCGGGCTCGGGGACGTCCGCGAGCCACAGCCCGGGCTCCGCCTTCTCCTTGACCAGCGCCTTCAACGCTACGGCTCCTGTGGTTCGGGCCCCGGGCCCGGGCATGCCGAAGGGACCCGTGTCCGGGGTGAGGGGTGGAATCGCGTAGCAATCTGCCCTACGGCGGCGCGCTGGTCCATCGAGGATTTCTTAAGCGCGGCCACAGCTTTCCTTCATGCCGTCCTCAGCCCCTGGGCACGCGCCGCGCCGGCCGTTCCCGGGGCGCGCCGCGCCGGGCCGGCGCGTGCTCAGGGCAGCAGGGCCTCAGGGTCCCGTCGTTCGAGCCACGCGACGAGCTCCGCCGCCGAGGCCTTGATGGTCTCCAGGCCTTCCCGCCCCCACGGCCGCGGCTCGGCGTCGACGACGCACACGGTGCCCAGGACCGTCCCCGTGCTGTCGATGAGCGGAGCGCCCAGGTAGGAGCGGATGCCGAACTCGTCGACGATCGGGTTGCCCGCGAACCGCGGGTAGTCGCCGACGTCCTCCAGCACCAGTGCCTTGCGCCGGACCACGACATGCGGGCAGAAGCCGTGGTCGCGGGGCAGACGGCGGCCCACTTCCCGCCGGTTGCCGTCGGCGTCGACGGTCAGGACGTCCCGTTCGGGCCGGTGCAGACCGGCGAAGAACTGCCCTTTGTCGTCGAGGAAGTTGACCATCGCGTACGGCGCCCCGGTGCGCAGGGCGAGCCGGTCGGCGAAGGCGTCGAGCGCGGGTTCGGCGTGCTCTCCCAGTCCCAGCCGGCGCAGTCGCCCGATGCGGGCGGGGGCGTCCCGGTCCTCGGGCGTGAGCAGCAGGCGACCGGCCGGGCGCGGCGGGTCATAGCTCATGGACGGGCTCCGTCGCTGTGCGCGTGTGTCATGTACGGGCTCCCAGGCGGGGTGCGGGTCTGGCTGGTGCGGGTCGGGCGGGTACGGGGTCGGCTGGCGCCGGGTCGGGTGAACGCACGGTCGGCGGATGCCGGGTGCGACGCGGTGCCGGGTTCGACGCGGGTGCGGAGGTCAGCGGTGTGCGGGGGTCAGCGGTGTGCGGGGATCACATGTGGGCGCCGTGGCTCGGCGCGGGCGCGGGTGCGTGGATGATGAGATGCCGTACGAGGGTCAGCAGGGTCTGGACCCCCGAGCTGGAGATGCGGGCGTCGCAGCGCACGACGGGGGTCTCCGGATCGAGATCGAGGGCGGCGCGCACCTCCTGGGGGTCGTAGCAGTAGGCGCCGTCGAACTCGTTGACCGCCACGATGAAGGTGAGGCCGCGCTGCTCGAAGAAGTCGACCGCGGCGAAGCACTCCTCCAGTCGGCGGGTGTCGGCGAGGATGACGGCGCCCAGGGCGCCCTCGGACAGCTCGTCCCACATGAACCAGAACCGCTCCTGTCCGGGCGTGCCGAACAGGTAGAGCACGTGCTGCGGGTCGAGGGTGATACGGCCGAAGTCCATCGCCACGGTCGTCTCGACCTTGTTCTCGATGCCCTCGAGGCTGTCCGTGGCGGCGCTGACCGTGGTGAGCAGCTCCTCCGTGCTGAGCGGGGCGATCTCGCTCACCGCACCGACGAAGGTCGTCTTGCCCACCCCGAACCCCCCGGCCACCAGGATCTTCAGGGCGATGGGGAAGGGGTCGCCGCCGCCGTCGTAGTCAGAGCTGTCGTCGTAGTCCATCGAGCACTGCCTCCAGAAGGGCCCGGTCGGTGGGTTGGTGGTGGTATGCGGGGGGTTTGGTGGTCAGTGCCCCGCAGTCGACGAGGTCGGAGAGCAGGACCTTGGTCACCGCCGCAGGCAGCTTCAGGTGGGCCGCCAGCTCGGCGACCGGGACGGGTGCCCGGCACAGATCGAGTGCCTGGGCGTGCTCGGGTCCGAGGTAGCCGAGGGGGGTCACCCCGGTGGCCATCACCTGCGACATGAGGTCGAGCGCGATGCTGGGCCGGGTGCGCCCGTTGCTGACCGTGAAGGGGCGCACCAGCCGTCCGGCCGCGTCGTCGAGCCAGGGCCCGTCGCCGGCCGCCGCCGCGCTCAAGGCCTCAGCGCCGGGGGTTCGAGGGTCTGCTGCCGGGGTGCGGTCACCAGGTAGGGGCGGACGCTCTTGACCAGCATCGCCATCTCGTAGCCCAGCACCGCCGCGTCGGCCTCACGGCCGGCGAGTACGGCCAGACATGTGCCGGATCCGGCGGTGGTGACGAACAGCAGGGTCGTGTCGAGTTCGACGACGACCTGCCGCACGTCGCCGCCGTCGCCGAAGCGCACCCCGGCGCTGCGGCCGAGCGAGTACAGGCCGGAGGCCAGGGCGGCCATGTGGTCGGCGCTGTCGGGGTCGAGGCCGTGGACGGACTTCACCAGCCCGTCGCAGGACAGCAGCACCGCGCTGGTGGTGTGCGGAACGCGCTGCACGAGGCCGCTCATCAGCCAGTCGAGGTCGGATACGTGGCCGGTCGGCGCATCGCTCGCCATGGTGGATCGACTCCTTGGGGTACGAAGGTCTGCTGGAGCGCTCAGGGCGGGGGTGTACGGCCGGCTGGTCATCCGGCCGGTGCGCTCCCGTCGTGCCGGGCGGTGAGGTCGGGACGCGGCGTGAGCGCACCGTCGCGTGCGCCGAAGGCCTCGGACGAGGCGGGCGCGTGTGCGGGCCGGACCTCGGTCGTGGGGGCGGTGCTCAGGTGCGGTACGTCGATGGGTGAGGTGTCGGACGAGGGGGCGGGCGAGTCCGTACGGAGCGGTTCCAGGGGGGCCCGTTGCCACTGCTGGGTCTCGGCGAGGCCGACGCCGCGCTGGAAGGCGGCCATCAGGCCGGGGTCGTGGCCCGCGAGGTGCTCGCTGTCCTGGCGGGGCGCCGGGCCGCCGCGCAGCTGCGGCACGATGTGCTGCTGGGCCCGGCGCCGCGGCAGTTGTGGCTTGCCCATGGTGCCGCGTACGGCCCCGTTGCGCGGGGTGGGCGGCGCGGCCGTGTTCTCCGCCACGACGGACCGGTCCTCGGCCCTGATGCCGGGCACGGCCGAGGCGGGGTTGGGCCGTTGCTCGCGGGCGCCCCGGCGGGGCAGGGGCACCGGTTCACCGCCGTGCGCGGGCGGCCGGGGAAGCACGCCCGCGGCGGGCCGCCCCGTCGCGGAGCGGACGTCGCCGCCGCGCGGGCCCGACGCGTCGCCCGGGTCACCGGCGTTCAGGTTCCCTGCGGCCCGGAGACCGCCGCCCGCAGCCGGGCCCGGTACGGCACCCGCGTCACCCGCGTGCGGGCCCGCACCCCGGTGGACGTCACGCCCCGCCGAACCCGACTCGGCAGCCACACCGCCGGAGTTCGGGTGACCGGAGTTCGGACCACCGGCATCCAGGCCCCCTCGGGCACGGAGGACACCGTCGGCCGCGTCCGGCGCCGGGAGCGCCACGTCGCGGTTCGCGGCCGCCGTGGAGTGGGCGGCTCGGCTGCCGCCCGCACCCTGGGCCGTGAGGTCGGCCCGGGCTCGGCTCGCTCCGGCGGCGGGCGGGGCGGCGTGCCCGTGGCCGGAGTCCGGCGCGATGGTGTGGTGTGCCGCCGGTACCGGGTGGGGCGGGTGCGGTGCGCCCGCGCCGGGCGACCCGGATCCGCCCGGCGCGGGCGGTGGCACCGGGGGCCGTCGCGCGCCGGTCGCCGGGTGCGGCTGCGGTACTTCTGCCGGGGTGCCCGGGGCCGCCCCCAGCAGCGCCTGCGGTACGACGAGCACGGCCTGCACACCGCCGTAGATGTTGGTCTGCAGCCGGACGGTGATGCCGTGTCGCCTGGCGAGCTGGGAGACGACGAACAGCCCGATCCGGCCGTCGGCCAGCAGGCTGGCGACATTGACCTGGTCGGGGTCGGCGAGCAGGGCGTTCATCCTGACCTGCTCGCCGACCGGCATGCCCAGGCCCCGGTCCTCGACCTCCACGGCGAGCCCGGAGGTGACCAGGTTGACGCGCAGCAGCACCTGGGTGTGCGGGGAGGAGAACACCGTGGCGTTCTCCACGAGTTCGGCCAGCAGATGGATGACGTCGGCGACGGCGTGGCCGCGCAGCTGGCCGTCGATCGGCGGGACGAGCTTGACCCGGGAGTACTGCTCGACCTCGGCGATGGCGGAGCGCAGCACCTCGGTCATGGAGACGGGGTTGCTCCACTGGCGGCGGGAGACCGCGCCGCCGAGCACGGCGAGGTTCTCGGCGTGGCGGCGGATGCGGGTGGCGAGGTGGTCGACGTGGAAGAGGCCCTTGAGCAGGTCGGGATCCTCGATCTCGTTCTCCAGCTCGTCCAGGATGGAGATCTCGCGGTGCACCAGGGACTGCAGGCGCCGGGCGAGGTTGACGAAGACCTCCAGTTTCTGTTCGCTGCCCGCCTGGCTGGAGAGCTGGGCGGCCTGCACGACGGCGGCGACGGCCCCGTCGTGGGAGCGCGCGAGGTCGGCGGCGAGCAGTTCGAACTCGTCGGCGTCGGCGGGCGGTCCCCCGCGCGGCTTGCGCTGGGGCGGCGCCTCGCCGTGCCGCAGCGCGTCGACCAGGGCGCGCAGATCGGCCTCCCGGCGAGTGGTGCTGCGGCGCAGCGCGTCGATCCGGTCGTGGACGGACCGGGCGGCGCGGTTCGCGGCCACGGCCGCGATCACGACTGCCGCGAGGGTCACCGAGAGCGCGCCGGCGAGCGCGGCCCACAGGCTGAGGCCGGGGCGGGCGCCGGTGGAGCGCACGGTGAAGAGCACGGCGGCCCCCGCGCCGAGAGCCACCGCGATCGGCGGCAGCACCGCCAGCCGCAGGAGCTGAGGCCGTATGTGGGTCTCGGGCAGCGAGGGGACGGTGCGGGCGACCGGCCTACCGTGCCGCCCGCCCTCACGGCGGTCTGCGCGGGCGGCCGGTGCACGGAGGTGAGACATCTGTTCCTCGTACTGGTCCGTCGGGCCCCTGTGCCCGCGCATGGTGCGCGAGCGGGCATGCGCCATCGCTGTGCCGGTCGAGAGGGCCGGAAGTTCGGCCCCGCGTCGCCCGACGGACACTCACAGTAGTCACCAACGCATCAGGTGCGGTGGGCAGTTGACAAAATCCCCCGGGGAGCGTCCCGCTCTGGTATGAGGGTTCGCACGACAGACCGAGGGGTCCGGCGGCCGCCCGCCACCGAACCGAAGCAACTCGATCGCACCTGGTCGGAACCGGTCACGAACAGGCGGCGGGGGCCGGGGAGACATCCGCTCCCCGGCCCCCGCCGTCCGGTCGCCACCCCCGCGCGGTCAGCCCGCCGGGACGGCCGCCGGGTCGCCGGCGCCGTCGGCCGGGTCGCCCGCGATGTCACCCGCCGTGTCGGACTGGGCCCGGGCCGCCGAGTCCGCCGCCGCCTTCACGGTGCCCTCGGCGAGGAGATCCGGCGCGGGCCAACCGCCCGTGGGGGCCTGCGCCACCGCGCGCCACCACGGCTTCGTCGGGACGGCGCTTCCGGCCGGTTCGAAGGGCTCGCCGGGGCGGGGCAGGGCGATGCGTGCGCCGATGGCGCGGGCCGCCGCCATCGTCCCCTCGCCGGGTTCGGCCCATGGATGGGGCGCCAGATTGAAGGTGGCCCAGTGGATCGGCAGCATCGGACCCGCCGAGGGCCCGCCCTGGAGGTCGAGGTGGGCGCGCATGCCCTCTTCGGGCGTCATGTGGATGTCGGTCCAGAACTCGGAGTACGCGCCGATCTGGACCATCGTGGCGTCGAACGGGCCGTGCGCGGCGCCGATGTCCTTGAAGCCGTCGAAGTACCCGGTGTCGCCGCTGTGGTAGATCCGGTGCTCCTCGCCCGCGACGACCCAGGAGGCCCACAGCGTGTGCTGGGTGTTGCGCAGGCCTCGGCCGCAGAAGTGGCGGGCCGGGGTGGCGGTCAGCGTCAGCCCGCCGACCCGGGTGGCCTCGTGCCAGTCCAGCTCGCGCAGGCGGTCGGCGGACACCCCCCAGTGCTCCAGGTGGGCACCGACGCCGAGCGGCACCGCGAAGACGGTGTCGGTGCCGGCCAGCGCCTTGACCGTGGGCATGTCCAAATGGTCGTAGTGGTCGTGGGAGATGACGACCACGTCGACCGGGCCGAGCGCGGCCAGGGGCAGGGGCACCGGATGCAGCCGCCTGGGGCCGGCGAAGGGGAGGGGCGAGCAGCGCTCGCCCCACACCGGGTCGAACAGCACCCGCTGTCCGTCGATCTCCGCCAGCACGCTGGAGTGGCCCATCCACGTCAGCCGCAGGCCGCCAGCCGGGGGCCGGGCCAGGTCGGCGAGGGTGGTCGCGTGCACCGGCACGGTGCCCCGGGGAGCGCGGCGGGGACGCTCGTCCCGGTCGAAGTAGAGCTTGGCGAAGTCCAGCATCGAGCCGGAGGGCCGGGTCCGTGCGACGCCTCCCGGATTCTGGAAGACGCCGTCCTTGAAGTGGGGTGATCGGCGGATGCGCGCCATGCGCTCTCCGCTCGGATCCGCACCGAAGGCCGCGGGCTGCAGCGCACGGAGCCCGGAGCTCAGGGAACGGAAACCGGCCACGATACCTCCAGGTGGAGTCGGTCAGGCTTTCCATTATGGAGCGACGCCCCGACAACCCTTCGGACAGCCCGATGTCACACGGGCGCGGTCCCGTCCGTCGTATCCCGTGAAGGCACCGCGACAGGTGCTCCGGAACCGACGTACAACCGACGTACAGGAGGTGGCCGCCGTGGCCCGCGTCTCGCTCACTCCGCCCCGCACCCGCCTGCTCCGCTTCGTGGAGTGGTACAGCAAGCGCGCCTACGGGAAGGTCCTCGACCCGGTCAGGGCGCTCGCCCACCAACCGCGGGTGCTGTGGAGCGATCTGCGGTTCGAGCAGTCGGTGGCGAGGTGGAACCGGCTCGACCCGGGCCTCAAGGCACTGGCCGAGATGGCGACCGCCGCGGCGATCGGCTGCTCGTGGTGCATGGACTTCGGTCACTGGGTCAGCCGTGAGCGCGGTATGGCGCCCGAGAAGGTGCACGATGTCCCCGTGTGGCGGGACAGTGACGTCTACACGCCGCTGGAGCGGGACGTCATGGCGTACGCCGAGGCGATGACGGCCACGCCGCCGGCCGTGGACGACGACCTCGCCGCCCGGCTGCGTGACCGGCTGGGCGAGCCCGCCCTGGTGGAGCTGACGGCGATGGTGGCGGTGGAGAACCTGCGCTCGCGCGTCAACTCCGCGCTGGGACTGACGAGCCAGGGCTTCAAGGAGGCGTGCGACCTGCCGGCGTCCGCGCCCCGCGCGGTGCGTTGACAGGGTGCCGACGCCGCTTCAATACTGACTCGCGATTCAGTAACCTGTCGGTGGGGCCGGCACACCCCAGCCGCCGAGGCCCACCGCATCCTGGAGTGACCGTGACCACGCCCCTGATGTCGCTCACCTGGACCGACCATCTCACCGGCCGTCAGGGCTTCCTGGTCGTCGACCGGCTGGTGCGCGGCGTCTCCAGCGGCGGTCTGCGGATGCGCGCGGGGTGCACCCTGGAGGAGGTGGCCGGGCTCGCCCGCGGCATGACCATGAAGGAGGCGCTGCACTACAACCCGGACGGCCGGTACGTGCCCCTGGGCGGCGCCAAGGGCGGCATCGACTGCGATCCCCACGAGCCGGAGGCCTACGGGCTGCTGGTGCGCTACCTGCGTGCGATGCGGCCGTACATCGAGAGCTGCTGGACGACGGGCGAGGACCTCGGGCTCACCCAGGACCTCGTCGACCGGGCGGCCGCCGAGGCGGGGCTGGTGTCCTCCGTCCAGGCCGTGTACCCGCTCCTCGACGACGAGGCAGCGGCGCGGCGGCGACTCGCGGACGCGTTCGCCGTGGACGTGGACGGCATCGGCCTGGACGAGCTGGTCGGCGGCTGCGGGGTCGCCGAGTCGCTGCTGGCGGCTCTGGACCGCGCCCGGACGCCGTACCCGGGGACCCGGGTCGCCGTGCAGGGCCTGGGGACCATGGGCGGGGCCACGGCACGCTTCCTCGCGCGCGCGGGGCTGCTGGTGGTGGCCGTCGCCGACATCAAGGGCACGATCGCCAACCCGGCGGGGCTCGACGTCGAGGCGCTGCTGGCCGCGCGGGACGCCTACGGTACCGTCGACCGCTCGGTGCTGCGCCCCGAGGACCGCGAGGAGCCGGGCGAGGCCTGGTTGTCCGCCGACGCGGAGGTCCTGGTGCCGGCCGCCGTCTCCTATGCGATCGGCCTCGCCGACCAGGAGCGGATCACCGCCCGCTGGATCGTCGAGGCGGCCAACATGCCCGTGGTGCCCGAGGCGGAGCGGCTGCTGACCGCGCGCGGGGTGACGGTGCTGCCGGACGTCGTCGTCAACTCCGGCACCAACGCCTGGTGGTGGTGGACGCTGTTCGGCGACATCGGTGCCGACGCGGACGAGGCGTTCGCGTACACCCGGCGCTCGATGCGCGCCCTGGTGGACCAGATGCTGGCACGCGCGCAGGCCGACGGCACGACCCTGCGGGCCGCCGCGCACGCGATCGCCGCGGACCGGCTGCCGTTGATCGCGGAACGCTTCGGGTGGTACCGGTGACGAAGGGCGGCCCACCGCCCCTCAAACACGGTTCGACCCGCGCCCGGTGGTGGTCGCGGCGCCTCGTACAGCACGGGAAGCGGCGTGAACGCGTGCCCTGGTTCAGGGAAACGACCGATTAAGGTGACCGCGTGGCGAGAGTGCGGTTGAGCGTGGCGGAGCGGCGCGAGGAGTTGTTGCGGGCCGCCATCGAGCAGATCGAGGTACGGGGCGTGGCGGCGGTCAGGATCGCCGACGTGGCCTCGGCACTCGGCGTGAGCAACGCTCTGGTGCTCTATCACTTCTCGACGAAGGAGAAGCTGGTCGCCGCCGCTTTCGCCTACGCGGCCGAGGACGACCTGGCCCATCTGCGCAAGCTGCTCGGCCGGCGGACGACGGCGCTGCGCCGCTTGCGGACCGCCGTACGCTGGTACGCGCCGACCGGACCGGCCAAGGGCTGGCGGCTGTGGATCGAGGGCTGGGCGGCCGCGCTGCGCGAACCAGCGCTGCGGGAGGTCGCGCGGGATCTGGACCGGCAGTGGAAGGCGGCGATCGCCGAGGTCGTCGCGGAGGGCGTGGCGGCGGGCGAGTTCCGCTGCCCCGACCCCGGCGGCGCGGCCCTGCGTCTGACCGCCCTGCTCGACGGGCTGGCCGTGCAGATGACGGCCTACGGCGGCGCGGTCTCCCGCGCACGGGCCCTGGAGTGGGTGGACGAGGCACTGGCCAGGGAACTGGGCCTGGAACGGGAGGCGTTGACCGCCGTGGGGCGGTGAAGGCAGCCCCGCAGCCCCGCACAGCGGGCTGCGGAACCGCCCCCTGCGGCCCTCAGGCCACCGAAGTGATCCGCATCTTGATGTCGTCCGGCGACAGGGTGCCCTTGGCCGTCACATGGTCGCCGGAGGACTCACCGCGCAGCCGGCGGCCGATCCACGGAACCAGGTACTCCCGGGCCCAGTGGACGTCGTCGCGGCGGGTGTCGAGGGTGCCGCGCGGCGGCAGCGGCGGCCACGGCTGCTCCGGGTCGGCCGGAACGTCGAGGCCGAGGGCCTGCCCGGCGCGCAGCGCCACACGCGTGTGCCCCTCGGGCGACAGGTGCAGCCGGTCGTGGTCCCAGGCGCGCCGGTCCTGGACGGCCCTGAGGGACCACAGGTCGAGCACCGGGCAGCCGTAGCGGTCCGCGATGGCCCGCACATGCCCGTTGTACGTGGCGATCTTGCCGCGCAGG
This sequence comes from Streptomyces sp. NPDC046197, assembly GCF_040646295.1. Classification (NCBI taxonomy): domain Bacteria; kingdom Bacillati; phylum Actinomycetota; class Actinomycetes; order Kitasatosporales; family Streptomycetaceae; genus Streptomyces; species Streptomyces sp. NPDC046197. The sequence goes on along the minus strand of NZ_JBEYZY010000053.1, from coordinate 7,961 downwards.
TGCTTGAGCACGGGCACGCCCCGGGTGTCGAAGCCGGTGGTCACCATGACGGTCCCCGCCACGGAGGCGAGCCGGGCGACCGCCTTCTCGAACCGCTCCGCCACGTCGTCCGGGTCGGTGCCGGGACGGATGATGTCGTTGCCGCCCGCACAGAACGAGACCAGGTCGGGGGCGAGTTCGACGGCCCTCGGAACCTGGTCCGCCACGATCTGGTCGAGCAGTTTGCCCCGTACGGCGAGGTTCGTGTACCGGAAGTCGCCCTCGGGCCGCCGGTCCGCGAGCAGCACCGCGAACCGGTCGGCCCAGCCGACGAAGGCCCCGTCGGGGCCGGGGTCGCCGACGCCCTCGGTGAAGCTGTCCCCCACCGCCACGTACGACCCGATCACTGATCTGCTGTCACTCTTCGAATCGTCTGCCACATCGGTCCATGATTCACCCTGGAATGTGACCTACGCGAACGTAGGCAGGGGTTGACGGGCGGTGAGAAAAGCCACTGCCCTCACCCCGTCCAACCGGGAATACGCGGCTGTGCGGGGCTTTGGATGCGGCGCAGACGGAGCACCACCGCATCGAGATCCCCGCGAAGGCCGGTGTGGACGCCGTGGTGCATCAGGACGGCACCCCGGTGCACTTCACCGTCCCCCGGGCTCCCGGCTGCGCGGCACTCGTACGCGGCCGCCGGGTCGAGCCCGCGCAGCCGCAGCGCGGGGACCGGGGCACCGTGGTGCTGCGCCTGGAGCAGGGCGAGGACGACCGACTCCTCGCCGAGCACGTACTGCACCGCGCTCAGCCCGCCGCGCGGCGGCCACAGCCGGTAGAGGTCGCCGCGCTGCACGACGGGCCGGATCTCCTTGTAGAGAGTCACCCACTCCCGCGCCTCGGCCAGTTCCTCCTCGGTCCACCGGGTGAGGTCGCCGCCGACGCCGAGCACTCCGGCCAGTGCGCTGACGAAGCGGAAGCGCAGAGTGCTGACCCGGCCGTTGAGCCGGGTGTTGGGGCTGTCGGTGACCCAGGCGGCCATCACCCGCGCGGGGTGGATCTGGCTGAAGCCGTGCTGGATGGCGAGCCGGTCGAGCGGGTCGGTGTTGTCCGAGGTCCACACCTGGTCGGTGCGGCGCATGATGCCGAGGTCGACGCGGCCGCCACCTCCCGAGCAGGACTCGAAGGCGACGCCCGGATGGGCCGCGCAGCCGGTCCAGCAGGGTGTACAGCGCGCGTACGTGATCGACCCACAGGCGCTGCGGGTACGGCTCGCCCGGCCAGCCGGCGTCGGTGAAGCAGCGGTTGAAATCCCACTTGACGTAGTCGATCGGAGCGCCGGACAGCAGCCCGTCCAGCTGGTCCCACAGGTACTCCTGCACGTCCTGGCGGGCCAGGTTGAGCACCAGCTGGTTACGGAACTCCGTCCGCCTGCGCCCCGGTTGGTACTGCACCCAGTCGGGGTGGGCGCGGTACAGGTCGCTGTCCGGGTTGACCATCTCGAGCTCGACCCAGATGCCGAACTGCATCCCGAGCGCGTGCACCTGGTCGGCGAGCGGCTTCAGGCCGCCGGGGAAGCGGTCGGGGTTGGGCCGCCAGTCGCCGAGTCCGGCCCGGTCGCTGGTGCGGGCGCCGAACCAGCCGTCGTCGACCACGAACAGCTCGATGCCGATGGCCGCGGCCCGTCGTGCGAGCGCGCCCTGCTGCTCCTGGGAGATGCCGAACCCGGTGGCCTCCCACGAGTTGTAGAGCACGGGCCGGTCCCGGTCCGGGCCCGGGATCACGTACCTGCGCTGGTAGGCGTGCCAGGCGCGGCTCGCGCCACCGAACCCCTTCTCACTCCACAGGCCGGCGAACACGGGCGTGGTGTACGACTCCTTCGTGGCCAGCGTCAGCAGTCCCGAGTCGTCGTACCCGGCGCCACCGGTGATCTGCACACGACCGTCCGGCAGCTGGGCGACGGCGATCCGCCAGGAGCCGGACCAGCCGAGGGCACAGCCGTAGACCTCGCCGTTTTCCTCGGTGGCGTCGGTGTCGAGGGCCACCCACGGCAGGTGCTGGTGGCCGGTGTGGCCGCGCCGGCTGCCGATGACCTTCTCGCCGTAGGTGAGCGGCGCACGGACCAGCCGGGACTCGGCGGCCCAGCGGCCGTGCAGCTGGGACAGCCGCCAGGTGTCGCGATCGGGCAGGGTCCAGGTGGCGGAGTCGGCCCGCAGCAGTTCCAGCGGCTGCTGCCCCCGGTTGCCGAGGGTCACCCACCGCTCGACCACGTCGTCCCGCATGCGGTGGTGCAGCGTGAGGGCCAGGCCTCCGTCCCGGAACCGCAGCCGCAGTTCGTCGCCCTCGGTCCGGTGCGCCTCGAAGGTCCACTCGGTGCCGCGTCGCCCGGTGGTGCGCACCGAGAGCGCGGGCCGCACGAAGCGAGGTCCGCCTTCGACCGGGTACTCCTCGTGGCCGTCCAGCGGGGACTCGAAGGGCCACGGGTCCGGCAGCGGACGGGCGGCCAGGGCCTCCGCGTCGGCGAGCCCGATCCTCGGGCCCCAGTGCAGGTGGAGCAGTTCGTCGTGGTCGGTGAGGTGGATGGCGTAACTGCTCGTGGGCCCCGACAGGAGCCAGGTGCGACCGTCGGCGGCGGTCTCCAGCATGCGTTCCCCCACAGATCCGAACAGGTTCACCCAGGCCCCAACATCTTCGGGGGCCCCTGCCACGGAGGCAACGACCGCGGACAACTCGTTGCCTCAGGAAGCCATGTCGTATGGTCGAAGCCGCGCCCGTCGACGAGCCGTGACGGCGGGTTCCGAAAGGGAGGGAGTCCCCGTGACGCAGCAGGTCCCGTCGACCGAGCCCGAGCTGGCCGGCGTGCGCAACTTCCGTGACGTGGGCGGACTGCCGACCGTGGACGGACGGCGGGTGCGTCACGGTGTGCTGTTCCGCAGCGGTCATCTCGCGCACGCGACGGATCAGGACGCGGTCTTCTTCGGCTCCCTGGGCCTGCACACGATCTTCGACTTCCGCAACGCGGCGGACAAGAAGCTGGAGGGCCCGGACGTCGAGCTGCCCGGGGTGCGCAATGTGAACCTGCCGCTGAGCGACCCCGCCGACGGCGCCGAGTTCTGGAAGATGGTCCGCGACGGCGACCTGGACCAGCTGCGGGCGATCCTCGCCGACGGCAAGGGCGCGGACCGGATGATCGCCTCCTACCGCACGATCATCCGGGAGCGGACCGCCGAGCACTCCCAGGTGCTGCACGCGCTCGCCGAGGACAGCGTCCCCGCCCTGATGCACTGCGCGGCGGGCAAGGACCGCGCGGGCCTGTCGATCGCGGTGACGCTGCTGGCCCTCGACGTGGAGCGGGAGGCGATCCTCGCGGACTACCTGGAGTCGAACGCCAAGCACCGGCGCTACAAGGTGCAGCGCAGCGGCAGCTCCGCCTCGGCCTACTCCCCCGAGGTCATGGAGCTGCTCAGCCCGCTGTTCGACGCGCGCGCCGAGTATCTGACCGCGGCCCTGGAGACCGTCGAGGAGACCTGGGGCGGGGTGGACGCCTACCTGGAGCGGGGTCTGCGTCTGACCCCACGGACCCGGGAGCGGCTGCGAGAGCGTCTGCTGGACTGACGGCCGCGGTCCGGGCGGTGGGTCACTTGTGGCCGACCGTGAACAGCAGCCAGATGAAGGCCGCGAACAGGTGTCCGACGGCGATGTAGATGATGAGCCGGACCCACAGTGCGCGGGGGAACTTCTCTTCCAGGTTGGTCATGGCGTTTCTCCGGTCATGGGTCCCAGGCACAGGGTGGCCGTGGGGCTCTGCAGCAGGGTGTGGACGAAGAGGAGCTCGACTCCGTCGGGGTCCTCGGCGGCGATGCGGTGCGGGGTGAGCGAGTCGAAATGCGCACTGTCGCCGGGGGCGAGCAGATGCGCGGTGTCGCCCAGGCGCAGTCTCAGCCGGCCTCTGAGGACGTACAGCCACTCCTCGCCAGGGTGCACCCGCACGATGTCGCCCTGCAAGCCGTGCGGCACACGGACCCGCAGGGCCTGCATCCCGCGGCCGTGCGAGCCGGCCTGCCAGTACGTCCAGCCGCCGGCCCCGGTCGGTTCCATGTCCGCGGCGCGCACGATCGGGTCCCGGTCGGGAACCTTCTCGCCGAGCAGCTCCGAGACGGTCGTACCGTAGACGCGGGCGAGCGCGAGCAGCAGGGGCAGGGAGGGCTGGCGGTGCCCGGTCTCCAGCCGGGAGAGGTGGGCGGGCGACAGCCCGGCCGCGCGCGCCGCGACCTCCAGGGTGAGGGAGGCGCGCCGGCGCAGTGCACGCAGTTGCGGCGCCACGGCGGGCAGGTCCTCGGCCGGCCCCGCCGTGGGCTGGGAGTCGGGGGAGCTCATATGTCCATTGAGCCGCAGCCTTGCCTCTATGGCAAATCTATTGCCTCACAGGCAAGAAACCTCCGGTGACACCCATGGGGTGGTCGTCCCTACCGGTTGGCAACAGCCTGCTTGACCAGGGTCTTCCCGAAGTCCCACATCAGTCCGCCGCCGTGCGCGTCGTCCATCACGGCCGCGAAGGCCTCGACGAACCGGTCCACCTCCCGCTCACCGATCACCAGCGGGGGGATCAGCTTGATCACCTCCAGGTGGTCCCCGGAGACCTGGGTGAGGATCCGGTGCCGCTGCAGCAGCGGGACCACCACCATCTGCGCGAACAGGCCCTTGCGCGCGGCCTGCAGCATGGTCCAGCGGCCGCGCAGCTTCAGCGACTTCGGCCTGCCGAACTCGATGCCGATCATCAGGCCCCGGCCGCGCACGTCGGCCAGCAGCTCGTACTTGTCGATCAGCGCGGCGAGCCGGGACTTCAGCTGCTCCCCCGTGGCCCGTGCGCCGGCCACGACCTGCTCGTTCTCCATGACGGACAGCACGGCGAGGCCCGCCGCCATGGCCTGGGCGTTGGACCCGAAACTCGCCGAGTGGACCAGCACCCGGTCGATCGACGAGTAGACCTTCTTGAAGATCCAGTCCTTGCCCAGGGTGGCACCCACCGGCACATAGCCGCCCGAGAGCGCCTTGGCCACGCACACCAGGTCCGGCTCGACGCCGTCCTCGTGCTGGTAGGCGTAGAAGTCCCCGGTGCGGCCGAGGCCCGTCTGCACCTCGTCGGCGATGAGCAGCGCCTTGTGCCGGTGGAGCATTTCCTGGGCGGCGCGCAAATACCCGGGCGGGGTCTCGTGCACGCCCTTGCCCTGGATCGGCTCCACGATCAGCGCGGCGACGTCGCCCTTGCGCAGTTCCCTCGCCAGGGCGTCGAGGTCACCGAGCGGCACGGGGGTGTCGGGCAGCAGCGGGGCGAAGCCGTCCCGGAAGCCGTCCTCACCGTTGACCGAGAGGGAGCCGGTGGTCAGGCCGTGGAAGGCGTGCTCGCAGTACAGGATCCGCGGCCTGCCGGTGGCGCGGCGGGCGAACTTCAGCGCGGTCTCCACCGCCTCCGTGCCGCTGTTGCCGAAGAACACCCGGTCCAGGTGCGGGCTGTGAGCGAGCAGCCGCTCCGCCAGCAGCCCGGGCAGCGGCTGGCAGTCGAAGCGGGTGAGGTCGGCGAGGGAGGCGTCGAGTACGTCGTGCAGCGCCTTGCGGACCACGGGGTGGTGCCGGCCCAGGCCCATCACCCCGAACCCGGCGAGCATGTCCAGGTAGTCGTTGCCGTCCGCGTCCCAGAAGTACGCGCCCTCGGCCCGCTCGTAGACCTTGTCGAAGCCGATGGTGTGCAGCATGCGCGGGAGCTGGTGGTTGAGGTGCCTGGCGTGCAGCTCGTAGCGCTCGGCGCCGCGCTCGGCGAGGAGTCTGCCGAGGTCGAACTCCGTGGTCATTCAGCCTTCTCCTTGACTGCCGTGAGGTCTTGGTGGGCCTGCTGTCCCGGAACCGTCACGGCCTGCTCCCGGACGGCCAGGCTCGCGCTGATCCGTCCGGCGATCTCGACGGGGGTGAGGCCGACGTCGGCCAGCACCTCCCCGCGCTTGGCGTGCGCGAGGAACTGCTCGGGAATGCCGAACCGCCGCAGTGGCACGTCCACTTCTGCGTCGCTCAGGGCCAGGGCCACCGCCCCGCCGACGCCGGCCGCGCGGCTGTTGTCCTCCACGACGGCGACCAGGCGGTGACCGGCGGCCAGGCCCGGCAGCGCCGGGTCGACGGGCTTGACCCAGCGGGGGTCGACGACGGTGCACTCGATGCCCCGGGCCTGGAGCAGCTCCGCGGCCTGCAGGCACACCGGCGCCATGACGCCCACGGCGACGAGCAGGACGTCGGGCCGGTCCGCGGCGTGCAGCACGTCCATGCCGCCCACGTGTCCGACCGCGGGGATCTCGGGGCCCACCGACTCCTTCGGGAACCGGATCAGGGTCGGTGCGTCGTCCACCGCGACCGCCTCGCGCAGCTGGGCGCGCAGCTGGTCGGCGTCGCGCGGGGCGGCGATCCTCAGGCCCGGCACGACCTGCAGGACGGACATGTCCCACATGCCGTTGTGGGAGGGCCCGTCGGCACCGGTGACGCCGGCCCGGTCCAGGACGAAGGTGACCCCGCAGCGATGCAGCGCCACGTCCATGAGCAACTGGTCGAAGGCGCGGTTGAGAAAGGTGGCGTAGACGGCGACGACCGGGTGCAGACCTCCGGTGGCCAGGCCCGCCGCCGAGACGGTCGCGTGCTGCTCGGCGATGCCGACGTCCCAGACCCGGCCCGGGAAGCGCTCGGCGAACCTGCCGAGACCCACCGGGTGCAGCATGGCGGCCGTGATCGCCACGACGTCCTCGCGCTCCTCGCCGATCCGCACCATCTCGTCGCCGAACACGGAGGTCCACGACGGGCCGCCGGCCGGTGCGAGCGGCTCGCAGGTGCGCGGGTCCATCACACCGACGGTGTGGAAGTGGTCCTCCTCGTGCGCGAGGGCGGGTTCGTACCCGCGCCCCTTCTCGGTGAGGCAGTGGACGAGGACCGGACCGTGGAAGCGTTTGGCGCGGCGCAGCGCGGACTCGACCGCCTTGACGTCGTGCCCGTCGATCGGTCCGACGTACTTCAGGCCGAGGTCCTCGAACATGCCCTGCGGCGCGAAGGCGTCCTTGAAGCCCTTCTTGGCGCCGTGCAGGGACTCGTAGATCGTGTTGCCGACGACCGGTGTGCGCAGCAGGACGTCCTTGCCCCAGGCCAGGACCTTCTCGTAGCCGTCGGTGGTGCGCAAAGTGGCCAGGTGGCTGGCGAGGCCGCCGATGGTGGGTGCGTAGGAGCGTTCGTTGTCGTTGACGACGATGATCAGCGGCCGGTCCTTGGCGGCCGCGATGTTGTTCAGCGCCTCCCAGGCCATGCCGCCGGTCAGCGCGCCGTCGCCGATGACCGCGACGACATGCCCCTTCCCGCCCTGCACCTGGCGGGCCTTGGCGAGCCCGTCGGCCCAGCCCAGCGCGGTGGACGCATGGCTGTTCTCGATGACGTCGTGCTCGGACTCCTCGCGTGAGGGATAGCCGGACAGGCCGCCCTTGCCGCGCAGCTTGGAAAAATCCTGACGGCCTGTCAGAAGCTTGTGGACATAGCTCTGGTGCCCGGTGTCCCACAGGATGCGGTCGACCGGCGACTCGAAGACCCGGTGGAGCGCGATGGTGAGTTCCACCACGCCCAGGTTGGGGCCGAGGTGGCCGCCGGTCCTGGCGACCGCCTGCACCAGGAACTCACGTATCTCGTCGGACAGTTCACCGAGTTCCGCCTCGGACAGCGCCTTCAGGTCGTGTGGTCCCCGGATGCTCTCCAGAATGGTCACGCTGGGCCCCCTCTCGGTCCGTGCTGTGCTTCAACTCACTGTCACTGTGGGCGTCCCTGTGACGTCGGGGGCGCCTGCCGCGGTGCCGCCCGCCTCCATCTGCTCGGCGAGCTTCATGGCCTCCTCGATCAGGGTCTCCACGATCTTCGACTCCGGGACGGTCTTGATGACCTCACCCTTGACGAAGATCTGCCCCTTG
>NZ_JBEYZY010000052.1:0-37415 GCF_040646295.1 Streptomyces sp. NPDC046197 | reverse complement strand
GACATCCTCGACGCCGCCCTGACCCGGCTGGCGATGCACGCCCGCGTGGTGGTCTGCGGCGCGATCAGCCAGTACAACAACGCCACCCCGGTCAAAGGCCCCTCCAACTACCTGACGCTGCTCGTGCGCCGGGCCCGCATGGAGGGCTTCGTCGTCTTCGACTACGCCAAGCAGTACGCCAAGGCCGCCCAGGAGATCTCCGCCTGGATCCGAGACGGCCGCATCAAGGTCAAGGAACATGTGGTCAGGGGCACCGTGGACGACTTCCCCGAGACGCTGCAGATGCTCTTCCGCGGTGAGAACGTCGGCAAGCTCGTCCTGGAGCTGACATGACCGCGACGAGGATCGCCGACCGGGACGCGTTTCCGCCGCCCGCCGGGGACAGAGTCAGCAAGATCGTCCTCGCCGTGCAGGTCGCCGACGGAAGTGGGAGGGCATGACCTTCGCCTCCCCTGTTCGAAAGCTCCTGGTCGCCAACCGCGGAGAGGTCGCCTGCCGTGTCTTCAGAGCGGGTCGGGCCCTGGGGATCGCGACCGTGGGCGTGCGCTCGGCCGACGACGAGGCATCCCTGCACGTTCGGCGTTGTGACGAGCTCCAAGTGCTGGCGGGCACCGGTCCCGCCGCCTACCTGGACATCGACTCGGTAGTGGAGGCTGCCGTCGTTTCAGGGGCGGATGCGCTCCACCCGGGATACGGGTTCCTGTCCGAGAGCCCGGAGCTCGCCCGGGCCTGCCAGGACGCCGGTGTCCTGATGGTCGGCCCGGCTGCCGAGACCCTGGAACTCTTCGGGGACAAGGCCCGCGCGCGCGGTGTGGCCGCGGACACCGGCGTACCGGTGCTGCCGGGCACCCACCGCCCGACCGAGGTCTTTGAGATGCTGTCCTTCTGGGACCGCGAGGCCGACGAGCTGGGCTCCGAGGCGGCCGTCGTCATCAAGGCCGTATCCGGCGGCGGTGGCCGCGGAGTGCGCGTGGCGCGCAGCCGGGCCGAGGTTGAGCGGGCGTTCACGGAGTGCGCCGTCGAGGCCCGTCAGGCTTTCGGAAACGGTGACTTGTACATCGAGCGTTTCCTTCCCCGCGCCCATCACGTCGAGGTGCAACTCGTCGGCGACCACCACGGGCGGGTCGCTCATCTGTGGGACCGGGACTGCAGTATCCAGCGGCGCCACCAGAAGCTGATCGAGGCGGCCCCGAGCAGGGTCCTGGCCGGCGAGGCACGCTCGCGGATGCTGGAGGCGGCCGTGCGCCTCGGTGCAGAGGCCGGCGTCGTCGGCGTGGCCACCGTCGAGTTCCTCGCGCAGCCGGACGGCACCTTCTACTTCATCGAGACCAATCCCCGACTGCAGGTCGAGCACACCGTCACCGAGGCGGTGCTCGGTGTCGACCTGGTCGCCCTCCAACTGCAGCTTGCCGGCGGCGCGTCCTTGTTCGACCTGCGGCTGGAGCAGCCCGACGTGCCGGCCCCACGGGGCCACGCCGTCCAGGTCCGGATCAATGCCGAGGAGATGCGCCCCGGCGGCGAGGTCGTCCCCTCCACGGGCACACTCACCGAGTTCGAAACGGCGACGGGCGCCGGTGTGCGTGTCGAGGCGGCAGGCTACCGCGGTCTCACCCTCAACCCTCGCTACGACTCCCTGCTGGCAAAGGTGATCACCCACGCCCCCGATGCCGGGGCAGCCGTCCGGCTCGCCTCCCATGCTCTTGCCGAGAGCCGCATCGAAGGTGTCCCGACCAACCTGGCGCTCCAGCGAGCCGTCCTCGCGCACCCGGACTTCGCCGCCGGCGTCTGCGACACCGCCTGGGTCGAGCGAAACGCCGCGGCGCTGCTGCAACACGCCGCCGAGCTCGCACCGTCGTCCCCTCCACCGCCGGTCGATACCGCCTTCGGCGGGGACGAAAGCGACCTGCCCGGCGACCACGCCGTCCGCGCGCCCCTGGGCGGTGTGGTCATCGCGGTCGAGGTGACCGCGGGACAACCGGTGGCGCGCGGCGACGCGCTGTTCACCGTCGAGGCCATGAAGATGCAGTATCCGGTCCAGGCGCCCGCAGCGGGCGTGGTCACCGCAGTCGCGGTCTCGGCCGGCGAAACGGTGACCGAGGGCCAAATCCTCGTCGGCCTTGAACTGACCGTGGACGCAACCGAGGAGGCGGACGACAACGGCACAGCTGTCGATCTCAACCACCTCCGGCCCGATCTGGAAGCCCTGCTGGAGCGACGGCACGGCCGACTCGACGAGGCCCGACCGGACGCCGTCGCCACACGGCGCCGGCGTGGGCAACGCACCGCCCGGGAGAACATCGCCGCCGTCACCGACGACGGCCTTCTCGTCGAGTACGGCGGTCTTGCGGTCGCCGCTCAGCGCAACCGACGTGAACTGGCCGACCTGGAGGCCAAGTCCCCGGCGGACGGCATCGTCACCGGCCTTGGGCGCGTCAACGGCGATGTCTTCGCCGAGGACCGCTCGACCTGCGCCGTGCTGGCCTACGACTACACCGTGATGGCCGGCACTCAGGGCTACTACAACCACCGCAAGACCGACCGCCTGCTGCAGATCGCTCATCAGCGACGGCATCCGGTGATCTTCTTCACGGAGGGCGGAGGCGGTAGGCCCAATGACAGCGACATGCCGGTCGTGGCAGGGCTTCATTTGACGACGTTCGTCGCCATGGGCCGGCTGAGCGGCGCGGTCCCCACCGTCGGCATCGCGGCCGGCAGGTGTTTCGCCGGCAACGCCGCCCTGCTGGGCACCTGCGACGTCGTCATCGCCACGGAAGACTCCACGATCGGCATGGGCGGCCCTGCGATGATCGAGGGCGGCGGCCTCGGCACCTTCACACCCGAAGAAGTCGGCCCGATCACGGTACAGAGCCGCAACGGCGTGGTGGACCTGGCCGTCACGGACGAAGCCGAGGCAGCGACGGTAGCCCGCCGGTACCTGAGTTACTTCCAGGGAGACCTGCCGACGTTCGAGATACCCGATCAACGGGCCCTGCGCCACGTCGTTCCCGAGAACCGCAAGCGCGTCTACGACGCGCGGAAGGTCCTCGCCGTATTGTTCGACAGCCGCTCGGTCCTGGAACTGCGCGCGGGATTCGGCACGGCAGCCGTCACCGCACTCGCTCGTCTCGACGGCAAGCCGGTCGGCGTCATCGCCAACCAGCCGTCGGAGGGCGGCGGCGCCATCGACACCCCGGCGGCGGACAAGATCGCCCGGTTCCTCCAGCTCTGCGACGCTTACTCACTGCCCGTCGTGTCCTTGTGCGACACCCCGGGATTCATGGTCGGACCGGAGTCCGAGAAACAGGCAGCCGTACGGCACTTCTCGCGCCTTTTCGTCCTCGGCGGCAACCTGACCGTTCCCATCGTCACGGTCGTCCTCCGCAAGGCGTACGGGCTGGGCGCCATGGCCATGGCTGCCGGCAGCTTCCACAACACCGCCATAACCGTCAGCTGGCCGACCGGTGAGTTCGGCGGCATGGGCATCGAGGGCGCCGTACGGCTCGGCGCACGAGACTTCCTCGCGGGCATCAGCGACCCGGCAGAACGGCAACGCCAGTTCGAAGGACTCGTCGCCGTCGGCTACGAGCAGGGCAGCGCGGTCAACACCGCACGCCAGCTGGAGATCGACGACGTGATCGACCCGGCCGAGACCCGAGCAGTCATCGCCGCCGCCCTCCTCGCCAGGCCCGCACCGCCGCGGGACCAATGGACCAACAGCAGGCGCCGCCCCGGTATTGACACCTGGTGAGTCCCTCTCGCGGATCAGTAGTGCGGCGCTTGGCATGGCCTTGTGCTGCGCCGCTGATCCATTCGGCTCCGCCTGGACCGGACACACCCGGATCGGGCATGCTGCCGACCGTCCGGTCCCCCACCCGGAACCGCAGCGCCGTGCCGGTCCGCCGCTCGGCACCGTGACATCGGCGGGCACCACTGCGCCGAAGCGCCTGGTGACCGCCGGGTTCGCCGTCGTGCCGTCCCAGAGCGCGAGCTCAAGCGCGCCCCCGACCACGCCCAGCCGCACACTGGGCCGCTCCTGCCGCCACTCGTCATAGACCATGGGAACCTCCCCGTACAACTGGACGTAGGCCGGGGCTTCCCCGGTCCCGGCCAGCTCCGACGGCACCTCGAAGTCACCCGTGACCGGCAGTCTCGGGCCCCGAAGGTTGACGGGCGGGTTGGGCTGTCCTCCCGAGCCGTCCTGCCGGACGATTCTGCGGCCGAGCGGCGTGATGTGAACGCCGCCCGAGGTGACCTGGGCATCGGCGAAATGCCTCCAGTCGTGCCCCGCCAGCAGGTCGACCGCCGCGCCTGCCTTGCCGCCCTACGCCTGCCGGGCCGTCGGACCCGCCGACGCCGTGCATCCCATCAGGAAAGTCCCGGCCACCAGGGCCGCCACCGCGGACCTGCCGGGCCCCGTCAGCGATCGAGCCGTGAACACAAGCGCCCCCCGGAGCATGCCGCCGCGCGTTTCCTCTACCTGCAGTAGAGGGGCGCGCTAGAGTGAGGGATATGACAACAGACGAGACGAGCATCAAGGTGAGCACGGCCGCGCGGGACCGGCTCGCCCAGCTGGCAGCCGAGCACGGCACCACCATCCGCAGCCTGGTCGAGGACCTCGCGCAGAGCACGCCGACGCAGGCCGAGTACGCCGAGCGGGCCGAGCTGGCCCGCGCCGAGCTCGCCTCCGCTCTCGGCAGCGCGCCGAGCCCGGAGGCCGAGGCGAAGGCCCGGGATCTGCTGGAGCGCCTGGGCGCCTCCTCGCACGGTCCGCGGGCGGCCGCGTAGTGGCGGCGATCGCGGTCGTCCTGGACCACACGACCGCCGCGGCGCTGCACGACCCGAAAGATCCATTCAATGAGGCGGTCGCCGCGTTCTACGTCCAGGCTTCCGGCGGACTCGGGGACCTGTACGCGCCGGTGCTGTCGCTGACGGCTGGCGACGCCGACCGGCCGGGCCTGCTCGGCTACATCAAGGGGCTGCGGTTCATCCGGATCGAACCCTTCGACACCGACGCCGCGGTCACCGCCACCGAGCTGCTGCGCTTCGGGCACTCTTGGGCCGCCGTCCACGCCATCCACGCCGCCCGCCCCTCCCCCGCCCACCCCAGCGGACGGTTCCTGCTCACCCTGACCCCGAAGGCGTACGCGGGCACCGGTGTCCAAGCCGTCCACCCCGACCAGTAGCCGCCAGCCGCCCGGCCGCAGATCGACACGATCGTCGCGTTGACCCGGGTCTGGCCGGCCGCGATCCGGCAGCCGCGAAGGCCCGGCGCTGCTCTCGCCGGGAGCAGCACCACTCGCACAGGGCGGTTGCGTTGTCTGTTCTGACGTGCCCGGCCGCAGGCCGAGGGTCCTCCGGAGGAACCGTGCAGTTCACTGTCCTGCCCGTCCGCGGGCGGCCTGTCTCCCCCGTGCCGGGGCAGGCCTTCCTGGTTCGGGACAACTGGGGTGACTACAGCTTCAAGACGACTTTCCAGCTGCTCTGTGTCGATCCGGGTGGCGAGATCAGGGAGATCGGCGGGGTCAAGATCGGCCGGTTCGGCATGACCGCGCCGGCCAGGACGCCGCTGCCTGACGACTTTGAAACTCTGGACGGATCCTTCTTCTCGCTCAGGCTGCAGGACACCTACTACGAACGGCTGCGTGAGCTGGGTCCCGAGCTGCAGCGCACCGTCCTGGGGGCTCTCAACGATGTCTCCTTCGATCTTGAGTTCTTCTCCCGTGCCCGCACCGAGAGCGTGACGGGTACCTCCCTGCTCTCCGGTCCGTTTCCGTCGACACCGTCGTCGGCCGTTTCAGGGGCAGCGACATATCCGCAGGGCCGCCGGCGGCCATCACCGACGTCACCCGGCGGCGCCGGTTCGACGCCCTGCGCAGCACGGGGGCTAGCTGGTCGGGCAGCCTGGACGAGATCACCTTCCTCCGCAGGCTGTACGACCTGGACTGTCTGAAAAGTCATGACCGGCGGTTCACGACGGCCGAGGACGACATCGTCCAGCACCGCTACAACAATCCTGAGGACTGGGAAGACGACTGGGTCTTCGGCGACGACTGCTTCGAGCTCGCCGACGGCGCCGATGAGGTCCTGCTGCGCTTCCTCGCGGAAATGATCCACCCCGCCGTGCGGACCGACCGCGGCGAGGTCCAGCGGCTGCCGGCACTAGGCCGTGTCTCCCAACTTCGGCAGGCATGAAGGGCTTCGTCGAAGCTCGTAAACTCATGGCGTGGCATTCATGAGCACCCCGCACTGCTGCTTCCTGTGATCGGAAGGCGTTGAGGGCGATGTCAGACGGCATCGCCCCCCTTGGTGTGCCTGCTACGCGAACCACCCTTCTGGCACTGCCCGTTCCTTCCTGAGGCAGTGACCTTCCGTGTGTACGTGCAGGCACGGCGTCTTCCCTTCAGCCTTGCCAGGAGTGCCTCGTGCCCGTGTTGCTTCCCCCTGCCCTCGAACTGTTCCTCGACCTGCTGAGCTGCCCGACGTGCCGCACGCCCCGTCTGCACCCCGCCCGCGGTGCACTGCGCTGTGCGGCGGGCCATACCTTCGACATCGCCCGTCCCGGCTACGTCAGCCTCCTGACCGGCACCCGCGCCACCAGCGGCGACGACGCGGCCATGGTCCAGGCTCGGGACCGCTTCCTGGCCACCGGCAGGTACGCGCCCATCCGCCAGGCCGTGGCCCGCCTGGCGGCCGACTGCGCGCCGGATCGCGGCACGATCGTCGACGTCGGGTGCGGCACGGGCTACTACCTGGCCGGCGTTCTCGACCAGCTGCCCGGCGCCCGAGGTCTGGGCCTGGACACGTCGGTGCGCGCGCTGCGCTCGGCAGCCCGATCCCACGACCGAGCCTCCGCGGCGACCTGGGATGTCTTCCGTCCCTTCCCGCTGGCTGACGCGGTGGCCGACGTGGTGTTGGACGTGTTCGCCCCGCGCAATCCAGCAGAGTTCCATCGAGTACTCCGTCCAGCTGGCCGGCTGATCGTGGTCCGTCCCACCGGGCTGCACCTGGCCGAGCTACGCGACCGGGTGCCTGCAATGGTCACCATCGACCCGGCCAAGGAACAGCGCCTGCACCGGGCGATGGACCCCTACTTCGAGGCCGTCGACACCGAACAGGTGGAGTACCCCATAGCCCTGGCTGGGTTGGAGGCCCTGGACTTGGTGGGGATGACGCCAAGCGCACGCCACGTGAGCTGGGCAGACCTGAACGACGACGGCCTGCTACCTGACCGGGTCACCGTCTCTGTGCTGGCCACCGCCTACCAGTCTCGGTGACCACGAGCGGGCGCATGCGCCCGCTGACCGACGAGCAGTGGGCACGCCTGGCGCCCTGCCTTCCCCACAACGCCGGGAAGGAAGGGCGCCCGTTCGCCGACCACCGCCGCATCATCGACGGGATCATCCATCCGGTCCCGCACCGGGATCCCGAGGAGAGATCTGCCCCGCGAGGCGTTCGGTAGAGAAAGGGCTGCGACCGCGGACGCCCCCGCACTCTGGACGCCGAGACCTACAAGCGCAGGAACGTCGGGGAACGGTCCTTCAATCCGCTCAAGCAGTGGCGGGGTCTGGCCACCCGCTATGACACTTGCGATCGTCTGTCGATCTGCAGCCGTGTTAGCGGCGGTGATCACCTGGTTACGAAGTTGAGAGACACGGCCTAGTTTGGGGCAGTCGACGTTGCCGTGCGGGGGCCCGGTCACATGTGGAGGGTCCGGCCGTCGAACCAGGCGTGCTCGGGGATGCCGGTGCCGGGGAGAACGCCGGACCACCGCGGGCGGCCAGGCGATCGTGCTGCGGCCGAGCCGCGTATAGGAGCGGTCAGGACCTCCGGTCGTTCTCCAGCGACCGGAGTAGCGCCTCTTCTTGAGGATGGCGCCCGCGATCCGCAGGGCCAGAGGAAGCCGACCGCACTGGTCGGCCAGGGTCCGGGCCAGTTCCTCGTCCTCGGTGCCGGACCAGTTACGCCTGGAGACCTGCGACAGCAAGGTCAGCGCCTCTTCCTGGCTCATCAGGTCCAAGTGGTGCAGAGACACCCCGTCCAGCGTCGCCAGGGGCACCCGGGAGGTGATGAGCACGGCGCAACTGCCGGAGCCGGGTACCAGATCGGCCACCTGCTCCGCGCTCTGGGCATTGTCCAGCAGGATGAGGCACTTCTTCCGGGCGAGCAGCGAGCGGTAGCGCTGCGGAAGTTCTGCAGCGCCGACCGGAACGGCGGCGGTGGTCGGGTCCAGGTCCGCGACGAACCTCTGCTGGATCTGAGCCGCGGTGGGCACTTCGCCGTTCTGCTCGCCCAGGTCCGCATACAGCTGGACCTCACCGAACCAGGGGACGAGCCGGTGGGCGACATGCACGGCCAGGGCGGACTTCCCCACACCCGGCGCCCCGTAGATGTCGATGACGGAGGGCACGACACCCACACCGGCCGCGCTCTCGACTTCGTCGACATCAGCGGCACGGCCACTGAAGTCCTGGGCTGCAGGCGGGAGTTGATGGAGCGGCGGGTGGCCCCTGGGGGCGGACTCGAAGTAGACCGACGCGTAGTTGTCACCCTGGATGACGACCTGTTGGGCGTTTCCGGAGGCATCGGCGAAGGTCCAGGACCCGGAGAGTCGCCTACGAAAACGTGATCGGGCCAAGGTTGTCTCTCCCGATGACAGCCTGCTTGGCGTTGTCCCTCGCGGTGGCGATCAGGGTCCGCGCTCCGGGGTCGCGGTCGGCAGACGCCACCAGGTCTTCGATCGTGGCCGCGAATTCCTCGTCGCTCTCCAGCTCGTGCCGCAGATGCGCGACCACGGCGGCCCGCCTGTCCTGGTCCTCAGGACTCGCATCGAGCTGTGCCAGGGCCTCGCGCTGCGGTTCGGACCGGCTCAGCCGCTCCCGCACCGCCTGAGTGACGCCCTGAACCTTCGCCCAGGCGTTCTGCCCGGCCTGGACGGCGAGCCCCTCCCCGAACTTCGTCGCGAGCAGCGTCACCGCGAGCAGACTCAGGCTTGCCGGATCCATGGGTGCCTCCCCCGCGCGGACATGCTGTGGTTTCAGCATTGCTTCCCGCCGCCTCCGACCACGTTGCCGACGCGAGTCGCCGCCTGGCAGGGAAACGACGACCTCAGCCAGGCCGGGCGTTCGTACCGTGGTTGTCAGTGTGGTCAGCTGAACGTGTTGCAGCTGGCGACGCGGCCGGAGCGGTAGCCGGTGGAGAACCATTGCCGGCGCTGGCTCGCGGAGCCGTGGGTCCAGGTGTCGGGTGTGATCTTGCCCTGGTAGCGCTGCTGGATACGGTCGTCTCCGACGGCGGCGGCCGCGTCCAGCCCGCGGTTGATGTCGTCCTTCGTCAAGTCGGTGATCAGTGGCTTACCGCTCTTGGGGTCGGGGGTGGTGGTGGCGTGGTGGGCCCACACTCCGGCGTAGCAGTCCGCCTGCAACTCGAGTTTCACCGAGCCGCTGTTCTGGCCCTTTCCGCTGCCGCGGGAGATCGTTCCGCTGAGGTCCTGGAAGTGGTGGCCGTATTCGTGCGCGATGACGTAGGCCTCGGCGAATGGGCCGCCCTTGGCGCCGAACTTGCTGCTCAGGTCGTTGAAGAAGCCGAGGTCGAGATAGACCTTGTCATCGGCTGAGCAGTAGAAGGGGCCGACGTCGGAAGTCGCGTTCCCGCAACCGGTGTTCACACTGCCGGTGAACAGGAACGTCGGGGCCTGCTGGTAGGGCTTGCCGGCGGCTGTCTCCGTCTGCTTCCAGAATGCCTGCACGCTGTCGACCACGGCGACGATCCGGCACTCCTCCTTGCGGTTGGCGTCGGCACCGGTCCGGCAGTCCGCCGCGAGGTCCGCGGCTGACTTGCCGGACGAGGACGTGTCGCTACTGCCCGAGCCGAACACGCCGGGGTCGACACCCAAGAGCACGGACGCGACCAGCACCACGAGCCCGACCAGTCCCCCGCCGATGGTCTTCCCGCCGCCCGGGATCCCGCCCAGCGCACCTCCCCGACCGTCCTCGACCTCGGACGTGTCCAGAGCAGCATCGTCGTCGAATTGCATACGTCGACCCTCCCTCAAGCAGCACGCCGGACCGCCCCGCGTCGTCCCGCTCGCCTACCCCGTACGAGGTCATCCCCATCCCGTCCTCTTCCTGCTCCGCCTCTCGGAGGAGCCGGCGGGCGACGCCGCGAGGCCGCTCTGTGGGTGAACGGCGTTCCTCTCCGTTGTTCAGCTACGCGCTGGAGACCGGGTACACCGTGACCCTGGTGCGGGGCGTCGCCCCGAGGGAGGTGCTGCAGGTGATGGAGGCGGAACCCCAGGGCACGTGCACAGGGGCGGACGCGTTGATCGAGCGGCAGGACGGGACCGACCACCTCAGGGGCGCCGGCTTCGCCCTCGTAGAGCGGCGTCCCATCGCGACCGCCTCGATGCCCCTCAGGCGGGACCGTCTCTGAACGCCTACGCCCACGGTTTTCTGGCCGAGCTGCGCTTCCACGCCACCGACGTCCTGGACGCCGACGACCTGGACGCCCTGCTGGACAAGGCGCAGCCGCACAGCGTCTCGCACCGTGATGACCTGAGCGTGCGTACCACTTGCACCACCTGGATCGCCCGCCGCTCCTGAGTCCGCGGGGCGAGCTGCGCGACGACGGGCTCGCCCGCCCCTGCCGGCTTCTTCCATTTTCACTTAGAGTCCGCCATGAGTACCGCAACCACTGCGGCCCTCGAACCCAACAGCACGGCCGCGCGACATCGGGGCCGCATCCTGGCCATCCTGGGACTGGCCCAGTTGACGGTGGTCCTGGACACCAACGTCGTGAACATTGCCCTGCCCTCGGCCCAGGCCGTCGGGGTGTTGACGGAAAATCGTCGTGACCGGCATGCCTTGGGTCCTCGATGCCTCCATCGTCCGGGGCGGCGTTGCCGCCTGGCGAGGCCTCCTCGAAGGGCCTAGCGTTGTTCGCAGAGCAGTCGTGGTTCCGAAGTCGTTCGCCCGCGGTCACTGTGCCCGCGGGCGTCTTGCTGTGCACCCTCTCCGGACCAAGGCGATCACTTCAGGACCCGCGGTACCTTGCGGGCCCAAACCCCCTCGAAGGAGAACAGGCATGGCTAAGGGCACGGTGAAGTGGTTCAACGCGGAGAAGGGTTTCGGCTTCATCGCGCAGGAGGGCGGTGGCCCGGACGTCTTCGCCCATTACTCCAACATCACTGGTCAGGGCTATCGGGAACTGCAGGAGGGCCAGCACGTCGAGTTTGACGTCACTCAGGGCCAGAAGGGCCCCCAGGCGGAGAACATCCGCGTCGTCTGACAGACGGTACGAGGGGGACGGCCGGCCGGACCCCGGTCGACCGGTGACGGGCCCGCATGGTTCACCCTTCAGTGGCTCTTCGTCGATCAGCCTGGGTGGCATGATGCCTCAACAGACGGCCCGCTCAAGTGCCCGGTGAAGGTGACCCGTGTGGCGGGACAACCGAGCGCGACCTGTCATCGACACCGGCGGGCGTTGAGCCGGGCGGCCTGGAGCGTCAGGTGGTCGCGCTCGGCGAGGTCGGGTGCCTTTTGGGTCGCCTCGGCGTACAGCCGTGCCGCCGTCGCCAGGTCGCCGTCGCGCTCGTGCAGGTACGCCGCCACGGTGGTGTGGCGGGGGCGGTGAGTCGTTCAGCGTCGCGAGCGCCGCCAGCCCGGCGCGCGGTCCGTCGGCCTTGCCGACGGCCGCTGCGCGGTTAGAGTTTGGTCAGCAGGTGGACCGGTCCCATGCGAAGATCCGTGCACTCGTCGAGGAGGTCATGGTCACCCTGAAGTCCTGGCGACTCCTCCGCAAGTTCCGGTGCTCGTCCACCCCGACCACTGCCTTGTCCAGGCCGTCCTCACTCTGCATCTGACCAGCTCAGGCCGATGATAGAAAAGCCTTGCTGTCGACAGTCGCTGACAACCGATCGCGGCGACGACGCGGCTCGCGAAGCGGTCGCTACCTGGCGCCGGCCGGCCCCGCGGGTTTGGAGAGCAGGACGTCGTACTCCCTGGGCAGTTGGGCGGTCGCGTTGCGGAACTCCTGGTCGCCGGCCGCTTCCCTCAGGGTGGCCAGGACCGCGCGGATCCCGGCCTCCGCGAGTTCGGGCCACACGCCGGACGAACGAGTCGGCCCCGTAGCCCTTCGCGATCTCCTCGTCCGTGCGCAGCCAGCTCTTCAGCGGCTCCGGCAGCGGCTCCGCGAGGTCCTGGGCCTCTCCGCCGCTGATCCGGTCGGCGAGCACCTCAAAGGTGGCGCGTGTGAGGGTCTCCGCAACGTCGAGGGAGACGCCCGCCGGCTCGGCTGCCTTCGCCGGGAATGCGTCGTACTCCATGCGACCCTGCCCCAGTCGTCGGCAGGCCGTCCGTCGGCGTGATCACCAACGGATCCAGTCAGACCCATACCTGTCGCCTCGGCCACTGGGCAGGGCCGGCATCGATCCCGCCGTGTCGCGGAGTGGCCATGAGTTCCTGCAGGTCAGCGTATACGCCCCAGTGAGGGATGACCTGCCGGTTGCTGCCGCATGCCCGGCGGGGTCCACTGGGAGTAGAGGGCCTCATCCGGAAAGGGGCTGTTCCATGGAACGGCAAACAAAGGACCCCAGAACGCGGGTGACTGCCCGCGGCCGAGTACTCCCGGCGGTGATGTCGTGACCGCCCGGGTCGAGTGCGTGGTGACGACCGGCGTCGTGGCCGGGCCGGACGCCGACACCACGCCGATGGAGAACAACGTGTGGATCGTCGGTGACGACGAGCAGGCGATAGTGGTCGACGCCGCACACGAGCCGGACGTCATCGCCACGGCGCTCGGCGACCGCCGCCTGGTGGCGATCGCGTGCACCCACGCACACAGCGGACACGTCGACGCAGCGGTAGCTCTGTCCGACCGCACCGGGGCTCCGATCATGCTGCACCCGGACGACCTGGAGCTGTGGCGCCGCAGCTTTCCCAGCCGTGTCCCCGATGAGGAACTCGTCGACGGCCGGGTGATCGATGTCGCCGGAACTGTTCTGACGGTGCGTCACACTCCGGGACACACGCCGGGATCCGTAAGTCTGTACGATCCGGCGCTGCGCAGCGTCTTCACCGGGGACATGCTGCTCTCGCGCGGACCTGGAGCCATCGGGCCGGAGGACTCCGACTTCCAGGCGATGATCCACTCGATCCGCGAGCGCCTCGTCACCCTGCCCCCCGAGACGGTGGTGTGCCCGGGGCATGGCGACGTCACCACGGTCGGCGAGGTGGGCGAGCGGGTGGAGGACTGGCTCCGCCACATCACGTGAGAGCGAGAGGCCCAGGAAGCCGAAGACGGCCAGGGTGCCACTGAGCCCTTTCCAATCCGAGGACGTCGCTTGGCAGTTGCGATAAGGATCGCGGCAACGACCGCTGCGGCCGTCAACGTGGTCGCCGCGTGCAATGGCGGAGCGAGCGGTCTCGTCCGGCGACGCGGCGGCCGGCCGAGGACTTCCACCAGCGGCTTCGACGACGCGGCGAGGAGGGGCCGTTCCCGTGACTCGCACTCCTGGCTCACCGGTCACCGCGAATGCCCGGCAACTGAGATGATCTCGGACGCTCTCCTACGGGTGTTTGGTCTCAGGTGTCGCGGCTACCCACACCCGGAAGCGTGCTCGCAGCGAGGGACAGCGAGGTCGACGCTGCTGCTGGCGGTCTCCGCCGACGGGACCATGCAGAACAGACAACAAGGGGTGGTTGCGATGACCGTGGCGACACAACAGGGCGGCGGAGGCGGTTCCAGCGGCCTGTATGACGTCTTGGAGCTCATTCTCGACCGCGGGCTGGTGATCGACGCGTTCGTGCGGGTCTCCCTCGTCGGTATCGAGATACTCAAGATCGACATACGGGTTGTGGTCGCCAGCGTCGACACCTACCTCCGCTTCGCCGAGGCGTGCAACCGCCTCGACCTCGAAGCCGGTCCCCGCAAGCCGGCCGGGCTCACGGAACTCACGGGAAAAATGACGGAGTCCGGCGCCCGCGGCAAGACCAAGGGAGCCCTGTCCGGCGCCGCGGAGACCATTTCCGAGGCCTTCAAGCAGGCACGCGCCGAAGGCCAGGAGCGTCAGGGCGAGCGGGCCGTGCGCAAGGGAGGCGAGTAGCAGATGAGCACCTACGTCTACGGGATCATCCGCGCTTCGCACTCTCCCCTCGGCCAGGACCTGGACGGCATCGGCGACCCTCCGCGGCCGGTCCGCGTGCTACGCGAGGGCGAGCTGGCCGCGATCGTCAGTGACGCCCCCGAGGAGCTGCGGCCCAAACGCCGTGACCTTCTCGCCCACCAGCACGTCCTGGACGAAGCCGGAGCAGACGGCGTGGTCCTGCCCATGCGGTTCGGCAGCGCCTCTCCGGATGACGACACGGTGACCCGGGTGCTCGCCGAGCGTGCGGGGCAATTCCTCGAGCGGCTGCAGGCACTGGACGGCACGGCGGAGTACAACATCAAGGCGCACCACGACGAAGATGCCGTGCTCCATCTGATCATGTCGAGCCACGACGATGTACGGTCTCTGGCCCAGGCGAACCGCGAGGCCGGCGGCGGCACGCAGGAAGACAAGGTCCGGCTCGGGGAAATGGTCGCCGCTGCCGTCCAGAAGCGCGAGGCGAGTGACGCAGAGCTGCTTCACCAGGCGCTGGTACCGATTGTCCGGGCGGTCAGCGCCGGAGCGCAGAGCACCGGCTGGCTGGCCAACCTTTCCTGCCTGGTGGAGCGCCGTTCAGCGGAGCAGTTCCTGACCGCGGTCGATGCATTCCGCCAGGAGCACCCGCACCTCGAGCTGCGGGTCAACGGCCCGCTGCCGCCCTACAGCTTCGCTGAATCTCCCTCCTCCGAGCAGGCCGAAGGCGGCACCGCGGAGGCGTTCGGAAACGCAGCCGCCGAGTCAGGGTAAGAGGCCGCTGTCTCCGGGTCAGCGCTCGCCTTCCGAAGGCTGCGCACACTGCGCGCGGTGACGTCTTCTGACGGCGTACGCCTCTGGCGATAGGCACGGGTCCGGCACCTTGGCGAGCAGTACACGGCGTCCACCCGCCTGCGGCCCCCGCCCGTGGCCTCACCGACGAACCACCAGCCGTTGCAGACCGGGCACCGGACCTTCGTCCGACGGTAGGGGCGGCCCCCTCGTTGCGCGGCAACGACCTCCGCGCCGCTCCGCCACCGCCACGCCTTCGTACGGCAAGCCGCTGAGCAGTACCGACGTGAGCCGCGGCTGCCCTCGGGGAGCGGGCTGCCGCACTGACTGCATTCGGGGACGGTCTTCCTCGGCACGCTTCCAGAGTCCTCCCAGCCGTCCCCCGCGACCAAAAGGCAACGCTGCTGATGGCGGACCCGTCACGCAGCCAGTTCCGCGAACGGCAGCGCAGCGATCACCCGTCTGCCACTGTCGTGGTGACCTGCGGCTCAAGGGGTTCCGGCAGGCCCTCAGGTCGCAGGGACGCGGGATGGCACCGCAGCCAGCGCGTCCTGGGTCCTCGCCGTCGTCCGTCAACCGCCTCATTCAGCAGCTCGACGCCCTCTGCCATCCTCGTGCCAATGACCTCACGACGCGCAGAAGCGGCACCGCAGATGAGCCTGGTCCCGTCTCTCCGCCGCAAACCCTGGCCAGGCTGACACAGTCGTACGGGAACGGAGCAACGCGGCGGCACGGTCATCCCGCCGTGCCGCCGCGTTGCTCACCCACGCCCCACCCCGTGCGTGCCCGGTCCGAGCGGATGTATGCGCCGCGCAGTGGACCCCGGCTGCTTCTCCTGCGCTCCAAGCCGGGGACAGAGCTTCGGCTGACCACGACACACGGTTTTTTCACTGCTCGACGAGCAACTGGCTCGGTAGCCGGCTGCTCAGACGGCCCCCGTCCGAAGGGTCAGGCACCGCTGGGACGGTAGTGCCGCATACGACAGCAGCTCAGTCGTGGGAGTGTCCTCTCCTGCCCTTCCCCGGCCCGTGCTTGCCTTGGTCCTCGTGGGCCTGGTCGTCGCCGCGTTCCCGCGCGGGCGGCGCCGTGCGGCTCGCAGCGGCAGAGGGCGGAGGCGGGGACGATGTCCGGGCTACGGGTGCGGAGGTGACCGGTGCCTGGGCGGGAGAGGAGGGTGACGAGGGGGTGTCCTCGCCGGAATTCATCGACGCTCCCAGCGCCGCTGCGGCAGCGAAAAGGGTCAGGCCGATGCCGCCGACAGTGGCTCGGGTGAGCAGTTTGCGGGGGCCGCGCGAATGGGAGTGCACCGTACTCCAGGGCTGATGGGGCTGCGGGCCGGGAGCAGGCGTCGTGACCGGTGCGGGCATGATCGTGGTGCTGTCCGGCTCGGTTCGGGGCGGTGTCTGGTGGTACCGGGCTAGCCAGTCGGCCGCCTGTTCGACTGTGGGCCGGTGGGCCGGGTCCTTGGCGAGCAGGAGCAGCACGTAGTCGCAGAGGTGCTGCGGTATACCGGGGCGCAGCCGGCTGGGCGGCGCTGGGCTGGCGTCGACGTGTTGCTGCACCACGGCCAGCGCGGTGGCACCGCGGAATGGGGGCCTGCCCGTGAGTAGTTCGTACAGCACGCAGCCCAGGGAGTAGACGTCGGACGCGGGCTGGGCGGGGCGCCCGAGGGCGCGTTCGGGTGCGAGGTAGTCGGCGGTGCCGAGGATCTTTCCGGTGGCGGTCAGAGCACTGGCCGCTTCGTCGGCGAAGCGCGCGATTCCGAAGTCGGCGATCTTCGCCGTGCCGTCGCCGGTCAGCATCACGTTGGCAGGCTTGACGTCGCGGTGGATCACGCCGCGCTGGTGCGCTGCGGCCAGACCGGCGGCCACCTGGGCGGCGATGGCAGTCGCGTGTTGGGGGTTCAGGACACCGCGCATGGATCGCTCCTGGGCGAGGCTCCAGCCGTCGATGAGTTCCATGACCAGGTAGAGCTGGTCATGGTGGGAGCCGAAGTCGTACATGCCCACGACGTTGTGGTGGTTGAGCCGGCCTGCGGTCTGGGCCTCCAGGCGGAAGCGCTCGGCATCCGCAGCCTGCTCGGCATGCAGGAGTTTGACCGCCACGAGACGTCCGAGGAGTTGGTCGGTGGCCCGCCACACCTCCCCCATCGCACCGCGTCCCAGTCTTTCGTCCAGCTGATAGCGGTCCGCCAGCAGTCCCTGCACACCCACCCCGATCATCACAACGTTCGTACTCCCCCAGACCCGCCCCGCAAGGGTCGTAGTCGCCCGGCCGCAGGTGGCGGGCCGATCGCGCCTTCCCGCTGGACCGGGCTGCCCCTGGCACCGCTATGGGGCAGGCAGACGAGGGGGGCGTCTGCCTGCCCCGTGTACGCGGCTGCTCACTCAAAAAGAAGGGGGGCAAGTGAGCGCCACGGGACCCCTGGGTCCTGGGTCCATCCATACAGCGCCGATAAGTCCGGCGATGTCACTGCCCGCGCATTCAGAGCGGCTGGCTGCCGCGCGGTGCGCAGTGGTGCGGAGCAGGGGCAGGCCCGGTTACGGGGGGAAACCGGGCCTGCCCCTGGGGCGCCCGCATGACTCCCCCGGAGGCCGAGCGCCTTGACCCCGCCCGGGGGTCACTTCGATCAGCGCCCGCTCCGACAGGAGTGTCACGGGCTGACGGGGATGGTTGCCAGGCCCGCACTTTTACGGAGGCGCACACCTGATGCCTCTGCGAATCCTTTACGAAAGGCACACATGTAGGAGTGGGCGCCTGCCGGGCGGGATCGTTCGTGATGCTGAAATAGGGAGATGGCTGATACATGAAGCGTTATCTACGGAAAAGCGCATACAGGCCGCACTCAGCCTTCCGAAAGCGCGTCCGTGGACTTGCCCGTGACGCTCCCTTGGAAACGGCCGCCGAAAAGAGGCTGCTGAGATGCCGTCAGGGTGCGCTGTCTGGGGGCGGTTCGCGGACAGCATCGTTCGGCCTGAGCGGCAGCGGCAGGGGCTTCCACGAGCAGCCCCTGCGGCTTGCAGGCTCGACCTGCGCCCGCCGCCGATCTCGACGGGCGGGCAGCACCCGAGGGTGAGGCAGGGAGACCAGGACGCATCAGGTCACGTCATGGGCGAGATCGCCCGCCGCAGCGAAGGCGCGCTCACCGGGATAATGCGGCCGCTTGGCAGCCGGCCCGGGTCGCTGGTCCGGCGAGCGCAGCACCCTGCCTCCACTTGCCTCATGCTGGGCTTTTCATCCACGCGATGAGCCTGGCCCACCAGCGCTCCTTCACTCGGCCAGGTGAACTGTCCAGGCGTCGAGGAAGGCGTGTGCGTCGCACCGCTGCGCCTGGCTGGACCGGATCCGGTCCCGTTCGAATCCTCGGCTCCCCTGCGCTCACACGCTCACGCCCCGCCGGCTCACACGTGCACCGCTGATGTGTCGGCACGCCGGCGAGGACTTGCTCCACGTGCCTGCCGCAGCCCTCGTAGGTCGCCTTCCGGCATGACTGGCATACAGCACGTCGGCACATGATTCCCCTTCACTCGCACCCTTGTTTAACGACCAGTAATATCAGCACAGCAGAATTCACAATTCCGCCACACGCGGCTACCGTATCTGCACTGCCTCCACGAACAACCGACTCCGTCAGCGGCAGGGACGGTCGCGGGACTGCGTCACGACGCAATAGTGCGTGACATACCTCACTCGACAATGCTGACGGGCACGTTCGGAATCCTGCGGAAGTTGCTCGGAACGCCGAAACAGTGGTTCCATCTCGCCCGGTCGAGAAATGGAGGCCTCATTCCGTGTTGTGACAGGCCGTCACCGCGTCCCTTTCAGTTCGTCGGCCCGGGCGCGGCGAGGGCAAGCGACCGAGAACGGCGACCGCCCTCACAGATCGAGTGGTGTGCGCCGGTCAGAAGGGAGCAACGTGAGTTGCTCGCACGCCGCAGGATGCCCCCTATTCCCCTTGCTCAGGGCGAGCTTGCAAGGGTGGCGCGACTACTACTGCGACAGCGAGGATCAGTGGCTCGGCTGTGCGCGCTACCAGGTGTCACTCACCGGCGAGCGTGTGCCGATCAGCCTGCTGCCCAACGGGGCCCGCGCGCGACATCTTGAAGTCGCGGCCACGGGCGCGGAACGGTTCGACGCCGCCACCCCAGAGCGGAACCTCCAGCAGGCCCCGGCACCACAACACCCCTGGCCACAGGAGAACGCGTCCTGGTCACCGACGACACCAGTCGGGCCGCCGGAACCGCCGGAACCCGTGCCCGCGGCATCCGAGACAAGGGTTCAGTTCGGGCCGGCATCTTCGACGATCCCGGTCTCGCACTACCGACCCTCGCCCTCCCCACCGATGCGCCAGCCTCCGGACCGTTCATCTCGACACGCGGGGCAACGGCCCACACCGAGGCAGGGCTTGTGGACTCGATTCACCCAATGGATGGGAGGCCCCGCATGAGTGGCTACTGGCCCTGGTGGGCCGGCGCTGCCGGGCTCGCTCTGATCACCATCAACTACGCCCTCACCACGGACCGGTCCTTCGGGGTGTCGTCCGCATGGGATCGTGTGTTGCACTGGCGCAGGGAGCGCCGCCTGGAGCGGATGGACGAGGAGTTCACCGACGAGCACGCTCTCGCTGACGCTCTCGCCGCAGCCACGGCAGAGCACTTCGGCACCAGCCCCGCCGCACCCGCCGTGCCGCCGGCCCCGTACGGGACTTCTTCACAGTTGCTCGAGAGGGACGTCGAACCGACGGTGGATGAGAGCACCCCGACGGTGGATGAGAGCACCTCGGTGACAGGCCCGGGTCCGGCCCCGCTGGTGACCCAGGCTGCCCTGCTGGTATCGATCTTCTTCGGCGGACTGATCGCCGCGGTCACCTCCGGGCGGTTCCACCTCCGCTTCGACATGGGACCGGGATTCCGCGACGTGGTCACCGCGAACCCGACCACCATGACCGTCCTGCTGTTCGTCGGAGGCGTGCTGGTCGGCTTCGGCACCCGGCTGGCCGGTGGGTGCAGCTCCGGCCACGGACTCAACGGCTGCGGCCGTCTACGCCCGGTCAGCCTCGTTGCGACCGCCGTGTTCTTCGGCACCGCCGTCGCGGTGTCGTTCCTGCTGTGGAAGGTGATCTGATGCGCACTAGGGGTGCGATTCTGCTGGCCAACATCATCACCGGCCTGACTCTCGGCTACACCGTCTCCAACATCGGCTTCGGCGACTACACCGAGCTGAACCGCATGTTCACCTTCCAGGACCTGCGCATGCTCCTCTCCTTCGCCGGCGCCGTCGTGATCATCGTGTGCGCGTTCACTCTGTTGCGGGTCCGGCGCACCCCGGGGCGTATCCACGCCGGCGTGATCCCCGGCGCAGTGCTGTTCGGTACGGGCTGGGCGATCTCCGGAGGGTGTCCGGCAATCCCGATCGTCCAGGTCGCCAGCGGATACCTGCCCGCCCTCATCACCATCGTCGGCGTCACCGTCGGAATCCGGCTGTGCCGCTGGGCCAACGCCCGCTACTTCCACCTCGACCGCGGCTCCTGCGGCCTGTAACCAAAAACGTCCACCGGCCCACCCCGCCTGCACATACAACCTCGGTGGGGTGAGCCACCCCGTCGCTTTGACCCAGGCCGTCCCCGCCGGGTCCTGCCCCAGTCGCCCGCGTCCAGTCGTTCCGATACCGCGTCAGACGTCGCGCCGACGGCGACAACCGGTCCAGCGCGCCCCCAGGCGCACGCCCGGGCATGCCGCATCTGTGAAGCGCAACCGCCCATCGGCCGGCCAGTGGCAAAAGATCCCGCCCAACGACGCGGCCAGGACCACGAGCAGCGCGCTGCTGGTCGGCTGATGCGGTCGCGATGCTCCTCCCCGCCTGCGGGGGGCATCTGATCTTCTGCCCCTGGTCACGGCTTGCGCGGCCCGGGCCGGGGTGCCTGGGTGGCGAGATAGAAGCGTGCTCTTTCCAGACCCTGGATGCTCTCGCATATACCGGCGCAGACGCACAGGGCGTAGGCGAGGTCTTGCAGCTGGGCGCGAGTGCAGCGGCTTGGGACAGTGCCTCCTCGACGAGCGTGACCCGGCGTCTCTCACAACGCCCCAGCACAGTGTGGCCGGGAACGGCGTCGGCATCCCGAGAACGCTGCTGGAAGCGCGGCCAGTCGGTCTCAGGCCGCGCGGCGGCCGCCGGTCCGCTGCGCGAGGGCTTCGTCGCGGACGCGGGCGCAGCTGCGGCTGATCAGCCGGGAGACGTGCATCTGGGAGATGCCGAGTTTGTCGGCGATGCGGCTCTGCGTCATGTCCTCGAAGAACCGCATGTAGAGGATGGCCTGCTCGCGCTCAGGCAGGCGGCGCAGTCCTGCCTTGGCGGCCTCGCGGTCGACCACGACGTCGTACGAGGTGTCCGTGGATGCGAGGGTGTCGGCGAGGCTGTAGCCGTCGTCACCGGTGGACAGCTCGGCGTCCAGCGACAGGATGCTGAAACTCTCGAGCGCCTCCATGCCCGCTGTGACCTCGTCCTCGCTGAGGCCGGTGTGGGCGGCGACGGCGGCGACGGAGGGCTCGGGGCTGCCGGGGTTCTGGGTCAGCTCACGGCGGGCGACGCGTACGCGGTTGCGCAGTTCCTGCACCCGGCGCGGCACCCGCAGGGCCCACATGCGGTCCCGGAAGTGCCGCTTGACCTCGCCGGTGATGGCAGGCACGGCGAAGCTCTCGAACGCCCCGCGCGACGGGTCGAACCGGTCGACCGCCTTCACCAGTCCCAAGGCCGCCACCTGGCGCAGGTCCTCGACGGACTCGCCGCGATCGCGGAACCGGGAGGCGATCCGGTGCGCCATGGGCAGCCAGGCGCCCACGAGTTCGTCCCGCACGGCGTCCCGCTCGGGACCGTCGTCCAGGTGCACCAGCCGGGCGAAGAGCTCCGTGGTGTCGGGGGCGTCGTCGTGGGACCGCCGCGCGGGCGCGGCGGCAGGGGTGGCGGGTGTGCCGGAACGGCTCGTCGATATCTCGGTCTGCATGCGGAATCGCTCCCGAAACGATCTCAGGGGCGTCCCCGAAGACGGCGCTTGCGGGGCCGACCCCAACGGTGCTGTCAGGGTTCACCGCACAGGAAGTTGCCGTGACCGCTGGACCGGGCCAGCAGCCGGGACTCCCCGCTGGGCGTGCGCCTCCGGTCCGAAGCACGAAACCCCGCCTGCCCTTCGGTTCCACCCGCAAACCAGGCACCCGGAGGCCCAAATAAGCGTTCAAACGCCGGCCCCAGGAACTGAGCGAAGCCATGCCCGGCTCGACCAGACGGCGATCGTCCCCGTCTCGGCCGCTGCCGGCGCCGGTCAGGCGGCGTCGGACCGTTCCTGATCGGCCTGCGGGCGCCTCACGGATTCTTGCCCGCCGCCCTGGATCAAGCGCAGGTGCCTGTGGCGGGCGCGGTGGGGTGGCTGAGGGGCGCGGGTCTGCCAGTCCTCGACACGGTCCATCCCGTACAGCACGAAAGCCGTCATGGGCGGCAGCAGGCAGGCGATGATGATCACGGCGTGGATCCCCCTCGCGGAAGACGGCCGTAGTCGGGTGCCCGCGCCGCGCCCGGCTACCAGCCCGCTTGTGGGAAGGTCCCGTGGCCCTCGTGCGCCCCGCCCGATCACAGGGGGCGGCGTCCGGCGACCGCCCCGCCCGGGTCGTCCAGCAGGGCGATGCGAGCGGTGATGCGCTTGCCGACCGGCTCCCGCTGCAATTCGAAGCCCTGGCAGACGGCCAGGACGATCTCCAAGCCGTGCTGGCCCACCCGGCCGGCGTCCGCGGCCCTGGCGATGGGCAGTACGGGGTCGGAGTCCCAGACCACGACCTCGACCGTGTCACCGGCGATCCGCAAATCCAGCAGCACCGGCCCGGGAGCGTACTTGCGGGCATTGGTGACGAGCTCGCTGACCACCAGCTGGGTCAGATCCATGGCGCGCTGCGAGACCGGCAGCCCGTGCTCGGTCTGCACACGAGTGAGGAACTCGCCGGCCAGATGACGGGCCTGGGCGATGACTGTGCCGTCCCCGTCCAGCGCCGTCGTGGTCTGAATGGCGTGCTCGCCCTGCATGGCGCCGTCCTCGTCCACGGGTACTGATTCCATCGCGGCCGCCTTCACTCCCCGTTCACACCGGACGCTTGTACCCCCTCCAGGGAAGGTGACGCCTGCTGCCTCAGCGTGGGCTCCGTCTCACCACGGCATCACCCGGCATATGCGGGGCAGCGATTCCCGTGAAGACCTGGCTGTGCCAGGATCACCGACATGGCTGAGGAAGAAGTTACGGACACCGAACAGGCGGTGCAGCCGGGCGAGCTCTCCGTCGTGGCCACCGTCACCGACGGCATCCACGTACTGACCGTGGCCGGGGAGCTCGACCACCAGACCGGTGACACGCTCCACCAGGCCCTGGACGTCTCCAGCGTGCCCCGGCCCCGCGTCGTGGTGGACCTGGCCCGGGTGACCTTCATGGACTCCAGCGGCCTCAACATCCTCATCATCGCCCACCGCACCCTCACGGAGGCCGGCGGCTGGCTCCGCCTGGCCGCACCCGGCCAATCCGTGCAGCGCATCCTGCAACTCGTCGGCCTCGAGACCGTCATCGACTGCCACGAAACCCTCCAGCAGGCGCTCACCGGCTGACCCCCTTCTGCGGCGTACGATCCCGTACGGCTGTCAGGAATCGAGACGACCGGGCAGCCATACCGGTGCCAGTGCGCTGCTCTGGCACAGACGGCTCTCAACTGCTCGGCCTGGCCACCCGGCCGAACCAGACGCAAGCCCGATACGCGCCGGCCCCGCAGAAAGGAGGAGCAGGGTTCCACTGCTGAGTCTGCGGGGCCGGTGCATGACTCACGTACCCTGCGGTGCGTCCGATAAGCCCGATCCCTCCCAACCGCCGCAAGGGAGCGTCTCTTTCACGCCAGTGGGCCCGGCCGTGTCGGCCGGGCCCACTCATTGCTCGCGCGTGGCGCGCTCCGCGCGCCGGGTGTCTTTCGTCTACCAGCGGTACCAGCGGCCCTTGCGGCCGCCGCTGTCCGCGGACCGGACGACGAAGCCGAGCAGCCACACGATGAGCACGACCACTGCGATCCACCACAGTGCCTTCAGCGCGAAGCCCGCGCCGAAGAGGATCAGAGCCAGCAGAAGAACCAGAAGCAGGGGAACCATCGTTATCAACCTCCTGGCCACCGGATGCCCTTACTTCAGCCCTACAAGCCCCCAAAATATGAGTTTCTTCCAAGGCGTGAGGGGCATATGCGGGCCGCACGCCGTGGACGGTTCCCGCTTTCTCGCACCTCACGCACCGGTGACACGCAGCGTGTAGCGCTCAAAGCGATGCCGTGGCCTTGGATTCGCCGGGACCGTTACGGGGTCGCGCGTACAGCCGACGCCCGAGACCGGCAACCGAGGGAACGCAGCCGCACGACCGCCATCGAAAGGCCGAGCTCAGGCCGAACGGCGCGCCACCGGCAACAAGGAGCTGAGCAGGCGCCAGCACAGGATCGCGTCCCATGAAGTGGTGTAGCCGGGCAGAGTCCCGGAACGCGCGGGTGTCTGCCCGGGGCGTGCATCCGCAGTCGGTGGCTGCTCCCTGAACAAGGGCAGGCCACCGCGCAAGTCTCCATGGTGAACGGGCAGTTCGACCGGAGGAGCGCGCGATGGCCTTGTCCCGGTCTGAGCTGATGCGGCTGCTTGAGTCACTACGTCGGGCCGACGGAGTTGAAGCAATCAGGGTGGTGTGCGAGCGCATCCTGCAGGAGCTGATCGAGGCCGAGGCCACGGAGATGATCGGTGCCGCCCCAGGCGAGCACTCCCAGACGCGCACGACCTGGCGCAATGGACACCGGGAGAGGCTGCCGACCACGCAGGCCGGTGACCTGGACCTGAAGATCCCGAAGGTGCGGAGCGGGTCGTTCTTCCCGACGTTGCTGGAACGCCGGCGGAGGATCGACCGGGCGTTGTTCGCCGTGGTGATGGAGGCATACGTGCACGGTGTCCCGACCCGATCGGTCGACGACCTGGTCAAAGCACTCGGTGCGGACAGCGGGATCTCCAAGTCCGAGGTCTCCCGCCTCTGCGGTGAGCTGGACGGGGAACTGACCGCGTTCAAGGAGCGGCCGCTGGACCACACCGTCTTCCGCTACGTCTTTCTGGACGCCACCTACTGCAAGGCGAGGGTGAATCACCGGATCGTCTCCCAGGCCGTGGTCATGGCCACCGGGATCTCCGTCTCCGGGCACCGCGAGATCCTCGGGCTGATGGTCGGCGACAGCGAGTCGAAGCCGTTCTGGACGAAGTTCCCGCGCTCGCTGCGGGCCCGCGGCCTGGCGAATGTCCAGCTGGTCATCTCCGACAGCCACAGCGGTCTGGTGGCCGCGATCCGCACCGTTTCCCTCGGCGCGGCCTGGCAAAGGTGCCGGGTTCACTTCGTCCGGGATGTGTTTTCTGTGATCGAGAGGGGCTTAGGGGAGATGGTCGCCGCCACCATCCGCACCACCTTCGCGCAGACCACCGGCGAGCAGGTGCGCACCCAGCTGAACGTGGTCGCCGACATACTCGGACGGCAGTTCCCGCAGGTCAAGACGATGCTGCTGGATGCGGCGACGGACATCACCGCGTTCGCCGACTTCCCGCCGGCGCACTGGAAGAAGATCTGGTCGACCAACCCGCTGGAGCG
This sequence comes from Streptomyces sp. NPDC046197, assembly GCF_040646295.1. Lineage (NCBI taxonomy): Bacteria > Bacillati > Actinomycetota > Actinomycetes > Kitasatosporales > Streptomycetaceae > Streptomyces > Streptomyces sp. NPDC046197. Next base: position 11,835 of record NZ_JBEYZY010000052.1, on the reverse strand, counting down.
GCTGAACCGGGAGATCAAACGGCGGGCCGACGTGGTCCAGGTCTTTCCCAGCCCCGCCGCCTTGGACCGGCTCGCCGCCGCGGTGCCGGCCGAACTCCACGACGAGTGGCAGGTCTTCGACCGCCGCTACCTGTCGGAAGCCTCCATGGCCGAGCTCTTCACTACCAAGCCGACCGAACCCGAACCCCAGATCACACCACAACCGGAACCGAAACAGCTGCCGTGACTACACCACCCCGCGGGACATGACCCAGCACAGGCAAGAGGGAATCTCCTCGGCGCGCATGCGACGGTGCAGGTTCACCTCACGCAGTGCCTCCAAGCAGCCCAGGACCACAACTGGAGCCTGCTCAAGGACAGTGCCCATCAACTCGCCCAAGTCGCTGAGTGTTTGGAAGCCGATGCCGAATGACCCCCGCTGGCCATGCCTGAGTGATGCCTGCGCCGGTCAACCAGGGCCTCGAGGCGGCTTGTGAGTCCAGGCAGGCTACGAAGCGCGGCGGAAGCGGGCGGTGGCGGCGGGACCGACCGAGTCGAGGCCGAACTTGGCACGGATGCGATCCATGGTTCCTTCGGCCACCAGCCGGGACTCGCGTGCCTGATCGAGGCTGATCTGCCGGGCGACCTGGTCGGCATCGATGAGGTCCTCGCCTTTGGGGGAGACCGGTCGGCCGGGCGCGCTGGGCAGATCAGCAGATCGCAACGTTGGATTCCCTGCCCGCGTCCCGTCCTTGGCGGCAGCTTCCAAGGCCGTTCCCACCGGAAACGAACCGGCATGAATAACAAGCCCCCACAACTGCACCGCTACGGGTACCGGTAGCCGCGTGGGCGGGGCGATGCAGGGCATGAGGCGCGCCGCAACGGCGCAACGGCGCAACGGCGCAACGGCAGCAGGGTCGACCGCGCTGGCATCGCACTCGGCGTGGATATGGGCCCGGGCAGCGACCTGGGACGCGGACGGGGTGCAGGCTGATCGCTGGGCGACCCGGCCGGCGCGACGAGGGCTTCCCCCTTTCAAGGCGATACCGGTCGGTGGCGTCCATCAGTGCCTGGGCGGCCCGGGCACGATGGCGTGGCAAGAGCCCAGTTTACGACCAGCCGACAGTGCGGCCCTGACGGTGGGTCTCCAAGGTGTGCCGGCCGGGGAGGTGGCGGGGAGCATGCCGACCTGGTGGATGCCGTGGTTGGCGACGCCCACGCCACCGCCCTGCGCAAGGTCGGCCGCGACGGCGCCGTGTATCCGCTCTGACCGCTGGTACGGCGGGGCATTGCCGTTCTACCGCTCGGCGGTGCCGTCCGCACCGTCAATCTCGTAGATCCGCTGTTGAAGCTGTTCACCGGCCCAGTCCAGCCCGACGCCCAGGTCGAACCAGTGCCGGTCCTTGCGGACTCCGGGCGGTGAGAGGTTCGCCGCCGCCCAGGAGAACACCCCCAGGAGGATGGAACGCCCGTGCTGCGTTGTGCGCACGGACAACGCAAACGGCGCGGCGAGTGCCGCGCGGGTGACCAAGATGAGCTGTTCGTCCTCGGAATGTCGACGTCCACCGGTGAGAAACCGGGGCGTTTCAAGGATTTTGACCCAATCGACCACTGCGTCTGCCGCCTGGGCGCGCAAGGACTCTTCGATGCCCTTGCGGACGGCGGTCGCGGGATCGTCGCCGAGCCAGCCAAGCCAGTGATCAGGGTCAGTGAGCTGGCTGAAGTCGTCCTGTGGCACCCCGTGGCGGGGATTCTCCTGGTACTCACCTGTCAGTTTCCCGCTGCTGTCCACCAACCAAGCGCGGCGGATTGCCTCGGGAGGCACGTAGCCGTTCGGGTCGTCGATATACGTCGGGTCGATCTCGGCGACGCTGCCACCGGGGTTCTCAGCAGCCGCAGCCAGAAGCGTCGGCTCGTCCGGTATGTCCTTACGTCGGCTTCGCGAGCCAAAACGCCCCACGTTCCCACCCCCACCATTGCCTGCCCAGTTGACCGCGATTGTGCCGCACCGGTCTTCACGGAGCCGAAGCCGTCCTGCGACTGCGTGCCGTCGTCTCCAACAGCGACCTCGCCCCCTACTGGCGCTACCACACCACCCGCGAACACGAGCGCCTCCACCCCACCCCGATCAGCGGAACTACAGCCTCACCACTTGATCGCGAGCTTCACGAGCCCCTCAGGACTGGGCCGACTTGTGGCGGACATGCAGATGGCCCTCGGTTGGAAACGCGGGCAGTTGGGCAGGCAGAACCGCTTCGAGCCCGAAGTCACATCTCTCGGCCACACGACATGAGGCATGGTTACCCACCGCGTGGAGCAGATCCAGCCGCACCGCCGGCACTGGAGACTCCTTGCTGAAGACCCACCGCACGACCGCCTCCAGGGCCCGGGAGGCCAGCCCCCGCCCTCGAACCTCGGCCGCTGTCCAGTAGCCCACTTCCGCAGAGCCCTCATCCTTGAGCTTCACCGTCACATGGCCGACGGCCGCACCGAAGCCCTCACCGCCGTCGTCCAGAACGGCGAAACTGAACCGGGTGCCGGCGGCCCAGCCCTGACGCTGGCTGTCGATCCAGCGACGAGCATCAACGTCGCTGCTGATCACATTCGTCAGCCAACGACGCAGGGCAGGATCCCGATGCGCGGACACAAGAGCGTCGACGTCGGCGACCTGCCAGGGGCGCAGCCTCAGGGCAGGCAGGAACGCAGTCGCCCCCACGGACAGTTGGACGCTCACACGGTTCTCCGATCAGCTCTGCTGCTGATGAACAACCTAGCGGCCGAGCCTCACGTCGAGGAGGGGTCCCCGTTCCCTTCGGAAGAGCCGCACCCAAAGCGAAAGGCTCTACTCGTCGTGGCCGAGGCGTAGTCGCGCGTCGCATGGGCCGTGGTCGGCGCGGCGGTCTCCACCGTCTCGCCGACCGCAGCAGGGCGCGGCGAGACTCGTCGCGGAGCTCGGGCATCGCGGGCGGAGCGGGTGTCATGCCGCGGGGTCCCGTCGGAAGAGCACGAGGACGGCGGCGCAGGCGGCCACGAAGATCGCGGCGATCTGGACCACGATGCCGGTGCCGAGGTGGGCGGTTCCGGAGGGGTCGAACAGGTGGGTCCAGTCCTGCCAGTAGTGCATGGGCAGGACGACCTGCACGGCGTGCAGGGTGTGCGTGCCGTTGAGGATGCCGGCAGCGATCACGAAGGCCACGGCGGTGCCGAGGGCTTCGATGCTGCGGGGCAGCAGGAGTCCCAGGACGAACGCGATCGTTGCGATGCTCAGCATGCACAGCAGGCAGTAGCCGGTCGCCGACAGGACGCGCGTGGCCGTCTCGCCGCCGGTGAGATTCGGAGCGCCGATGATGTGGAACGGGTGCCAGCCGTAGATGGCAACGCCGGCGAGCAGGCCGGCCGTCAGCACACACAAGGTGGCGATCGCAGTCCAGACGGCCAGAGCTCCGAGCTTGGCCGCCAGCAGGCGTGCTCGGCTCACGGGCGCGACGTACAGGTAGCGCAGGGTTCCCCACTCCCGGTCGGACGAGGCGATCGCGGCGGCCGGCAGAGCCACCGTGATCGGGAGAAGCAGCGGTTCTATGAACGCCATGCTCGCCATGGCGTGGTTGAGCGCGGAGTAGGGGGAGGCGCCGAACAGGCCGGTCTGACGGCCGTTGCGATGCCCCGCCTCGGATGCGTACGAAAAGCCGGACAGTACGGGGACGGCGGCCAGACAGGCGAGCACGACGAGCGTGCGGATCCGCAGCAGTTGGGTGATCAGTTCAACGCGCAGCATGCTCGCCGGCCCCTTCGGTCATGGTCAGGAACGCTTCTTCCAGGGACTTGCTCTCCTGCTGCACGGACGTGACGCCGATGCCCTCCGTGACCAGCGCGCGGACCAGGTCGCGGGAGAGCACACCGGGGGCGGTGACGACGATCTCGTCCCGCTGCGTCGTGGCCGACGCGACGCCGGGCAGTGCGCGCAGCACGGCAGCCCCCTTCTCGGTGTCGTCCACCTGGAGGCGGTAGGTGCCGGCGGCGCCGAGCAGTTCGTCCATCGGTCCTGCGGCGATCAGCCGGCCGTGGTTCATCACGACGACGTGGGTCGCCAGTTGCTGCACCTCGGCGAGCTGGTGGCTGGAGATGAGCACGGCGGCCCCTCGTCGGGCCAGCTCCCCCAGGTACTCGCGCAGGGCCCTGACCTCTCCTGGGTCCAGTCCGTTGGCCGGCTCGTCCAGGATCAGCACGTCCGGCTTCCGCATCAGGGCCTGGGCCAGCATCAGCCGCTGCTTCATCCCCATCGAATAGCCCTTGACCTTGCGGTCGAGCGCCTCGCCCAGCCCGGCGAGGTCCAGGGCGTCGTCCAGAGCGGGGGGCGGCCATGCCTGTCGTGTCGCCGACCACAGCAGCCGCAGGTTGGCACGGCCTGTGAGGTGCGGCACGAACGCGGGTCCGTCGATGAGCACGCCGACTGCGCGCAGCACGTCCGCGCCCAGCCCGACCGGTTCGCCCAGGATGCTCGCGCTGCCGGTGTCCGGGGACGACAGGCCGACCAGCATCCGCATCGTGGAGGTCTTGCCCGCCCCGTTCGGGCCGAGCAGCGCGCAGATCTGAGCGGCGTTAACGACGAAGCTGAGCCCGCTGACGGCCTGCCTGCGTCCGTACCGTTTGGACAGCTCGCGGGCACAGATCGTCGGTATCGCCTGTACCTGCGCTGTGGACGGTCCCATCGTCACGCCTTTCACCGGTGCGTACCGGGTCGTTGAAGGTGGGTGGCGGCCGCGCCGAAGCGGCGGCGCAAGCCGGCGGGGTCATGCGGGAAGCACGCGAGCAGGAGAGCAGCCGTGACCAGGGACGTGACCAGACCGGCGCCGAGCGTGAGGGCGGCCAAGGCCGGTACGGACGTCAGCGAGCCCGTCCCGAACACGGGCCACAGTGCGTCGCGGAACGCCGTCGTGACACTGACCGCGACGCACCCGGCGACGGTCGCTGCCTCGGCGATACGGCGGGGCCGGGTGCGCGGCGGCCGGGCGATGAATCCGGCGACCGCGTTGCTGATCACGCAGAACGCGAGGTTGGAGGTCGCTGCGACGACCAGAAACCAGGCGATGAGCAGCGGATCCGTCCAGCGTTCGCCGATGGCCTGCGCACTGGTGAGGGCCGCCGCGGCCAGTGTGCTCAGCGTGACGAACACCGTCATCGCGCGACGGCGCACCCAGACCGCCGCGTCCGGACCGACCCAGCGCCGCAGTACAGGAATCCGTCGGCAGAGGAGGACGGCGTCGCCGAGCCAGTCGCTCCGCCAACCGTCGGCCGAGCGGTGCGGGCGGCGACATCGCCCGAGTGACACCGCTGCCACCACGGTGAGTACGGAGTTAACGACCAGCCCGCCGATCAGCACCGATGCCCATGTCCCCGAGGATGAGGCAGGCGTCCTGGCGATGACCGCGGCCCACTCGGACACCACCGTGAGCCCGACCAGCGTGACCATCGCCCCCGCCGCACGCACCGTCTGCTGCACCCGGTCCGCACCCCCCGGCGCCCGCCACGCGAGCAGCCGTAACGCGATCACCAGGGCGAGCATCGGCACCGCAAACTGAGCCAGGGACACCATCACGTCGTACGGGTCGTCCTGCCACGGGCTGGCCGCCCTGACCGTCTTGTCCTGGGTCGCCAGCACCGTCAACGCCTCGAACACACCGGCCGCGCCGAGGCTCGTCCAAACCACTGCCGAGTAGGCCCGGCCGTTCTCCTTCACGTGTTCCATGGCCCGCTATAGTACGCACCTCGTACTACGTGACAAGTAGCATCGCGGTTCGTACCATGTGGGACGGGAGGCAAGGAGACCCATGCACAGCAACGACGCCCAGATGCTCGTGCTCACCGTCCTCGCGGACGGCCCGCTGCACGGATACGCCATCAACACCGCGATCGAAGAACTCACAGGCCGCAAACTCGGCCCCGGCAGCCTCTACGGAGCGCTGTCCCGGCTGGAGGCGCGCGAGCTGATCCGGACTGCGGACGAGGCGGCAGAAGCCCAGGAACGCCACCGCACCATGCAGATCACCGACGCGGGCCGCGACCAACTGCGGACCCAACTACAGCAGATGGCCCGCATCTCCGCCGCCGGCCTGCGCGCACTCGGGATCAACCCGGCATGAACACGGCCACGCTCCTGACCCGGCTCTACCCACCGGCCGTGCGCGAGCGATGGGGCGAGGACATCCGTCACGAGGTGTCCGCATCGGGAATCCGCTCCTGGCCCGACACCCTCGCGGGGGCCGCGCGGCTGTGGCTGCACCCCGGCGACTGGCCCGAGACGTTCACCGGCCAGACCCGCCGCGTCCTGACCGTCGCCTTGTTCGCGCTCACCGCGGCCACCGGACTGCTGCTGCGCTCGGCCGAACCCTCCACCACCCTCACCGCCGACATCCACCACCCCGCCACCAGCCTGTGGATCGCCCCGTTCCTGCTCGGCATCGGCCTCGCCGCGCCGCTTCCCCGGCCGAGCGGCGCAGCACTCCGCAACCTGGCCACCTCGGCGGTCCGCACCCTGACCGCCCCGGCCGCCGCAGTCGTGGCCCTGTGCCTGACGGCCTGGAGCGGCGTGGCCGAACACCTCACGGGCTTCGCCGACGCCGCCGTGGTCCTCTCCTACTGGCTCATGCTCGGATTCGTCGCACTCCGCCTGTGTGTCTTCGTTGCCCACGTCGTCCGGACCGCCGCCCTGCCGACCACGCGCCGACTGTCGACGGCCCTTCTGCACATCGGGACAGGACTGGCCCTGGCAGCGAGCCAGAACCTCCTCGCCGTCGTCCGGACCGCTCCTCGCCCGGGCTCCCTCATCGAGACTTTGACGCTGGGCCTCCTGGCCGTCACGGCCATCAGCGCCGGCCACGATCTACGGCGGAAGAGGGCATAGCCCCCTGCAGAAGCGGAGGTCGGGCCTGCACGTCACATCGACCCGGCCCCGTGCTCCTAGCTCAGACACCGGCCGCAAGGTACGGCATTGGAGTGCAGGCCACTCCCTGGGGTCCTGGGACACCTCCGGATGGACGTCCCAGCCGCCCGGTCGGAGTCGGCAGCGCACAGGGTGGAGAAGTGGCAGGTGGATCGAGGAGGCGACATCAACGTCGGCAGGCAGGCGGCCACTACGCCCCGGAGCTGTGGCGGGTGTGGATCGTGGCCCCGCTCGCCGTGCTCGCAGCCACCGCCGCCGGCTGCCTCATCTGTCAGTTCGTCATCGCCCCTCGGATGACCGGCACCGCGGACGCTCTGAAAACCACCATCGCCATCCTCACCCTGATCGGCGCCGTCCTGGCCGGGGTCTACGCCTACCGAAAACAGCGCATCGCGGAGGGCGACGCCCACCGTGCCGACGCAAACCAGCTGGCCGACCGCTACACCACGGCCGCCGGCCAGCTGGGCGACGACAAAACCGCCGTGCGCCTCGCCAGCGCTCCGCCGTGAGCCGTCCTTGAGGTCCACGAAGACCTCGACGTTGCACACCGAGTCCAACTCTTCGGCTGGGCTTGGCCGGAGGTCTGGACTTCGCGGACGGCCCGCTCACGCAGCTCGTACTTCCGTGGTGCAGGCATCGGACCTGTGTTCTCCCATCTGCCAAGGCGATCAGGCCTGGCTTCAGGGCCGCTACAAAATCCGGTTCAGCTCAATCCCTTGTTTGACCTTCACCTTGGGGGAGGCCACAGCATCGGTTTGGCCGGGCGATGTGCTCGGCGTGAGGAGAAGTGAGCATGGGGTTGCTGACCATCGGGGCGTTCGCGAAGGCGTCCCGGCTGTCGCCGAAGGCGCTGCGGCTTTACGACGAGCTCGGGCTTCTGGCCCCCGCTCGTGTCGACCCGGTGACCGGCTACCGCCTCTACGCACCGGAACAGGTGGACCAGGCCCGGCTGGTCGCCTGGCTCCGCCGCCTGGGAATGCCTCTGGCCCGCATTCAGCACGTCTGCACGCTGGAGGCAACGACGGCGGCGCAGGAGATCCGCGCGTTCTGGGCCCAGGTCGAGGCTGACACCGCCGCGCGGCGGGACCTGGCCACTTTCCTCATCGACCACCTGTCCTGGAAGGACCCTGCCATGTCCCCGACCACCAGGCACCTCGGAATCCGGTACGCCGCTCTTTCCGACAAAGGCCTTGTCCGTGAGAGCAACCAGGACACCGCCTACGCCGGATCCCACCTGCTTGCCGTCGCCGACGGCTACGGCAGTCAAGGAGCCCCCGCGAGCGCTGCTGCCGTCGACGCACTCAAGCACCTGGAAACCGTCAGCGTCCCGGCGGGCCATCTCCTCAACGTCCTCGAAGACGCCATCGAGCAGGCCAAACAGGCCGTTCATGGCGTCGCCGGTACCGGCTCTGCACCCGAAGAAGCCGGCACGACCCTGACCGCGATGCTCTGGACCGGATCGCAGCTGGCCCTCGTCCACATCGGTGACTCCCGCGTCTACCTCCTGCGTGACGGCGGGCTGTTCCAGATCACCCACGACCACACCATGGTGCAGTCGATGGTCGACGAAGGACGTCTCAGCCCGGAAGAAGCAGCCGCGCACCCCGAGCGGTCGCTGCTGATACGAGCCCTCGGCCAAGGGGCCGATGCCACACCCGATATGCGCCTGCACGACGCCCAGCGGGGAGATCGATACCTGCTCTGCTCCGACGGTCTGTCCACCGTCGTGTCGGCCGAGGAAATCCGCCGGGTGCTCTCCGGGACCGGGGAGCCGGAGCAGGCGGTCCGCGAACTCATCACTCTCGCCAACGGCTCCGGCGGCCCCGACAACGTCAGCTGTGTGGTCGCCGACGTCCTAGACCTCCAGGGGTAGGGGTGAGCGGCAGGCACTTCGAGTTGCACCAGCTCCGTTCTGAAGAACTCATCCGTGAAGCTGAGGAGTACAGGCTGGCCGGACAAGTCAGGAGAGCCAAAGGCCTGGGACGCATAGGGGGGTCGGCCCCTCTGCCGTGGTGGCAGCCCTCGCGTGTCAAGGCATCAGGGCTGCCTGGCCGGCGTGCCGGAGGCTCTCAGTGTTGAAGTCGCGACGGCAGTGCCACCCATCGGCGTGGGGTGCGGGGATCGACCACGCCCTGGCCGTCGCTGATCCTTAGGCCGGCCGCAGCGCAGGAGAAGGCAAGGATGTCGGCGCCATGGGGGAACGCGTGCGTGCGTTGCCAGAAACGGAAGTTCCAGTAGGCGGCCGGGTCCGACTTGTGAGGAGAGAGGCCGATCTCCTCGGACGCGACGACTTCACCATCGCGGGCCAGGGTGCCGAACGTCCCGCCCTTGGGGTTGAAGTACACCCCGTAGGCGGTGGTGTCCGCCGATATCGCTTGCAGCACGGCGTCGTCGCTCGGCATGTACCCGTCCTGTGTGATCACGCAGCCTCCGGGAGCGCCGTCCACGCTCCTCACGCCCACGTATCGCAGGGACTCGTCGTAGTCCTCCGGATCGAAGGGCGCGTGTTCGAGATCCGTCTTCGGGCACTGCGTGGGATCGGCACCGATCCGCCGGATCAGCTCGTCCTCGCTCAGGCCCTGTACGAAGCAGACGCCGAGTCCTTCAGTCCACAACGGCTCCTTGCCGAACGCCGCGATGAGCGCGTCCGCCGCCTGTTGCGCGACAACTTCCTCAGGGGGCAACTCCACCGCCTCCGGCAGGCTTTGAGCGAGTGGTGCGAGCGAGGTGGTCAGCAACAGCCGGCCCGGCGACCAGGGCCCTGATTGCGGTGTCCACACATCTGCCCCGGCGTCGATCAGCGTACGGACAGTGGTCTCGTCCATGCTGTGGACGGCGTACCACAGTGGCGTGTGCTCGTCGTCGTCGCGTACGTCGACGTCCACGTTGTGCGACAGGAGCGCCGTCACCGCTTCCGCCGCGCCTTGCTCTGCCACCAGGTGCAGCGGGGTGGTGCCGCGCCATCCGACGGCGGCGTCGGGTGGCGCGCCTCCGTCCAGCCGGGCCCGGATCAGGTCCGTGTCTCCCCAGTCCCGGTAGCCCATCTGCTGCCAGTCGGCCGCGGGCGCGTTACCACGTCCGTACTGCGCATGGGCATTGTCGGACGAACGGTTCTCCCACCGCTCGTGGAGGAAACGCACCTCCTGCTTGTCCGGGATCAGGCGCATCCTGGTCTTGAGGGTCACGCCCACCCTCCAAATCTTGCACTCCGCCACCAGGTCGGCCTTCTCGGCAGGCACAGCGTTGCGCACGCGGTAGGGCACATCCGGCCCGTTGAGCGCGAGTAGCGCGGCTCGGACCTCCAATGGCGGCAGCGGTGCGACACCGCCGTCGGGGTGCTTGGTACCGCTCAGCTTGTCCCAAAGACGTCCCATCCCTATGCCGCCTCTCCGGTGTCCGGGCGAACTGTGCGGACGAAGGCCTGAAACTCTCCCAGGACGGAGTCGTGCTGGGCCGCGGTGGCGGTGAGAGCCAGCCGGATCACCGCGCGCTTGTGTGGATCCTCGACGTCCGACAGGGACAAGTACACCTGTGACTGGACGAGGTCGCGGCGCACGCCGCCGTCGACGGTGAAGAAGGTCAGTCGCTGGGTCAGAGCGGGCGCGTCGGCGGAGCCGACCTCGCGGCGATGAGCCACCACCACCGACTCGGCGACCTCACGCAGGCGCTGCACCGACTCGTCCGCGAGGTCGGCCGGCGTCGCCCCGTCGGGCGGCACCTCGCCGTCGATGGTGATGTTCGCGGCGAACCCGGCATCCGGCTGCGGATGCACCGCAGCAAAGGCCACGCCAGCGGGGTCGAACTCCTCTGGACGGGCCGGGAGCCAGCCCTGCGGCAACCGGAACTCGATGGGCATCGGCAACGTCGTGGGCATTTCGGCCCTCCTCCCAGGGGAAGTAGATCAGAACCAGTTGGTGACGCTGTCCTTGACGGAGCTGAGGCCGTCACCGACCTCGTCGACCGCATCACCCACCGCATCGGCCGCATCGCCGACGGTCTTGCTCACCTTGTCCGGATCGACAGTGATCTCGAATCCCGCCGCGCCGCCGAGGATGGGGGATGCGCCGGCCTTCCCGCCGAGGTGGAACTTGCCGTCGTCGTCTCTCTTGTAGCCCCACCAGGCCTCCGCCCCAGGACCGGCCCACCCCTCGGCCGTCGCTCCGAAACCGATGCCGGCGACTTCCCCACCTCCGGCGACACTGCCCTTCGCCCCGGCGAACGCCTTAGGACTGGAATCAGAATGAGGTGTCCGGGCTAGGGAATGACGGCGTGTCAGTTCGCGTTGGCGCGGCCCGGGGGCTTATGGAAGCTGGACTCCGGACCAGTCATCGACTTCGCACTGTCTGTCGGCATTGTTGCCTGCGGTCACGACTGTGCCCTTGGCACGCAGGCCAAGGGTGTGCGTTGAACCGGCGGCCACAGCGACAATGTCGTGCCAATCCCCGACTTCGCACTGTCCGTAGCTGTTGTCTCCCACCGCGAGGACCCGTCCGAACGCAGTGACCCCGACGGTGTGGTAGCTGCCCGCGCTGAGCGCCACCACGTCTTCCCACTCATCGACCTCGCACGCCCCGGTTGCCCGGTCTCCGGTCGCTACTGCCCGTCCGTCGGCTCTTAGGCCGACGGTATGGAGATACCCGGCCGAAATCGCAGCTAGGTCACGCCACCCTTCAACGGCGCACTGCCGTCGTCGGTTGTTCCCCGCGGCCAGTGCAGAACCGTCCGACCGGACGCCGACCGAGTGCCAGTCACCACACGAGAGGACGACCATCTCGCGCCAGGACTGCACGTCGCACTGTCCTTCTGAACTGCGGCCAACTGCTAGTAGGACTCCGTTAGGTCTGTGTGTCGACCTTGTTCAGGGGCACGGTGAGTGTGTGGACGCACATGAAGTGAACCGTGTTCGGGCGACGTTG
>NZ_JBEYZY010000051.1:0-39846 GCF_040646295.1 Streptomyces sp. NPDC046197 | reverse complement strand
ATCGCTTCGGTGAACGAGCCGGCCACGTCCGTGTTCGCCGGGCCCTGGAACCCGATATGGCTGTCGGAGACCTGTACGAACCTGAGCGCCCCGCTGCTCGCCGCGGCGACCTCGGCGGCGCTCTCCCGGGAGTCGGCGATGTGGCTGATCACCTCTCCACCGGCCACCGTCAGGACCACGGCCCCGCCGAACCATCCGGCGTGCCGGAGGAGTTGACGCCGGGACATGCCGTACGGTCCGGACGGTGGTTCGGCACCGTCCGCCGGCGCCGGGTCCAGACTGTCGTGGTACTCGGTCATGAGGTCACCTCCACGGTGGCGGTCATGAACGGATGGACGGTGCAGAGGTAGGCGTAGGTGCCGGGCTTGGTGAACGTGTAGCTGTAGGTGGCGTGGGTGGCCAGGGCGGCCGAGCGCAGCGGGCCGCCCTGACCGGAGCTGGTCACGGTGTGGGCGTCGGTGTCCTGATTGGTCCAGGTGACTTTCGTGCCCACCTTGACCTTCAGCGTGGTCGGGGCGAAGGCGAAGTTCTTGATCGCCACGGCGTTCCCGGCCACCGGCGCGGTCGCCGCGCCCGTACTCGGGGAGCCCGTGGGCATGCTCATGCCGGGCATGGCCGAGGCGCCGGGAGGCGAGCCCGCCGTGCCCCCCGTCCCGGCCGCACCGGGCATCCCGGCCATCTGGCTCTGCCCCGGGCCAGGTGTGAGGGCACCGGCTCCGGTGGACGAGGAATGCGGCGACGGGCCGCACGCGCTGAGGAGACCCAGTGCGCCGCCGGCGGCGGCGACGGCGAGCCCGGCCGCGACGCGCGATCGCCGGGATGCTGGACGAAGGTTCAGGTGCATGGTGCTGGTTCCTCGGGTCGGGGGGAGGGGGGAGGGCCGGGAGCTGCTCAGCCCTCGCCGGGTCGGAAGCGGGCGACGAATGCCCTTTGTGTCGACTTTTGTCTGATATGGCAGCTCTTGTCTGACTTCACGGACCGCGGGCCTCGCACGGTTCGGAAGTCGCGGACCTTTTGTGCGGCTTCTTGGTGATCGGTGATCGGCCGTCGATGCGGGCAGCTGTGCGCGGCACGACAAAAAGGGGCATATGCGCGATGATCGGCCTATGCCATGGACTTCCCGAAAACGTGGTCCAAGGGCCGATCCGGATCGCTCCACGCACCGTGTCTCTGGTAACGGGACCGCTTCGACCACGGACGAGGAGCTGCTCCGCACTCTGTATGCCGAGCACGCGGGACCCCTGTTCCACTACGTGCTGCGACTGACCTCAGGAGACCGGCAGTGGGCCGAGGACGTCGTGCAGGAGACGTTGCTGCGGGCGTGGCAACACCCCGCCGCGTTCGAGCCCGAACGCGGCCCGGCCCGGGCATGGCTGTGCACGGTCGCCCGGCACGTGGTCATCGACGCTCGCCGGGCCCGCAGCGCCAGGCCGGCCGAGGCGGGCGGCGAGGCCCTGGAGCGGGCCACCGAGCAGACACCGGGAGAGGACCAGATCGAGCAGGCACTGCAGAGCTGGGCGGTGGCCGACGCCATCCGGACGCTGTCCCCGGACCACCGCGCCGTGCTGCTGGAGACGTACTACCGCGGCCGGACCATGGCGGAGGCCGCGAGTGTGCTGGGCATCCCGCTCGGCACCGTGAAATCGCGGACGTACTACGCGCTGCACGCCCTCCGGCTGGCGCTACGGGAACGGGGCATCGAGCCATGACCGTGGCATGGAGGAGGTGCCGACCATGAGTGAGCACCACGACGCCCTCCGGCTGGCGCTGGGCGGGTACGTCCTGGGCACGCTGGCCCCGGCGGAAGCGGAACAGGTACGCGCCCACCTCGCCGTATGCGACGAGTGCCGGGCGGAACACGCGGAGCTGGCCGGACTGCCCGCGCTGCTCGCGACGGTCACCGCTGCCGAGGCCGAGGGCCAGGCCGCACCCGCAGCCGACGAGGACCTGGCCGGCCGGCTGGTGCGGCGGGCGGCCGAGAGCGTCCAGGGCTCACCGCCCGCACCGCCCGACACGCCCGCGGTGCCTCAGGCATCAGAGGCGGGTCTGCTCGACAGGATGCTCCAGCAGGCCGCGGGCAGGCGCCGCAGGACCCGGCGGCTGCAACTGGCCGGCGCCGCCGCATCCCTTGCACTCGTCGCGGCGGCGGCGACCGGCGTCACATGGCTGGCGACCGGTGGTTCGGTGGTCGGTCAGGCGAGGCAGCCCGGCCCGACGGCTCCCGCTCCGTCGCGCGTCTTCACCGGCGCCGACCCCACCACCGGCGTCGCCGCCTCGGTCAGGGTCTCGCCCACTGCCTGGGGCAGCGTCCTGCAGGTCTCCGCCAAGGGGGCGCCCGCCGGGATCACCTGCCGGTTGCAGGCGGTCGGGCCCGGCGGGGCCAGGGCGGACGCCGCGACCTGGCGGGCGGGCGAGTATCCGACCGGTACCACGATCCCCGGGGCGGTCCCCATGTCTCCGGGGGCCATCGAGCACTTCGAGATCATCGCCGGCAACGGCCAGAAGCTGGTCACGATCCGCGCGTGAGGCGGGCGAAAGCGGGTATGGCAAAAGGCGCGCACCACTCGAACCGACCGGCATCCCTCGCCCGTGGAACTGAATGAGCGCTCAAGTGCACGTTCCGGCCCGCACCGCCCCTCGGTGTTCCAGCGGTCCCCCGCGTTTTGGCCTCCGACCGTTCACAGAAGAGCCAGATGACCATGTTCGTGACCGATACCGCCCTCACGGGCTCACCGTTTTCGCAATGCCGCCACCAGGCAGTGCTCACCCTGCCGGCGCGCGAGGCGCATGTCTCCGCAGCCCGTCACCTCGCGGCGGATCTGCTGGCGTGCTGGAGCGTTCCCGAGAGCGAGCGGGACTCCGCCGTTCTCATCGTCGACGAACTCGCCGCCAACGCCGCGCAGTACGGCCGCGAGCACATGACGCTGCTGCTCGTCCTGGACCACGGCACCCTGCACATAGTGGTCACCGACTCCGGCACCACCGTGGAGCACCGGCACCGCGACGTCGCGCCCGACGAACGCGGCCGCGGCACCGGAATCGTCACCTGCCTCGCCGAGTCGACGGAGGTCCACCAGACGCGCAGCGGCCGCGAAGTCCGCGCCCGCCTCAGGTGCACGGGATGACCGGACCCGCCGGCATGCGTCGGCGGGTCGCCGTGCGGGAGACCCGCGCTACCGCATGTTCCACTGCACGAAGCCTTCCCAGGGCTCCTGGCCGCCTCGGTGCATCGCCGGCGGCTGCACCGGATGAGGGTGCCCCAGGCAGACGATCAGCTGCGGGCTCACTCCGGCCTCCAGTCCCAGCAGCGTGGCCACGGCGGCCTTGCTGAAGGACGTCACCGGCCCCCCGCCCAGGCCCAGGGCGTGTGCCGCAAGCAGCATGGTTGCGGCGGCGGTTCCCACATCGATGTGCGGCCCCCGGTTCTCGGCACCGAGTCCGTACGCCCGGACGCGATTCTCGTCGATGCAGACGACGACCAGGGCCTTCGGCCGCTGGAGCATCCCGGGGGAGAACAGCCGTACCGCGCGCAGCACAGACGGCTGATCGACGGCGACGAAGCGGTGCAGGCGCCGATTGCCCGCATGGGGCGCGAAGCGCGCGCTCCGGATCACCGTCTCCAGGTCTTCCCTGCTGACCGGCTCATCGGTCAGAGCCCGCACGACACGCCGGGAACGGATGGCCGTGAGTACCGGGTCCGGACTCATCGACCGCCCTGCTCCCTCGGGTCGATCTCGGCGCGCAGATGTTGGGCGACCGTGACGCACAGTGCGTCGACGCCCTGCGTGTACGCCGCCGGATCCGCTGCGGCCAGGGAGGTCTCCGAGATACCCGCCACGACTTCCCGGAGCAGGGCGCGGTCACCCGCCTCCACATGCGGTTCCATGGCCGCGGCCAGCCGTCCGGCCGCGGTGAGCAGTCTCAGCGGCGCGTATTCGGCCGCCTCGTCGAGCTGGGTACGGGCCGAGGCGATCAGGTAGCACAGGATTTCGAACGCATCCTGCCGACTCGTCACCATGGGGTGCCTCATAGCATCTCCCGAGTGCAGCGTCCTGGACACATTGTCATCGCGTCCGAGGCCTGCCGCGCGATGAGCGCGTCCGATGGCTGCGGTGAGCCGACAGGGCGGGCCGGTGCGCCCGTCCCTCACCGCAGCCGCGCTCGACCCACCCGGTCAGCGATCCGACCCGGAGAGGTGCCGGCGAAGGTCCACCACCGTACGCAGTTTCCCGCTGGTCGCGGTGCGCTCGAAGGCCTCCCTCGCCGCGGACTCCACGGCGAACGCCAGCAGGCCCTCCGCCTCGGCCGGGGCCAGCTCCGCGATCTCGGCGGCGAAGGCGTCCCGGGCGGCGGCGGGATCCGGGGCGTACTCCTCGTCGAGGCGGACCGCCAGCCGCTCGCGGCCGGAGCCCGACGTGACCAGCAACTGCAACTCGCCGTGATAGCCCAACCGTTCCTGCGCGGCTTGCTGGAAGCGCCGGTAGTTGAAGAAGTAGGTGCCGACGCGTACGACATCGCCGTGGCGCCCCAGGAGTTCCAGCCGCGGTACGTGGCTGCCGCACGGGCACCTGCCCTGCACCTCGCGTCCCAGATCACCGATCTCGTAGCGGTCCAGCCGCTGCCCGGCACGTGCCCGTGAGCGGAACACCAGCCGCCCCGGCTCGCCCGGCGTCACCGGCCGGTCCTCGTGCGGGTCGAGGATCTCCAGCGTGTGCAGATCGGTCAGCACGTGGTGGACCGACCCCTCGGCCGCCGCGCACTGGTAGCCGAGCGGTCCCAGATCGGTGCTGCCGTACGCGGCCGAACGGATCACCTCGACGCCGAAGTCCTCCGAGAGCACCCGGCGCTGTTCCGCGGTGAAGTGCTCGCCGCCGTAGAACATCTGGCGGATGCCGCCGTAGTCGCGCAGCCGGTCCGCCTCGGCGTGGAACAGCTGCCAGAGGTAGGAGGGCATACCGAAGACGGTGTCCACCCTGTGGGCGACCAGCGCTTCGGCGACCACGGCGTGGTCGGCGCCGGCGGCCATCGGGATCTGCGTGGCGTTCAGCCGTTCCAGGATGGAGAAGAAGCTGATGAAGCTTCCGTACATGCCGCCGCAGTAGAACAGGTTGGCCGCCCGGTCGCGGGCCGGGTCGAACCCCGCCGAGAGCAGTCCGTCGGCGGCGGCACGCATCTGGTTGTCGTAGTCGTCGCAGGTGAACACCGACAGCGCGGGCGTGCCCGTGGAGCCGCCGCTGCGGAAGTACAGGTGCGCGTACTGCGGGTCCAGTGCCCTGAGCGCCCGCTGGACGCCCTCCTTGCCCAGGAGCGGTCCGTCCGGCGGCGGGGGCAGCACCGGCGGCGCCACCAGGTCGTCCAGGCAGGCCACCGCGCGGAAGCCCGCTTCGGGCGCGCGCACGCTCACCCGCCGGCTGTAGCGGGGCAACGCATAGACGCCGTCGTGCGGTTCGCCCTCGTAGCCCTCCAGCATGGAACCCACCGGAGTGACCCGGGTGACCCCCGCGGCGAACATGGCCCGTGCCAGCTCGGCCACGTCGGCCCGGTCGCCGCCGATCGCCGCGGTCTGCAGGTAGCGGCGCATCGGCCGCAGTGTCGCGGTGACCGCGTGCCGGGGCAGCGGCTTCACCCAGACGCTGCGGTGCAGCGGCGAGGCGCCGAGTGCCGGACGCGAGTCGGCCAGCACCCGCCAGGAGCCGTCGGCGGCGGCGAACACCCGGGTCAGACCCAAATGCTCTTCGAGCCGGGCGAGTTGTTCCGTGGTCGTGATCTCGGCCTGCTCGGCCGTGCCCGGCCGGGGTGCCCGCCGTGCGTCGGAGACCTTGGCGAGCCGCTCGGCGAACCGCCCGGCGAACGCGAAGACCTCCTGGGCGTCCTCGGTGTCGAGGTAGACCACCTGCGGACTGGAGCAGGCCTGCTGCTCGAAGCGGCAGACGTCCTCGGCGAGCGCGTCGAGCGTGACGACGTCGGCCGCCGCGTCCCGGGTGAGGTAGGCGAGGGAGATCCGGTGCCCCCACTCGACGACCCGGCAGCCGGGCGGGGCCAGGTCGCTCACTGCCCGCACGGCGTCCTCGCCGCCCCACACGGCGATCGCGTCCGCCTGCCCGCACAGCTCCTCCAGCCACGGCCGGCGCGACGACGGGAAGCGCAGGGCGACGACGCGTTCGGCGATCAGGCCGGTCGGGTCGGCGGCGCCGAGCGCGGCGAGCAGGTCGAGGGCGAGCGGGGTGTCGTCGCCGCTGGTCTTGAGCACGTTGAGGTTCCCGGCGAGCAGTCCCTCGACGACGCTCAGCGGTGCCACGGTGGACGCGTTGCCGGGCGCGATGTGCACCAGCAGCCCGACCGGCGCCCAGGCCTCGTAGACCGTCTCACGGCCGTCCGGCCGGGTCAGCCGCTCCGGGCGCAGACCGCCGAGCTCCCGGCGGAGCTTGCGTTCCAGGGCCTGCCGGGTGAGCGCCGCGGCCAGCTCGGCGAGGGTGCCATGGCTCTCGTGGTCGGGCAGGTGCGCGGCCAGCCGGGCGTGCAGGGCGGAGCCGGGATCGGCCAGATCGGCACTGACCGCGGCACAGGCACCGAGCACCACGTCGGTGGGCAGCGGACGGGTCAGGACCCGCGCGGTCAGCTCCGGCAGCGCGGCGAGCCGCCGGCCGGCCTCGGCGTCATCGATGAACTCGCCCTGCCACAGGTGGAGTACGGAAGTGGTCACGACATTCCCTTCAGAAGTTCGGCGGCGGCGACCGCGCAGCTGCGGTTACGGCTCACCCCGGCCCGGCCGTGCACGGTGAACCAGTCGGTGGCCAGCGGGCAGCCGCACTCCTCGCCCGGGTGCAGCGACGCCAGGTCGCCCATGACGACGCTGTGCGCCGGCACGGAGGTGATGTACGGGCTGACCAGGTGCAGGAAGCCGCGCTCTCCGTACGGCAGCGGGCGGAGCGTCGCCGTGTCGCGGACGGCGGCGCGCGACCACACCGGCACATGCAGCCGGTGCCGCTCGCACTCGACGTAGGGCACGCAGTGCTCGACGGAGCCGAAGGTGTCGCGGATGCGCTCGGCGGGGATGCCGAGGACGTCGGTGACCTCGGCGTAGAAGTCCTGCTTGCCGATCTGCCGGTCGGCGTGGCCCTTCCAGCCGCCGCCCAGCACCACCAGCGAACCCTCGGGCAGCCGCAGCGGCGGCAGACCGAGGGCACTCATCCGTTCCAGGGTGAAGTGCAAGAAGGCGGGGAAGCCCAGGATGCGCAGCGGAATGTCCTCCTCGGCGTACCGCTGGAGCGCCGCGATGCAGCCGTGCACGTCGAACTCGTGGCCCGAGCCGGTGTGCCGCAGGGCGTGCGTGGTGTGCCGGGCCGGGGCGAAGTCGCACAGGTAGTTGTCGGTGAACGAGGTGCCCAATTTCAGCGACGGCGCGGGCTCGTAGCTGTAGAGCAGGTAGTTGACCGGCTGGTCCGGGGTGATCCAGCCGTAGTGGTCGAAGACCCGGGCCACCATGCGCTGCGCCGAGCGGATGGTCCACTCGTCGAAGAACATCTGCGACTTCTGGCCGGTGGTGCCCGAGGACGTCAGGTGCAGGAAGACCTCGTCGCGGGGGATCGACAGGACCTCGTGGCGCTTGAAGAACGCGGCGGGCAGCAGCGGGGTGCGCACCCGCTCGCCGACGGTGGGCGCGGGCACCTCCGGCGGGTCCTGGAGCAGGGAGCCGAAGAACGGGGAACGCGCCGCGTGCCAGGCGTTGGCCTCGGCCATGGCCACGGCGAACAGCGCGTCGGCGTCGGGGCCGGTGGCGTACGGATCGACCAGGTCGCACAACTGCTGTACGTGGCCGAGCGCCGCCGGGTCGGGGACCTCGACGGGAGCGAGATGGGGGTTCATCGGGACACCTCGTGAAGGGGCAGGTAGGTGGAGGTCCAGGCGCTCAGGTAGGCGCTCAGGTACGGCTGGAGGAGCGCTCCGACGGCCGTCGCTCTGAAGTCGATCTGACGACTGGTCCGGGACAGCACCACGTAGTCGTGGAAGCGGTCGCCGATGCGGCGCATCGCCGGATATCCCGCACTCGGCACGAAGCCCGAGGCCAGGAAGGCTTCCAGCGCCTCGGTGTCGGCGAGCGGCAGCAGCGTCTCGGCGTAGTCGGCGCCGGCTCGCCGCACCGCCGTCATCAGCGCCTCCAACGCGCCGGACACGGCCGCCGGATGCGGATGGACGGCGACCAGGGCGCAGCTGCCGGCCACCGGGTCGAGGTCGGCGTACGCCTCGAAGCGGCCGTCGACCGCGACCAGCACGGCGTTCGGTGTGTGCAGGGGGAAGAAACGGCTGCCCGCGTCGGGGAAGTGCTCCAGGAAGCGGCGGCGGACAAAGCCCGGAGCGGCGATCAGCTCGATCGGTTCGGCCCCCGTGACGGCGCTCACCGTGGAACGGGTGGTGACGTGTGCCGTCCCTGCGTAGTCGATGCCGACGCCCGAGGACACCGCGGACAGCAGCGGTGCGAGGCGCTCGGGTACGCGCTCCACCGGCGCGCGGCGTTCCAGTACGCCGTTGCCGTAGCGGGCGAACAGCGCCAGGCTTTCGCAGCCCTCGACCTCGACCGCGTTGGGCATCAGGCCCAGGGGCCGGAAGCCGTTGCGGACGACGATGTGCTGCGGGCCCCCGGTGACGACGCGGACGGTGGTGTACACCGAGTCGAGGCGGCCGGTGCCGAACGCCTCGTCGCACACCACACCGGTCAGCCGGGAGGCCAGCCCCCCGCCACGGTGGCCGGGGTGCACGGCCAGGCCGACGAGCTTGCCGATGCGGCTGCCCGGGTCGGTCTGCACGACGGCGGAGCCCACCAGGTCGCCCCGGTTTGTGCGGGCGGTGAGCCAGTGCGCGGTGCCGTCGGTGATCAGCTCGCGCATGACGGCGGGATCACTGCCGAGCGGCACCGGGTAGCCGTGCCCGTACACGTCGAAGTACAACTGCCGCAGCTCGGCGATGTCCTGGACCGCGGCGGGCGTGAGGACGACGGTCATGAGGCGTCTCCCGTCAGCGCGACCTGGCGCGCGGTCGTGGCGGACGGCTCCGGCTGCGCGTCGTGCGCGCGGCTGCCCAGCCACCACAGGGCCAGCGAGACCGGCACGAGCCCGGCGCCCTGCACCAGGCACAGGACGCGCGCCGTCAGATGGTCTCCGAGCGCGCCGAAGACGAGCGAGGAGACAGGGAAGGTGGCGCCCAGCAGCGCCTGCATCACCGCGAAGAATCCGGGCTTGTCGTCGGCGGGCACCAGCCGCTGGAACAGCGCGACGAACCGGACGCCGATGGCGCCGACGCACCAGCCGGTGACGACCAGCGAGCCGACCGCCACCATGTGTCCCGGGAGCAGGCCCGGTACGGCAAGGGCCGCGCCCATCACGCCCAGGCACACGCTGCCCGCGGTGGTCGGGCGTCCTGGGAGGCGTCCGCCGGTGAACGCTCCGACGAGCGTGCCCGCGCCCAGCGCCGCCTCCAGTGAGGCGACGGTCGAGCCGGTGGAGTGCAGTACGCCCCGCGTGTACAGGGGCATGACGACGTAGACGGCGGTGGTGAAGACATTGGCGAGGGCGAAGCAGACCAGGACGCGGCGGATGAACGGTAGGCCGGCCAGGATCCGGCGCAGCGTCCGGCGCTCGGGTGCGGGTTCGCCGGCCTGCCCCGGCGCCGCTGTCGCGTGCGGAAAGCGGACCGAGACGATCAGCAGTGCCGCCACCAGACAGGCGCCGGCGCACCCGGCGACCACGCTCTCCAGCCCACCCGCGTCGACCACCAGCGGCCCCAGGAACCCTCCGGCGAGTCCGGCCACGGACTGGGTGGACAGCTCGAATCCGGTCGCCGCCTCGATGTCCGCGTCCTCGACCAGTTCAGGGACCGAGGTCGTCAGGCACGGGTCGAAGACCGCCTGGCAGGTCGCCAGCGCCAGTCCGGCCGCGTAGACGGCGGCCACGGGAAGCGCCGCGGCCTGCGCCCAGACGGCCGTGGCCGTGGCGAAGAGACCGGCTGCGGCCGCCGCCACGGCCAGCACCGTGCGGTGGGCGTGGCGCGCGATGACGCGGGCGACCAGCGGGGCGAGCGCGACCGCGGGCAGGGTGCTCACCGTGAGGAACAGCCCCGAGTCGAGCCCACGGTGGTCGCCGCCCGCGAAGCCGACGAGCCACCAGACCGCGCCGACCTGGAACATCCGGCCGGCCATCTGCGTGAGGAGCTGACCGGCCCAGACCCTGCCGAAGGACGGGTTGCGCAGCACGACGGGCAGACGCCGCGCGCGCGGAACCGGCGCGCTCATGAGTGCGGCCGTTCGTCGACCACCCGGATCAGCTTGCCGGAGCGGGCGTTGACCGCGAGGTCCCGGTGCCGTGCCCATTCGACGGCGAGCGGGTTGACGTGCCCGGCGGCGGTCGCGCTCGCGTAGAGCGGACGCTGATCCAGCACCGCCTTGGCGATGGACTCGCCCAAGGCGGCGTGCCGGTCGTCGTCCGGTTCGCTTGTGGCCAGCCGCAGCACCAGGCCGTCCCGGCCGGCCCGGCGGCGCACCACGAGTTGCAGCCCGGTCACTTCACCGGCCGGATCGGCCCCCGTGACGACGTCGTGCACGTCCTGGGTGTACAGCGATACGGGGCCGACCCGCACGCCCTCCTCGGCGCGGCCGAGGATGCGGAAGACCCCCGCGTCCCGGTCCACCCATTCGGCCCGGTCGCCCGCCGGGTAGCGCAGTACGGGCATCAGCCGTCTGCGCAGGTCGGTGACGACGAGCCGGCCCGGCACGCCTTCCCCGTCGACCGGCTGGTCGGTCTCGTCGTCGAGGATCTCGACCACCGTGTGCGGGGTGAACGCGCGGTGCACCCTCGGGTCGCTGCCGGGCACCGCCTCGCCGAGCAGGCCGGCGTCCACGCTCGCGTACCCGAGGGAACCGACCTGGGCGTGCGGGAACGCGGCCTTCAGCAGCGGGAGTTGGTCGCCGAACAGGCACTCACCGCCGAAGAGGAGCAATTCCACGTCCTCCAGTGCGCGACCGGCCGAGGCGAGGTGCTCGGCGAGCGAGCAGAGCGTGGTGGGCGTTCCGGCGACGACCTGTACCCCGAACTCCTCCAGGGTGGGGACCGTGGATTCCCAGGGCGCCGCACCGCCGATGGGCAGTCGCACATTGGCCACCGGGCAACGGTGCAGTGAGTCGAGAATGAAGTTGAAACTGGCGTAAAGGTCACCCGCGTAGAACAGGTCTGCCACCCGCTGACCCGGCCGCAGCCCGGCCGTGACGAGTCCGGCACCGAACGCCGTGGTGAACTCCCGCCATTCTGTGCGGGTGTAGTAAGAGAATTTCGGGGACCCCGTGGTGCCGCCACTGCGGAAGACGACGGCTTCGCTCAACGGCGCGGTCAGCAGCGTGTTGTCACGCGGTGAGTTGGCCCGCCAGAAATCCACCTGGGGCACCACCGGGAGATCGGCAAGATCCCCCACGCCTTCCGGGAGGTGAGCGTAAAGCTCCTGGTAGAACGGGGAGTTGCGGCGGACGAAGCGTATCAGCTCCGCGAATGGTTGAACGGGCATCAATTCCTGCCGAAGGATGCTGGATGTGCCGTCGGCAAACGGAAAGGCCGACGGTGGTGCGACGGATTTGGTTCGCTCCGGAAAGGGTTGAGGAACGCGTCGCTGACGGTGTGATCGATGGTGCGCCGCGGGAATCCGAGGCGTCCAGACCCAGAGGGTATCTCATCATTCGGAATGCCCTTGCACCAACTGGCCACCTGTGCAGTGGGCTTCGGCGTCGAGCGGGACGAGCTGAGGCGACCTTCGGTTCCGGCCGCGACCGAGACGGTGGTCACAAATGACCGCGTTTCATAAGCAGTCGTTGAGCGGACCTCAAGTCGCCTTTATGGAAACGCGGATGTCGCTGCATTCGGGGTCTCGCCAAGTGTGGCGTGGAAACGGGGGTTCGCCGGGCGGGTGGCGGGAGGCCGCCCGCCCCATCGCTGGGCGAGGGCTCAGGAGAGCGGGACCCCCGCGATCGCGATGCGCTCCATCACACGGCGCTGGGGGTAGTAGTCGTTGATCGCGTAGTGCTGGACGGCGACGTTGTCCCAGATGGCGATGGAGTCGGGCTGCCAGCGGAACCGGACCTGGAACTCGGGGACACGAGCCTGCAGGCCCAGCTCGTGCAGCAGCCCCTTGCTCTCGTCCTCGGGCAGCCCCACGATGCGCGTGGTGAACGGCTCGTTGACGTACAGGGTCTTGCGCCCGGTGCGCGGGTGCCGTACGACGACCGGGTGCTCTACCGGCGGCAGCGACCGGCGCAGCGCCGTGATCTGCTCCTCCGTCATGAACACGCCCCAGCTGGGAGCCCAGTCGTGTACGGCCCTGAGGCCGTCGATGCGCTGCTTCGTCGCGTCGGTCAGGTTGTCGTAGGCGGCGCCCATGTCGGCCCACAGGGTGTCGCCGCCGGCCGGCGGGACCTCGATCGAGCGCAGGATCGAACCGAGGGCGGGCGCGGCCATGAACGAGTGGTCGCTGTGCCAGAGGTTCTCCTGCCCGATGACCGTCGCGTCCTTGGCCAGCCTGGACACGCCGACTGTCTCGCCCTTGGGGAAGAACGGGTTCGGCTCCGGCTCCCCCCACACCCCGGCCAGGGCGAGGTGGGCTGTCACGTCGAAGTCGTGCTGGTCCCGGAAGAAGATCACCTTCCACTCGATCAGCGCCTGCCGCAGCTCCCGTGCCAGTTCCTCGTCGATCGGCCGGGACAGATTCACACCGCCGATCTCCGCGCCGATGTGCGGTGTCATCGGTGCGATCTCCAGCAGCCGGTACTCGGTTCGCTCAGCGGCCGGCGCGGTCCGTTCCAGCGCGCGCCGACCGGAGTGGAACAGGGGCTTGTCCAGCAGGGGGTTCTGGTCCGCCGTTGAGGTGGTGTCCATGCGGTCCTCCTCGATCGCGCGAGAAATCGTTACCGAAAGTATCGATATCGGCGTGTTGGGCGGCAAGGGTCCTTGCGGTGAGGAGGGTTGAGATGTGGCCACCTTCCGGGTGCGCTGCCGGGTGCCGGTCAGGGCTTGTTGCCGCGCCCGGCTGTATCGATACCGGACGTAACGTTTCCGGGCTCCGGGGGCGCCGCGGCCGCCGGTTGGCCGACCGCCCTGACGAGGAGGTCGACCAGATCGTCCACCAGGCGGGTGTTGGGCAGTTCACCTTCCGCCAGCAGGCGGTACACCAGCGGCGCCGCCACGAGCGTGGCGGCCGACCGGATGTCCACGTCCACCCTCACCTCGCCGCGGGCGATGCCTCGCTGGAGGACGGTGCGCGTCTCGGCCATCATCCGGTCGGTGAAGTCCGCGTACTCCCCCCGTGCACCGCCTTCCTCGGCGGCGGAGGCGACAAGTTCCGCCAGCAGCCGGGCGGTTCCCGGTAGCCGGTACGCCGCCGACCGTGCGGTCAGCACCTCGCGCAGTTCGGCGCGAATGTCACCCAGGTCCGGCACCGACAGAGGGCCGACACGTGTCTCGGCCGCCGCGATGATCAGGGCCTGCTTCGACGGCCAGCGGCGGTAGATGGCGGGTTTGCTCACCTTGGCGCGTGCGGCCACCGCGTCCATCGTGACCGCCTTCACGCCCTGCTCGGTCACGAGCTCTATGACCGCCTCGAGGGTGGCGTCGGTGACCCGCTCCTGCCGCGGTCGCCCCGGCCCACGTTCGGTCCTCTGTGTCTGCGCGCCGGCCATGCTCCGAGAATACGGGGTGACCTGGCCGCTCCGGCCGCCGTCCTTCCGGCGCCGGACGCCGCAGACGTGGCTGGATGAGCGGTTCCTGATGGGCGCCGTGAGCGCAGAGCCGGGCAGGCGCGTGGCGGACGGGCCGGGCTGTCGGTCACGGCCGGCTGCTCGGGTTGCACCCGTGAGAAGCGGCATGATCCACTCGTGCGGACCAACCGGCAACTCCACCCCGTGGCCGTGCTGTCCGAGCCGCTCGCCCACTCGGCGGCAGCCGCACCGCAGCCCGACATCACAGTCAGAAAGGCCAGTTACGTGTTCCAGGACGCCCCGATCTATCACCGGCTCATCGCGGAGCGCGGTGATGTGCCCGCTCGCGTGCGCGACGCGGCCGCGAGCATACGTCTCGAACTCGAAGGCGTGATGGGGCAGTCTCTCGAGGCATTCCGGCCCAACTCGGCCTCTGCGGGCATGCCGTCGCAGCCTCGCCCCGCTCTCCATCCCGGCTCGCAGACGTGACGACGGCCAGGACGCCGTCTGCAACTCTCGCCCTGCACGGTCGTGAGGGCGGTCTCCGTGCGCAGAGGACCGTCAAGGCCCGTCCTGCTGATCCCGCGCGGGCGGGCCCGCAGCGGGACCGGTGAGGAACTCCGGCGGTCGTGCGGGCGCGGTACGGAACTGCTGGACGCGCTTAGCCGGGCCTGGGGCAACATCCTTACGGCCACCGGCAAGACCATATGGTTTCGAGCTGCGTACGAAGACGCCGTAGGTCCGGGACTCGTCCACGACAGCGGGCCCGCCACTACAGCGGGCCGGCCGGGTTCATCGTGGACGGGCGAGCAGGACGGCGACGTCGTCCTGAGGCGGTGTCGGCAGGAGATGGGCGATGAGGTGGTCGCGGGTCTCCTGCAATGTCCGGCTCGGCTGCTGCAGGGCGCGGACCAGTTGGCTCAGACCGTGGTCCAGGTCGTGGTCGTGGCTTTCGATGAGGCCGTCGGTGTAGAGCACGAGCAGACTGCCGGGCGGCATGGGGACCTGTTCGGTCGCGAAGGGTTCGTCCAAGGGCGTGCCGAGCGGTGTGCCGCAGGTCCTGTCCAGGAGCCGGACCGAGCCGCGGGGGTCGGCCAGCAGGGGCGGTGGGTGACCGGCCCGGGTGACCACGCAGCTGGAGGTGGCCGGGTCGTAGACGGCGTAGACACAGGTGGCCAGCTCGCTCTCGCCGAGCTCGCCCACGGTGGCGTCCAGGTGCTGCAGGAGACCCGACGGTGGCACGTTCTGCGAGGCGAGGGCACGGGCGGTGATGCGTAGCTGTCCCATGACCGCCGCCGCCCGGATGCCGTGTCCCATGACGTCACCGATGATCAGGCCGGTCCGGCCGTCGGGGAGGGTCAGAACGTCGAGCCAGTCGCCGCCCACTTCGTTCTCACTGCTGGCGGGCAGGTAGCCGCTGGCCAGTTCGAGTCCGGGCACGGTGGGCAGCGGTTTGATGAGGCTGCGCTGCAGGGTGAGGGCCGCCTGATGCCGACTGGCGTAGAGGCGGGCATTCTCGATGTTCAGGGCTGCCCTGTCGACCAGCTCGTCCACGAGCACGGTGTCCTGTTCGTCGAACGGCTCGCCGCGGGTGCGGGTGGCGATGACCAGGCCGAGCACCTTGCCGCGGGCGTTCAGCGGGATGATGCGCGCGGTGCCGGGCACGCTGTGGGCGAACAGGCCCGCCCGTGGATCCGCGGTGGCCGTGCCCAGGGCCGGCAGGGGAAGCGCCACAGTGCGGGGGCGGCCCTGCGTGAGAACGGCCGCGTACACCGATTCGGGCGGGATACGGCAGGTCACCTCGGACGCGGGCGACCCGAGCGGGTCGGCCGGGCCGGAGCCCGCCGTGACCAGGCAGGTCAGCAACTCGTGAGCGGAGGCGCCCACGTCGTCCGGAACGAGTACCTCCTCCAGGAGGAGCACCTCGGCGGTGTCGGCGAGCTGGGGCACGAGCATCTGGGCCAGGCTCCGGGCTGCCTGCCGAAGGTCCAAAGTGGCGCCGATGCCCCGGCCGGCTTCGGCCAGCAGCGCGAATCGCTCCCGCGCCCGCTCCGCCCGCAGGTGATCGGCCTGGCCCTCGGTGATGTCGATGACGGAGGCGATCACGCCAAGTCGCCCGCCGTCCCTGTCCGTCAACGCAGCGTACGAACACGACCAGATCCGGTCACGATCGGTAGTGGCCGCGGTACGTCCGGTGCGGACGTCGACCGCGGCCCCGCCGGTCAGGAGCACCTGCCGCATCGAGGCTTCCACCTTCGCGTGGTCGATCCCCGGGACCACCTCGGCGATTGCCTTGCCCACGTGCGCGGCGGCGGACAGACCGTTCATCTCGGCGAGTGCGTCGTTGACACGCACATAGCGCAGCTCGCGGTCGAAGAGCGCCAGACCGATCGGCGACTGGCTGAACAGCCCCTCCAGCGCTGCCAGCGAATCCCGCATGCGCCGCACGCGGGAGGTCTCGGCGGCGATGACGAGGTGGCCGGGGCGCCCCTTGGGATCGGTGCTGGGGCAGACCCACATTTCCATCTCGACCACGTGCCCGTCCCGGTGCCGCACCGGATAGGCCCCGACCACGGTTTCACCGGCGTGGGCGCGGTCCATCAACTCCTTGGCCAGTACTTGGTTGCACTGTGGAACCAACAGGGGGATCACGTCCTGGCCCAGCGCCTCTTCCGGCCGCCAGCCCAGCAGGTCCTCGGCCCCGAGCGCCCACTGCCACAGGCGGCCGTCGTGGTCTGCGGCCCAGACCGCCATGGGAACGAGGTCCTGGAACACGCCCGGGTGCCCGATGGCCGGCTGCTCGGCCACCGAAGTGTCACTGCTCGAAACCGCCCGTTGCGCGACCATGCCAAGCCCGACCCACCAGACCAACGGTGCAACCCCGCGGGCGCCGGTTCAACACGCCCTGATCCCGACTATTCTGCCTCAGGAGGTCCACGGTGGGTAAATCCAGATATAGAAATAAATCTGGTGTGAAGCCCGGCCGGACCGCACGCGATGACGCGGTCGGATGAGGCCGGGCGGACTGTGCGGCGCGGGGTGCACGCCCTTCGGCCCAGTGGCTCACCCGAGGTAGAAGTCCCTGCGGGCGGCCACGAACGACTCGATGGTCCGGGCAGGCAGGCCCGTCACGCGTTCGACGTCGTCCGATGCGCGGTCGTAGCGGTTCTCCCGGTGCAGTCGGGCCATGGTGGCGATGTGCTCCTCGGTGTGCGGTGGGAGCCCCGCCCTGGCGAGGACCTCCGCCCGCCACCGGTCCAGTGGCACGTCCACAGAGGACACCGGGCGCCCCAGGGCCCGGGCGAACTCCTCGGCCATCTCCGTCATGTCCACGGTGCGGGGCCCGGTCAGCTCGTAGACGTGCCCGAGGTGCGGAGCCGGGTCGCGGAGCACGGTGGCGACCACCCGGGCGACGTCGTCCACGGCCACCGGCGATGTGCGCCCGGCACCGAACGGCAGCGCGATGGTGCCGTTGTCCCGGATCGACTGCGCCGCCAGCGTGGTGAACAGGGGGTTGTCCAGGAAGGCCGTCGGGCGGATGTGGACCACCGGCAGGCCAGACCAGTTCAGTACCTGCTCGGCCAGCCAGTGCAGCCGCTGCTGATGGGACTCCGTGGTGCTGGTCGCGGTCATCTGCGACACCGTCATCTGCGACATGTCGACCAGGCAGTCCAGCCGTCCGTGCTCGCGTGCCACGCTGGCGACCACTGTGGCGGCCAGCAGATGGTCGGGAGAGACCGGCATCGCGAAGTACATCCGCCCGACACCCTCCAGCGCGGCGGCGACGGTCTCGGGCCGGGTCAGGTCGCCGAGGACCACCTCGGCGCCGGTCGCACGCAACCGGGCCGCGCGGTCGTCGTCGCGGCGGACCATCGCGCGCACCGGCACGTCCTGCGCGCGCAACTGGTCGAGGACGGTGCGGCCCACGTCGCCGACGCCGGTGATGAGAACGCGGTTGCCGGCAGCCATCGGTAGATCTCCTCGGGAGTGGGTGAACGTGTGGTGATCACATGCGCATACGGCGCGTGATACGGGTCAGAGGGCGGCTGCGCCGCGCCGCCGCATCAGCCTGTGCCGTAGCCCGACCAGGGCCCCGGCGCCGACCGCCCACAGCGTGAGCGTGATCACGGGACCTGCTGTGTGAGCGCCGTGGAAGTAGCTCAGGTCGGTGACGGCGCGGACGGCGGCGCCCGGGGGCAGCAGGGCGGAGACGGCTCGGGCCGCGGCAGGCAGCAGATCGGCGCCTATGGTGGCGCCACTGGTGGCGTTGCCGGCGGTCAGGAGCACCAGCGTGGCGACCGGGATGCCGACCGGGCCGAGATAGGTGCCGAACAGCTTGGTGGCGAAGGCGGCCGCGGCGGCCAGCAGAGTGAGCGTGAGGGCCAGCGGGACGACCGGGGCCGGTACGGCTCCCAGAACCGGCCCGGCGATGATCGTGGCGACCGTGCCGATGGCCGCGGAGGCGCCGGCCAGCAGCCAGAACCGGTGGCGCAGGCGTAGCAGGCCGACCAGGCCGAGCGTGTTCGAGCCGAGAACGAAACCGGCCAGGGTCACGCCGAAGGCCATGTAGAAACCGGCCAGCCCCCGGGTGTCGTAGTGCGTCAGGGGCACGACGTCCTCGGTGACGACGCGCTCTCCCGCACCGTGGGCATAGGCGCCGACGAGGGTCTTCACAGCCGATGTGGTGGACATGCCCACCGCTCCCGCGGTCTCCAGGCGCAGCCGGCCCGGGCCGTCGGTGGTGAGCGCGGCGACGACGTCATGGCGCTCCAGTAGGTGCCGCGCGGCCGCGGCACCGGTGGCCGGGTGGACGTCGACGCTGTCGCCGAGGGCCTGGTGCATCCGGTCCGGCAGGCCCGGTGCGGCGACGGCGATGGGGATCCGATGAGGCTGCGGATCACGTTGCAGACCCACGTAGCAGCCGACGAACGCCGCCACGACGACCAGGGCGGTCAAGGCGGGCTGGAGCCAGGCCCTGACCGGCGGTCGGCGGCGGGCGGCCCGGTTCGGTTCGGTGGAGAGCTCGCTTGTCGCGGCGGTTGCGGGCTTCCGGTCGGGAGCGGATACGACGGGGGTTTCCATGAGGGGCTTTCTGGTGGGCGGGAGCGCAGGTGCGGCGAACGGTCGGGCAGCAGGCCGGCGGGACGACCTGGAGCAACGAGGGGAAGAATAGATTACGACAGTAATTTATTCCGGGAGTAGGGTAGATGTCATTCGTCATCCGACTGGGGAGGTGCTCATGGGCCGAGTTTCACAGGCGCGGGCTGAGGAAAACCGCAAGCGCGTCGTGGAGACGGCGTCCCGCCTCTTCCGCGAGCAGGGCACCAGGGTGAGCGTCGCCGACCTGATGAAGGCCGTGGGCCTGACCCACGGCGGCTTCTACAAGCAGTTCGACTCCAAGGAAGCCCTGATCGACGAGGCCGTCACGCACGCGTTCGACGAACTGGGCAGGTGGCGCGAGGCCGTCCTGGAGGATCACGAGGGGCGGCGCGAAGAGGCCCAGCAGGCCATGATCGAGGCGTACCTGTCTCCCCGGCACCGGGACAACGCATCCGCCGGCTGCCCCGCCGCCGCGCTCGCCGCCGACATGGCTCGCGACACGGGGGAGGGCGACGCCCACCGTGCCTACTCCGGGGGCGTACGGGACTTCGCCGACTGGCTCGCCACCGAGGACCAGGACGGCATCACACGGCTGTGCACCATGCTCGGCGCCGTCACACTGGCCCGTGCCGTCAAGGACTCGCCACTGTCCGACGAGATCCTGACGACCGCCCGCGCGGCACTGTCCCCAGGCCGCTGATCAAACCGCGGGTGGCGGGCCGCCGAGCCGTGGCGGTGTCAGTGGTGGGTGCGAGCCTGTGGCGATGGATGAGCAGCAGTTCATGCGGGGCCGGGTTTACGGAGCCGACCACGACGATCCGGGGCCACGGGACGGGCACACCTATGTCGAGCTGGTGGCCGGCCCGCTGGACGGGCTTCTGCTGGACGTCACCGGCTGGACCCGCCAGGCCCGGCGGGAGAGCGTCGCTCTGGTCACGGAGATAGGCCGGTACGGTCCCGGCGGCCGGACCCTGTACGCGCCCAGGCCGACGGACCCGGAAAGGTTCGACTGGCGTGGCGATGTCCCGTGAGCAGGTCAGCCCACCAGTCTCCCACCACGGCACGGCGTTTGGGCCCCTCCCGGACGCGCGGGTCCCGGCGCCCCCGTGGTGGTCGCTCTCAGCCCCGTGCGCGCCCCTTGCCCAGCACTTCCAGTACGGCGCGCGCCATGACTGCCTCACCGGCGGCGTTGGGGTGCGCGGGGGCCGCGGGTGAGGCCGGCTGCAACGGTTCGATCCAGCGGTCCGCCGGGGACTTGCACATGTCGTGGCCGCGCGTGGACCGGTAGGTGTCCACGTAGTCCGCGCGATCCCAGGCGGCCACCAGACGAAGCATCAGGTTCAGCAGCTTCTCGGTGTCCCGCAGATAGGGGAAGTCCTTCGCGGCGAACGGCACCGAGGGGTAGCAGCCGCTTCCGTCGTCCGGCAGGAGGTCCGGGTAGCCCACGACGAGCACCCGGGCATGCGGCGCCCTGGCGTGCACGGCCCGCAGAACACTGTCCACCTTCGGTGCGGTCCGCGCGATGCCGACCGTCAACTGGTCGATTCCGGAAGCTGTGTAGTAGCGCTGGCACGGGTTCCCCGTCGGCTCCTGGGGGCCGAGTCGGGCGCAGGTGGAGACGATGGAGCCGAAACCGATGTCGTTGCCGCCTATATGGACGGTCACCAGGTCGGTGCCCCGGCTCAACGCGTTGAGCTGAGGACCGTTGGCACCCTGTGGCTTCCACATGTTCTCGGTCGTTGCCCCGGCGCAGCTCACGTCCTTGAACGCGCTCACCCCGCGCTCCGCCGCCACGACGGAGGGGTAGTTGTGATCCGAGCGGGCGCAACCGGCGTCGATCTGTTGCGGGATGAGGGGGCCCGAGGTGTAGGAGTCGCCGAGCGACACATAGTTCGTGGCGTGGGCGGAGCCCGTGCTGTGGGCTGCGGCCGGTGTGGCGGACGCGGCGAAGAGGGCGCAACCGCCGAGCGTCGCCCCCACCGCGACCGGCCACCGGCGACGTCTCGCCGCCGCACCCGAATGCGTGTCGTTCGCCATGCGAAGCCTCCCCCTGGGACCCGGGCTTCACGCGGAACCGCCGCCGGAGGCGGATGCGCCGCGCGTTCAACGGGGCTTGTATACCGTTCGGTATGTGCCAAGGGCCAGAGGCGGGACCAATCCATTGGACGCCCGACGCGAGACCAATCCGTTGAACGCGGATTCCGACCGCGTTTCGGCCTCATGGGGAACGTATGAGTCCGTGGCGACTCGCGGCAGCGTGGTCCCCGCGGCGCGGTCGGTCCGCGTCTGTGTGTGCCGCGTGTCGCCACACGTCCGAAAGCGCCGCGAGGACGGCGTCGTTGGCCTGCGGGCTGCCAATCGTGAGCCGGATTCCCTCACCGGGGTAGTGCCGCGCCCGGACTCCGCCGCGGGTGAGCGCCGCGGCGCCCTCGTCGACGGGGTCGGGCGCGGCGAGCCAGAGTGAGTTGGCCTGGCTCGGGCGCACGTGCCACCCGGCTCCGGCGAGCCGGTGGCGGAGCCGTTCGCGTTCGGCGACGACGGTGTCCACGCGCCGGCCCAGCTCGCCGCCGGCCCGCAGGGAGGCCCGCACCGCCGCTGCCGCCACCGCGTTGATCCCGAAGGGCAGTTGCTGCCGGCGGACCCGCGCCACCAGGTCGGGGGCGCCCAGTCCGTAACCGACCCGCAGGGCGGCCAGCCCGTAGGCCTTCGAGAAGGTGCGCAGCACCAGCAGGTTGGAGTGGGCGTCCAGGAGCGCGGACGTGTTCGGCAGGTCGGGGTCGCGGGCGAACTCCACATACGCCTCGTCCAGGAGCACGGTGACGTGTGGGGGCACCCGTCGCAAGAACGCCGACAGCGGGGCAGCGGTCACCAGGCTTCCGGTCGGGTTGTGCGGATTGCACAGCACCACGACGCGGGTGCGCCGGTCGAGCGCGGAGAGCAGGGCGTCCAGATCCTGGCGCCCGTCCGTCGACAGCGGTACGGCAACGGGCTGGGCGCCGACCATGGCGGCCAGCAGGGGATAGGCGTCGAAGGTGCGCCAGGCGTAGGCCATCGTGTCGCCGCGCTCGATCACCGCCTGAAGCAACTGCAGGGCCACGCCCACCGATCCGCTGCCGACCACGACGTGGTCGGGGGGCACCCGGCACCATGCGGCGATCCGCTCGACGAGGTCATCGGGATAGAACTGCGGGTAGCGGTGGGCCTGGGCCACGGCCCGCCGCATCGCTTTGCGCACCGAGGGCAGTGGGGGGTAAGGGCTCTCGTTGAGGGCCAGGTGGTGCAGTACGGGGACGTCGTCCATCGGTCATCCCCGCCCGCCGTGCCAGCGGACGGCGACGGCGCCGGCGAAGTCGCCCGCGTGGGCGAATCCCGCAAGGACCACCAGGTCGCCGTCGTCGACCTGCCCGGAGCGGATCACCTGGTCCAGGGTGATCGGGATCGCCGCTCCGAACAGGTTTCCGTACCGGTCGAAGGTGTTCCGGTGGCGTTCGGACGGCAGCTGCAGTGCCTCGCGCCAGTTCCGCAGGAAGGTGCGGTTGGGCTGGTTGGTGATGAGGAGGTCGATGTCGGTGGTCGCCACCCCGAGCCGCCGGCACAGGTCGGTGACCACCTCCGGGACGAGGCGGTTCCCGCGGGCCAGGACCTTGGCGACGCTGGAGTCGGTGAAACCGATCCGCAACTGGGACTCTCCCGGTTCCCAGTACTTGCGGCCGTCGTCGACCGCCACGGTCATGTCCCCGGCGTACTCGCCGATGTGGCGGGTCTCCACGTCGAGGACCGGGGCGCCGGCCGAGGTCGTCACATACCCCACGCCGCAGCCGTCGCCCGGGATGGCGGCCTGGGCGAGCCTGCGCACCTCGGACTGGGTGAAACACTGGCCGGCGGCGCTTTGCGCGTTGCAGATCAGCGCGCTCTTCGCATCGGTCGTGGTGAGGATCTGGCGGGCCAGCTTCAGCATGTGGACGAAGGACGCGCAGCCCGCGTTGGCCACGTCCACGAGCCACTCCGGTCGCAGACCCAGCCGGCGTGCCACCTCGGTCCCCGCCCCCACGAACGGCAGGTCGGGCAGCTGGCTGTGTACCAACAGCACGTCGACGCCTCGGATCGCGTCCCTGCCGTGCCGTTCGATCAGGGGCTGCACGGCGCGCTCGACCATGTCGGCGTTGGTCTCGTCCGGGGCCACATGGTGCCGCAACGGCGGGACCTTGAACATGGGGTGGTTGCGCAGTTTGTCCTCGGCTCCGGGGTAGTCCGTGTAGTACTGCGCGGGGACCGGCTCGCCGGGGAGGTAGCTCGCGACGTCGGTGAGGCTGACCGTGGTCACTTGGCCACCGCCCTCGGGGCCACGCCGACCGGCAGACCGTTGCGGTGGCGGTGTTCCAGGATCGCCTTGAGGTTGTTCATCTCCACGGTGTGCCCCGCGTAGAAGAGGTCCCAGTAGTCGCCCACCCAGGGCCGGCCCGGGCGGGGAGCGGCGTCGGGGTACGGGTTGGCGTCGTAGTAGGGGTGCCGGCAGTTGGTCCAGGTGATCACCGAGCCCGGCTTGTCCAGTACCAGTGCGGCCGGGACGACCCGCATCAGATAGATCATCCACAGCTTCTCGCCCTGGTCCCAGGAGCAGTGGTAGTCCACGGTCATGGCGTCGGGGTTGGCGACCACCTTGCAGTAGATCCTGGTGTCGTCCTCGAGCCGGTCGTGGCCGACCCACAGGCCCGGTGTGCCGGCGGGCGCGAAGCCCCGCAGACTGCAGGTCCACTCCTCCAGGTGGTGGCCCTGGCGCAGGTAGTCGTAGGCGTGCTCCGGGGGGCAGTCCACGTACTCGTGGATGGTGCAGTACTGGCCGTAGACCTGATGGTGGGGGTAGACGGCATGGGTGAGTTCCATGCAGTGGGCGGTCAGCTCCTCCTTGCCGCAGTTCTCGATCCGCATCAGACCGGGGATGTCAGCCAACATGGACGACTCCTCGTTCATTCGCACTCTCCTTCCTGTCGGTGCCTTCGGCACTGTCGGCGGCTTGGGTTCCGTGGGGCACTTGTGTCCCCTGGGCGGCTGGTGCGGCTTCGGCGAAGGACTGCAGGGGAAGGAACGGGGGGATCTCCCGTGGGTCGCAGTCCAGCGCGACGAACGCCGGGCCGTCGCCCGCATTGCCGCGCAGCAGGGCCAGGCGCAGCTGCTCCGCGTCGCGGGCGTCCGTGACCTGGAGGGACGGGAAGGCGGCGGCCACCCCGGCGGCGAGGTCGGTCCTGCGGAACAGGTCGCTCCTGCGGCCGCTGCCCTGGAGGAACTCCTCACGCATCGCGCACATGGCGTGGGCGTGGTTGTTGAAGATCACGAAGGTCACGGGTGCCGCGTACTCCACGGCGGTGTGCACTTCCATCCCGTGCATGAAGAAGGCCCCGTCACCGGCGAGGACGTAGGTGCGGCGGCCGGTGGCGAGCGCGGCGCCGATTCCGGCACCGAAGGTGTAGCCCATCCCGCCCATGCCGACGGCCACCACGAAGCGGCCGTGGGGCGGTGCCGGGAGCAGATGGATGGCGCTGGCCCCGGCGTTGCCGGCGTCCACGAAGACATGTGCGTCGTCGGGGAGTGCCGCCTCGACCGCGGCGACCGCCTGGGCATGGGGGACGGTTCGCCCCCGCGCCGGAGAGGCCGTGCCCGGCAGGGGGGTGGGGAGCGGACCGGCGTGCCGGGGGCAGGCGCGGGAGCGCGACGGGAGGCGGTCGGTCACCGCGCGAAGCACCTGCCGCAGGTCCCCGCCCACTTCGCAGCCCGCCACGAACGGCGGCTCGGGGCCGAGGCAGACGACCTCGGTGGTGGCAAGGGCCCGGTCGAGGCCGCCGCGGGCGAGCAGCGGCAGCCTCGTTCCGACCAGCAGGCACACGTCTGCCCGCCGCAGGCAGTCCTCGACGTTGGCATGCCCCATCACCCCGGCCACGCCCGCGAAGCGGGGGTCCCGGTTGTCGAAGACGTCCTTGGCGTCCGGGGTCACCGCCACCCAGGCCCCGAGGCGCCGGGCCAGTTCGGCCAGCTCCGCACGGGCGTCCGCGGCGGCGACGCCTTCTCCGGCGATGACGAGGACGCGTTCGGCCTCGTGGAGCGTGCCGGAAGCGGCGGCGAGGGCCTCGGTGTCGAGCCGCGCAGACGACGATGCCGTCGGAGCCGGTGACGCCCCCGGTGCCGGGCCGCCCGGTGTCGGTGCCGTCTGATGGTCAGGAAGCCGGATCCGCGCCTGCTGGACGTCCTTGGGCAGCAACAGTACGGCCGGTCCACGGGGATCGGCCTGTGCGGCGGCGATCGCTCGGGGCAGCAACTCCCTGAGGGAGTCCGCATCGTCGACCCGGGCGCAGAACCGGGAGACCGGTGCGAAGACCGCGCGGGCGTCGAAGGACCCCGCCCTGCCGCTGGAGTCCTGGAACGCCCCAAGGCCTTCCTGACCCGTCGGCGGCTGGCCCACCACGGCCAGCACGGGCACCCGGGAGGCGTACGCCTCGGCCAGTCCCGGTACGAGATTCATCGCGCCACCGCCCGAAGTGGCGGCGACCACGCCGAGGCGCCCGGTGGTGCGCGCACAACCGTCGGCCATGGTGACGGCGGAGAACTCGTGCTTGGCGACGACGCCGCGGATGGCGCCGCCGCGGTGCACGGCGTCGTACAGGTCCTCGATGTTCGCGCCGCCGACGCCGAACAGGTGGGTGACGCCCGCCCTGGCGAGTTCCGCGGCCAGATGGTCGACCAGACGTGTCGTTCCTGCCTCGGGTGCGTCCGAGGTCGTGCTCATGCGGAGCTCCTGTCCGTCTCGTGGTGCCGGTCGATGAGGCCGGCGGGTGAGATGACCTGAAAGCGGTGCCGGTACTCCTTGGGCGTGAGGCCCAGGGTTCGTCCGAAGGAGCGGAAGAAGGTCTCGGGGGCGACGAACCCGCAGCGGCGCGCTATCTGGCTGATCGTCAGGTCGGTGGATTCCAGCAGTTCGCGGGCGCGGCCGATACGCGACCGCTCGACGTACTGGCCGGGGGTCGTGCCCACCTCGCGCCGGAAGACACGGGCGAAGTTGCGCGGACTCATGTTGGCCCGCTGGGCGATCTCGGCCACGGGCATCGGGTTGTGCAGGTTGTCCAGAATCCACTCCTGGGCGGCCCGGATCGGCGGATGGTCGGCCAGCTGGGCGTCGAGGACGGCGCTGAACTGGGCCTGTCCTCCGTGCCGCTTGAGGAACAGCACCAGAAACCGGGCCGTTTCCAGCGCCAGTGCCGCACCGTGATCGGCCTCCACCAGGGCCAGCGCCATGTCGATGCCGGTCGACACGCCCGCGGAGGTCACGAAGGGGCCGTCCCAGACGAAGATCGGCTCGGGGTCCACCGTCACGTCCGGGTAGCGGCCGGCCAGCGTCTTGGTGTACGCCCAGTGCGTGGTGGCGCGTCTGCCGTTCAGCAGGCCGGCCTCGGCCAGCAGGAAGGACCCGCCGCAGACGGAGGCGACTCGGCGCGAGCGGGCGGCCGCCCGGCGGATCCAGGAGACCAGCGCGCGGTCCTCGAGCGCGCTGTCGAGGCCCCAACCGCCCGGCACCAGAAGCGTGTCGATGGGGCCCTGCCCCGCCTCCAGCGGCGAGGCTTCCACCATCACCCCACAACTCGTGCGCACCAGTGGTGCGTCGGCGGAGACGAATTCGATCCGGTAGGGGGCACTCGACGCGGCGCCGAGCCGGTTGGCCGTGTCGAACACTTCAATCGGTCCGGTGATGTCCAGGGCTTGGGCACCCGCGTACGCCACCACAACCACACGTCGATGTAACACGGTCACAGCCTGTATTGATCGTCCCACTGGCTGCAATGCCAGGTTACTGACGGATCCGGCCAGCGGATGTCTTTCGGCCGCGAAAGAGGCGTCAGGGCCAGGCAGTTCGTAGGCGGGAACCCGAAACGGCGAGTGAGGCAGCTCACAGGGTGATCCGTCGGTGATGTCTTCGGCTCGGTTGGGAACAGATCTCCGACGCAGGGCGCCCCGCAGCGGTACGGTGAATGGCGTGATGTGCGCCTACCCGTTTCCGGGTTGCTGACCGGCGGGGGTGGTCTGCCCGTCGCGATCGTCCGCGCGTGTCTGCGCGGGGACGGAGGCGGCAGCCCCACCGCGGTGGTGGACGAGGTCCCGCTCGGTGACGACGACCGTCGTCGTGTGCCGGCGCTGGCGGGCACGTCGCACGCCGTCTTCGTCTCGGTGTCCGACGGCCGCCCCGGCGGTTCCGGCGATCCCACGGTGTCCCTCCGGTTCTTCACCGCCGAGGGTGAACTGCCCGCGTGTGGGCACGGCACGGTTGCCGCTCTGGCCCACCTCGCCCTGCGCGCCGGGGACGAGCAGTACCGGGCCGCTCTCCGTGCGGCCGGCCGGGCCTTCGCCGGCTGGTCCGTGCGGGAGAAGACACACGTCAAAGCCGCCTTCGAACCCGGTCCCGTCGCTCTGCGCGAGCCCACCGGCATCGAGCTCGGACTCGTCCTGCCCGCACTCGGCGTCACCTCGGGCACGCTCGCTCCCGGTGCCCGCGTCGCCTCGGTCGGGCGCTCGCGGTTGCTGGTTCCGGTGGGTTCACGGTCGGCGCTCGCCGCCCTCGCCCCGGACTTCGGCCGACTGCGCGCCGTCTGTGACCGCCTTGGCTTCCTGGGCTGTTACGTCCATTCCCCGCCGACACCCACCGGCCGCGTCGCGGCGCGCATGTTCGCCCCGTCGATCGGCGTCGCCGAAGACGTCGCCAACGCCAACAGCACCGCGTGCCTGGCCGCTCACCTGGCCGGTCAGGGCGTCACCGACATGGCCGTCGACATGGGCGACTCCCTCGGCAGTCCCTCCACCATCACCGCGATGGCGCAGCACACCCCCTCGGGCCCGCTGGTCCACGTCGGCGGCGCCGCGAAGCTCACCCACACCGTCCGCCTGCCGTTGCCGGGCGCGGGACACTAGGAGCACTGCCCGCGGCATGGGAAGCGCCGGGCTGCAGTCCGGGGCGGGAGAGCAGGAATTGAGCTGGCTGGGCTGCCGGGTTGCTCGTAGGCTGATGGTCTCGGGGCTGTCACGGAGGTGAGTCATGCCCCGAGCCGTCTGGTCAGGCGCCATCTCGTTCGGTCTGGTCACGGTGCCCGTCGGTATGGTCAGCGCCACGGAGGACCATTCCGTGCGCTTTCACCAGTACCACGAGAAGGACATGGGCCGGGTCCGGGTGCGCAAGTTCTGCGAGGTGGAAGACCGCGAGGTCGCTGCCGACGAGATCGGCAAGGGCTATGAGATCTCCAAGGGGCAGATCATCCCCATCACCGACGACGAGCTGGGGAACCTGCCGCTGCCGACGGCGAAGGCGATCGAGATCGAGGGGTTCCTGCCACTGGAGGCGATCGACCCGCTGCACATCAGATCCGGGCACTACCTGCAGCCGGCGGGACAGGTCGCGAACAAGCCGTACCGGTTGCTGGTGGAGGCTTTGGGGCGCTCCTCGCGGGTGGCCATCGCCAAGTTCGCGTGGAGCGGGCGGGAGCGGCTCGGCATGCTGCGGGTGCGGGACGACGTGATCGTGCTGCATCAGCTGTTGTGGCCGGACGAGGTGCGCAGCGCGGCCGAGGTCACGCCTCCGCCCGCGGACGTCGACGAGAACGAGATCCGTGGTGCGCTGGCTCTGATGGACACGATGACCCGCGACGACCTCGAGGGCGAGGAGTTCCACGACCACTACACCGAGGCCCTGGAGCAGATCATCGAGGCCAAGCGCGAGCACCGGGAGCCCCCCGAGGTGCCGGAGGCGGAGACCGAGCCGGGCAAGGTGCTGGACCTCATGGCGGCGCTCAATGCGTCCGTGCAGAAGGTGAAGGCCTCCCGCGGGGAGGGCGGTGAGGCCGAGGTGCACGAGCTGCCGCGCACGAGCGCGGCGGCCGCCAAGACCGCGAAGAAGCAGCCGGCCAAGAAGGCGGCAGCGCAGAAGAAGGCGACGGAGAAGTCCACGTCCGGGAAGAAGGCGGCGACCAAGAAGGCACCCGCCAAAAAACCCCGCCGCACCGCTTAGCATGCGCCGCGGTCAGAGCCGGGACGAGGACGCGGTTGTGCTCCGCTCTGAAGGAGCGGTACCGAAACGGGAGGCCGCGGACGACTGTTTCCCGTGCGGGATCGATGGGCTTGCCGAACCGCTGGAAGGCCGCTTGGCGGGTCACTCCGAGCAGGTCCCCGATCTCCCACCAGGTGAGTCCGGCGTCCCGGCACTGCTGCACGCACAGCTTGAGCACCTGTTCGGCCAGGTCGCCGACGTCCTGGGAGTGCCGGACCGGGTCAAGGTATGCGGGCGGGCTCAGCGGGGCGACGTCGTCGCTGCGGGGGGTGATGCGCCGGGTGTGGTGGATGACAGCGTCCATGCCGCGGGTGCCGGCCCGGGCGAGTTGGCCGAAGAAGTCGTGGGTGGCGTCGTCCAGGTCGATGCCCGGCGCATCGATCAGTCCGTCGCTGTACAGGCGAGTACGGCGCCGGGAGGCAAGGTGCTCTCGAAGAACGCGCCCGCCCGGTGCAGGAAGACGAAGGCTGTGCCGTCACCCGCGGCCGCGTGGGGCGGTCCGTTCGTGGATGGCGCCGCCGGGCGTGTACCAGCCCGCCTTCTTCCGCACCGCCGGAACCGGGTCATCGGCGTGGGACGCCTCCAGCGCGGCGAGGGCCTGGGCATCGGTATGGGCGAATTTGCCGACGAGTTCGGCGGCCATCATCCGGACGTGCGGGTCGGGGTCGGAGCTCAGGTGTCGCCGTGCGGGTTCGAGAACCCGGTCGGCGCCCGGTGCGCAGGTGTCGCCCTTGCACCGGTCACAGGCCAGGGCGTGGAAGGCCGAGATCCGGACCCGGGCGTCCGGGTCGTCGGCCATGGCGATCAGCTGGTCCATCGAATCGCTGTCGACCAGGTGGTCCAGGAGGCGACAGCAACCTTCGCGGACTGCCGGATCCCCGTGGCGGAGACCGGAGCGGACGGCGCCCACCGCGTCCTCGCCCCGCCGGAGCACTACGCGGTAGGCCGCGACCGCGCGCTGCGGATCGCCCAAGCACGAGACGAGGGCATCGTTGTCCGTCCTGACGAATCCCAGCATGACAACAGTCTCGATCCCCGACCGGCGGCCGGGCGAAGGGATTTCGCATCCGCCGAAGGCAGGCCTCCGTGCCGGCGCCGGGCACCCGGGTTCCCTTCCCATGAGCGCGACCGGCATCAACTGCACCCGGCGGCCGATGACTTGCGGCGACCGTGCGGTACCGGTGTGTGGGGCATGTCTCGTCGCGACGACGCACCCCCACGTCAGCGCATCGGACGACCGCCTTCCGCAGGTCATCCCGGGACGCCGACGGGCAGGGCCGCATCCGGCGCCGTACTAGAATCGTCGGCTTGTTCGGAGCTGGACCGGAATATCCCCAGGCATCCCTGCGGGCCCACCAGCGCCCCGGAACACTCCGGGAACGACACGTGAGGATCCGATGGCAGCCCTTCAGCACGGCCCCGCGCTCGCGCTGTCCGACGACGAGATGCGCTTTCGGTTCGGCGATCGGGCGCGCTACTCTGCCGCCCCCGCCGCCGCTCCGCGGACGCTCGTGGACATTCTCGACGCCTCGGTGCGGGCCTTCCCCGAGGAGCCGGCCCTGGACGACGGCCGCCGTTGCCTGACCTACCGTGCTCTGGCCGTCGAGGTCGAAACCCTCCGGCGGCGTCTGGCGGACGCCGGGGTCGGCCTCGGCGACCGGGTCGGCGTGCGCGTCCCGTCCGGCACCAACGACCTGTACGTGGCGATCCTCGCCGTGCTCGCCGCGGGAGCCGCCTACGTCCCGGTGGACGCCGAGGACCCCGATGAACGGGCCGAGCTGGTGTTCGGGGAGGCGGAGGTGCGGGCGGTCGTCGGCGCCGGTCACCACCTGACCGTCAACGGCGTCTCCGACGTCCCCGCCGCCCGCCCCGGCGTGGAGCACGACGCCTGGATCATCTTCACCTCCGGCTCCACCGGGAAGCCCAAGGGAGTCGCCGTCAGCCACCGCAGCGCCGCCGCGTTCGTGGACGCCGAGGCGGATCTCTTCCTCCTGGAGGAGCCGATCGGGCCCGGCGACCGGGTCATGGCGGGCCTCTCCGTGGCCTTCGACGCCTCCTGTGAGGAGATGTGGCTGGCCTGGCGGTACGGGGCCTGTCTGGTGCCCGTGCCCCGCTCACAGGTCAGGAGCGGGGCGGACCTCGGCCCGTGGCTGGTCGAGCAGGAGATCACCGTCGTCTCCACCGTGCCGACCCTGGCCGCCCTCTGGGAGCCCGAGACCCTCGACGACGTCCGCCTGCTGATCTTCGGAGGTGAGGCGTGCCCGCCCGAGCTGGCGCAGCGCCTGGTCACCGAGGGACGCGAGGTCTGGAACACCTACGGGCCGACCGAGGCGACCGTGGTGGCCTGTGCCTCGCTGCTGACCGGCGAGGAGCCCATCCGGATCGGACTGCCGCTGAACGGCTGGGAGCTGGCCGTCGTGGACGAGGCCGAGCGGCCGGTCGTGATGGGCGGCACCGGCCAGTTGGTGATCGGCGGGGCAGGACTTGCCCGGTACCTGGATGCCGCGAAGGACGCGGAGAAGTACGCGCCCCTCGACTCCCTCGGCTGGGAACGCGCCTACCGCAGCGGCGACCTCGTCCGGGCCGAACCCGAGGGACTGGTCTTCCTCGGGCGCGGCGACGAACAGGTGAAGCTCGGCGGACGGCGGATCGAACTGGGTGAGGTGGATGCCGCACTGCAGGCGCTGCCCGGTGTGGCCGGGGCCGCGTCCGCCGTACGGACCGCACGCAGCGGCAACCAGCTCCTCGTCGGCTACGTCGTCACCCAGGAGGGCTGGGACCACACGGCCGCCGTCGAGAAGCTGCGCTCCGAACTCCCCGCCGCCCTGGTCCCGCTGCTCGCGCCCGTCGGCGACCTGCCGACCCGCACCTCCGGCAAGGTCG
Organism: Streptomyces sp. NPDC046197; assembly: GCF_040646295.1. Lineage (NCBI taxonomy): Bacteria > Bacillati > Actinomycetota > Actinomycetes > Kitasatosporales > Streptomycetaceae > Streptomyces > Streptomyces sp. NPDC046197. The sequence continues at coordinate 8,059 of NZ_JBEYZY010000051.1, read as the reverse complement.
ACCGGAACGCGCTGCCCTGGCCGCTGGAGGGCATCGAGGGCCCCGCCGTCCAGCTCTACGGCACGGAGGCCTGGCTGGCCGAGCAGTGGACCGAGGTCCTCGGCATCCCGGTGACCGACGCGTGCGACGACTTCTTCGCCATCGGCGGCAACAGCCTTGCCGCCGCCCAGCTCACCACCCGCCTGCGCACCCGCTATCCCAGCGCGGCCGTCCTCGACATCTACCAGCAACCGACGCTGCGCAAGCTGGCCCGCCATCTGGAGGAGTCGGCACAGGACGACGGGGCGCAGCGCGCGATCGAGCCGACCCCGGCGCGGGCCGGGGCGCTTCAACTCCTCCTGCTGCTGCCCCTGTTCACGGTGCTCGGGCTGCGCTGGACCGTGGCGATCGCCGCACTCGGGAACGTCCTGCACCGGTTCGGCCCGTATCCGTGGGCGCCGACGGCCTCCTGGTGGGCCGTGGCCGCCGGTGCTGTGCTGTGCTTCACCCCGCCCGGACGCCTGGCGATCGCGGCGGGCGGGGCCCGGCTGCTGCTGCGCGGCGTCCGGCCCGGCCGGTACCCGCGCGGCGGGGGAGTGCACCTGCGGCTGTGGGCCGCGGAACGGCTCGCCGAGTTCAGCGGGGCGACTTCGCTGACCGGTTCGTGGCTGGTGAGGTACGCGCGCGCCCTGGGCGCCAAGGTGGGGCCGGATGTGGACCTGCACTCCCTGCCTCCGGTGACCGGCATGCTCAAGCTGGGCCGCGGCGCGGCCGTCGAGTCGGAAGTGGACCTGGCGGGCCACTGGCTGGACGGTGACCGCCTGGAGGTCGGACCGGTCAAGGTGGGCGCACACGCCACGGTCGGCACGCGCAGCATGCTCTTTCCCGGCGCCCGGGTCGGCAAGCGTGCCGAGGTGGCCCCCGGATCGGCCGTCGCCGGGCAGATTCCGACCGGTCAGCGCTGGGCGGGTGCTCCGGCCGTCAAGCTCGGCAAGGCCAAGCACAACTGGCCCAAGGAGCGGCCGCACCGCAGCAAGTGGTGGCGGGCGATGTACGGCGTCACCGGCTTCGCGCTGGCGGCCCTGCCGGTGCCGGCGGGCGTGGCCGCCCTCGCGGTGGCCCACGGCCTCGTCGACCCGGCCGCCGGACTCGGCACCGCCCTGCGGGGCGCCGCCGTGGCCCTGGTCCCGGCGACGCTCGCGTTCGGGCTGACGTACGCGCTGCTGCTCGTGATCGCCGTACGGCTGATGAGTCTTGGGCTGCGAGCGGGCACGTATCCGACGCACAGCCGGACCGGCTGGCAGGCATGGACGGTCACGCAGCTGATGGACCGCTCGCGCGAGACACTGTTCCCGCTGTATGCCGGGCTGATCACTCCGGTCTGGCTGCGGCTGCTCGGGATGCGGATCGGGCGGCGCGCCGAGGTGTCGACCGTCCTGGCGCTGCCGAGTCTGACCACGGTCGGCGACGGGGCGTTCCTGGCGGACGACACGCTGACCGCACCGTACGAGCTCGGCGGCGGCTGGGTACGGATCGGGCGCGCGGAGATCGGACGGCGGGCGTTCCTCGGGAACTCCGGTATGACGGCGCCGGGCCGCAGTGTGCCGGACGGCGGGCTGGTCGGTGTGCTGTCGGCGACGCCGAAGAAGGCGAAGAAGGGCAGCTCCTACCTGGGCCTGCCGCCGGTGAAGCTGCCGCGCGCGGTGTCCGGCGGCGACCAGAGCCGCACCTACGAGCCGCCGGCCCGGCTGCTGTGGGCCCGCGGGCTGGTGGAGCTGTGCCGGATCGTGCCCGTGTTCTGCTCGGCGTGGCTTGTGGTGCTGACGGCCGCGGCGATCAGCGCGCTGGGCGGCTGGGCGTGGCCACTGTGCGGGGTGGTGCTGCTGTGCGCCGGAGCAGCCGCTGCCGCCGTGTCCGTCGTGGCCAAGTGGCTGCTCGTGGGCCGGCACCGCAGCGGGGAACACCCGCTGTGGAGCTCATTCGTGTGGCGCAACGAACTGGCGGACACGTTCGTCGAGGTCGTCGCGGTGCCGTGGCTGGCCGGGGCCGTTTCGGGCACACCCCTGATGACGCTGTGGCTGCGCGGGCTCGGGGCCCGGCTCGGCCGGGGCGTGTGGGTGGAGAGTTACTGGCTGCCCGAGACGGACCTCGTGACACTGGGCGACGGCGTCACGGTCAACCGTGGCTGCGTACTGCAGACCCACCTCTTCCACGACCGGATCTTGCGGACGGATACTGTGGTCCTCCGCGAGGGCGCGACGCTTGGTCCTGGCGGAATCGTCCTGCCCGGCAGCACGGTCGGGGCTCGCACCACGCTGGGCCCCGCCTCGCTCGTGATGGCGGCGGAGTCCGTACCCGACGACACGCGCTGGCTGGGCAACCCGATCGAGGCGTGGCGTCCCCGGAAGCGAGCGGTGTGACGCGCCTCGGGCCCATGGGCGGGGCACCGGCACGACGCACAGGCACAGCGCAGGGAGCAGAAGCACCAGTGAGCCCTCAGCAGAAGGCGGAAGCAGACCCGTACTTCCCCGATCATGGCGACCCCCGCTACCGGGTCAACCGCTACGAGCTCACGCTGGACTACCGTCCCGGCCCCAACCGGCTGGCCGGGACGGCCCGGCTCAACGCCATCGCGGGCCGGGCCGCGCTCAACGAGTTCCACCTGAACCTGGCCGACTTCCGCGTCGGCCGGGTCAAGGTGGACGGGCGGGCACCGCACTACGCGCACCGCGGCGGCCGCCTGCGCATCCGTCCGTCCAAGCCGATCCGGGCCGGTGCCGCGTTCACCGTCGAGGTGCACTGGTCGGGCAACCCCAAGCCGGTGAGCAGCCCCTGGGGCGGGATCGGCTGGGAGGAGCTCGAGGACGGGGCGCTGGTGGCGAGCCAGCCGGTCGGGGCGCCCTCGTGGTACCCGTGCAACGACCGTCCGGCGGACAAGGCGTCGTACCAGATCTCGGTCACCACCCCGTCCGCCTATGCCGTGGTGGCGGGCGGGCGGCTGCTGACCCGTACCACGAAGGCGTCGACGACCACGTGGGTGTACGAGCAGCCGGCACCGACCTCCAGCTATCTGGTCGGTCTGTCGATCGGCAGATACCAGACCGTGCTGCTCGGCGATCCGGGCGAGGGCGGTGTGCCGCAGTACGGGCACGTCCCCGCGCCTCTGCTGCACCGGTTCTCCCGGGATTTCGCCCGCCAGCCGGCCATGATGGCGCTGTTCCAGGAACTCTTCGGTCCCTACCCGTTCGGCGAGTACGCGGTGGTGGTGACCGAGGAGGAGCTCGATGTCCCCGTGGAGGCGCAGGGGTTGTCGCTGTTCGGCGCCAACCACGTCGACGGAGCCAGCAGCTTTGAGCGGCTCGTGGCGCACGAGCTGGCACATCAGTGGTTCGGCAACAGCGTGTCCATCGCCGACTGGCGGCACATCTGGCTCAACGAGGGCTTCGCGAAGTACGCGGAATGGCTCTGGTCGGAGCGGTCCGGTGGCCCCGCGGCCGCCCAACTCGCCGCGGCGGCGCACCGGAAGCTGTCCTCGCTCCCGGAGGACCTGAGGCTGTCCGACCCGGGCCGCAAGCGGATGTTCGACGACCGGCTCTACGAACGCGGCGGCCTGGTGCTGCACGCGGTGCGCTGCGCGCTGGGCGACGAGGCGTTCTTCCGGATGCTGCGCAGTTGGGCGGGTGTGCACCGGGGCGGGACCGTGACGACCGGCACCTTCACCGCGCACGCCGCACGGTTCGCGGGACGGCCCCTGGACGATCTGTTCGCCGCCTGGGTGGAGGAGACCGCGCTGCCGCCGCTGCCGACGGCCCCGGTGCCCATGCGCCCGTCCTACCCGCCGGGCAACGTGGGGACCGGCTGAGCGAGCAGGGACCGGCGAGGGCACCCGCCGGGTCCGGGCCCTCCCAGCCGGCCTCAGGGCCGCTGTCGAGGTCGACCGGATGCCGAGCCGTACCGCCGGCAACCTCACTGCAACCCGTTGTGAAGGCGCTCGACCAGGATCATCGCCACATCGTCGGAAAGTCGGTCCTCGGTGTGGCGGATCAATTGCTGGTGCAGTCGTTCGAGGAACTCGCCCGGCGTGTCGGCACGTGTCCTTTCCATGGCTTCCGGCAGGGCGAAGAAGGCGTGGTCGCGATTGCGGGCTTCGATCACGCCGTCGGTGTACAGCAGCAGACGGTCACCGGGCAGGAACGGATGGCTGTCGGGCTTGGCGGGAGGGCCGCTCATGAGTTCTTCCAGCCCGAACGGCGGCAGGGGGCAGGCAGGCGTCAGAGCCTGGACCCTGCCCTCGCGCAGCACCAGCGGGGGCGGATGACCGCGGTTGACCAGCTGCACCACGGGTTCGTCCGCCGACACCTGGGCCAGCAGCGCGGTGGTGAACCCCTCCATCAGGACTTCCTCGTCGTACGCACCCTGCCTGGCGATCTCCCGTCGCAGCGCGGCCGCGCAGCGGTTCATGACCTCCACCAGGTCGTCCTCGTAGTGCACCGCCTCCCGAAAGGCGCCCAGCACCGCGGCGACCGCGCGGATGGCCTTGAGCCCCTTGCCCCGGACGTCCCCCACGATCAACCGGACGCCGTAGGGCGTCTCGACAGCCTCGTACAGATCGCCACCGATCTCGGCTTCCCTTTCCGCCGCGAGGGACAGGCCGGCGGCCCGCACCGGGCCCAGCCGGGTGGGCACCGGCCGCAGGATGACCTGCTGTGCTGCCACGGCGATCCGGCGCACCTGGTCCAGCTCGCTCTGTCTGCGCGTACGCACCGCGTTACTCAGGATGACACTGGCCACGGACACCACCACCAGCCCGAGGAGGTTGCCGAAGACCTGCTGGGTGCCCCACGCCTGGTTGCGGGCGGCGGTGGTCACGCTGACGGCCAGGGCGAGGCCTGCCGCGGCCAGTGTTCCTTTCGGGCCCGTCATGAGGGCGGCCAGTGCCGGGGTCGCGATGAGGATGGGCCCGGTGACCAGAGCGTGCGCAGGGGAGAGTTCGATGCCCAGTACGCCCAGCGCGAGCACGAAGGGAACACACTGCGCCAGTGTGAACAGGACCCCGCTGTGGCCGCCCGGTCCGGGTGGAGGAGATGAGCGGAGGGATGACCGCATGCATCCAGCCTGCCTGGGCGCGGTTCAATGGTCCATTCGTTGCCCTCACCGCTCACGCGGACCCTGTGCCGCCACGCTCCACGGGGAGATCATCCGGCGCCGGGTTCAGTGAACGGAGAACCCCCCGTCGACGAAGATCGCCTGCCCGGTGACGTAGCCGGAGGCGCGGCTCGCCAGGAACACCGCCGCTCCGGCGAAATCCTCGGCCAGGCCGTTGCGCCCGACCAAGGTGCGCGCGGCCAGCGCCGCCACCCTCTCGGGGTCGGACGACAACCGTGTATTGAGCGGGGTCATGACGAAGCCGGGCACCAGCGTGTTGCAGGTGACGCCGTGTGCCGACCATGCCTCGGCCTGAGAGCGGGCCAGCGACTCCAGCGCCCCCTTGGAGACCCCGTAGGCGCCACTGTGGACGAACGCCCGGTGCGCCTGCTGGGAGGTGATGTGGATGATCCGCCCGAACCCGCGCTCGGCCATGCCGGGCCCGAACCGCTGGCCCAGCAGGTAGGGCGCCTCCAGGTTCACCGCCATCGTGGCGTCCCACACCTCCTCGCCCAACTCGCCCATGGGCGGCCGAAGATTGATCCCGGCGCTGTTGACGAGAATGTCGGGCTCGCCGAACACCCCGGCTGCCTGCTCCGCGGCCGCGCGCACCCCGTGGCGGGTGCTCAGGTCGGCGCTCACCCAGGCCGCCCGGCAGCCGTCCGCCGTCAGCTCGTCGACCGTGGCGGCCAGTTCCGCCTCCTTGCGCGCCACGATCACCAGGCTCGCCCCCGCCCGGGCCAGAGCCCCGGCGATGGCTCGGCCGATGCCGGAACTGCCGCCCGTCACCACGGCGACGCGGCAATCCAGCGAGAACAGTTCGGAGAGGTAGCTGCGCGAGGTCATGCGTGCACCCTAGACGACCGCGGCTGAGCCGTCGGTGCCGTCACGGCGTGGAAGGGGCGCGCTGTGCGGTGAGCACGGGCTGGTAGTACCCGGTGGAGTCAGGCATGTGCCACGCGATGCCGGAGAAGCCGGCTTCGGCCACGAACCGTGTCACCTGTGCTCGGGTCAGTGCCCAGCAGGTGGTCTGGCGGCGCCGGACCGTCCAGGTCCCGGCTGCGGGGATGAGCTGGAAGTGCTCCAAGTCGTAGTGCTCGCCGTCCTTGTGCCAGTTCCACAGCTGAAAGGTGATGACCTCTCCGTCGGGGGTTTCCGTGACCTGGGGAGGTGTGGCTGTGGGTTTGGTTCGGCGGGCCTCCTCGTAGGCACGGATCGTGATCACCAGCAGCCCGCCCTCGCGGAGGACCCGGCGCATGCCGAGCAGGGCCGCCTTGACGTCGTGCGCCGACAGCAGGTGCGTGAGGGCGTTGTCGGCGCACACGACGATGTCGAAGGCGGCCGACGAGAAGGGCAGTCGGCGCATGTCCGCGGCAGCGGTCGGCAGGTCGGCGCCCCGGGCGGCCGCCTCGGTCGCGGCACGTGCGGCGGCCAGGGGGCTCAGGTCGCTGCCGACGACCTTGTGCCCGCGCAGGGCCAGCCCGATCGCCTGGGTGCCGATTCCGCAGGAGCAGTCCAGGACGGTGTGCGGTCCCGCTCCCAGGCGCTGACGGGCAAGCGCGTCCAGCACTGCGGCCTGGCGCGCCATGCTGGTGTCCCAGTCCGGGAAGATCAGGTGGTAGTCGGGGGCCAGATCGTCGTAGAAGTCTCTCGCCGAGGATGCGGACATGCACCCACGCTAGTGCGTTGACGGGCCGGGCAAGCCGGTGCGCCATGTGGGCCTCCCGACGACGAAGCGCGCGCTGCCGGCACCAGTGCCCCGTTGGACGGTCCGGGCCGCTCACCCGGCCCGCTCTGCCGGGCAACGACCGCCCGCTGCGGGGTAGTAGGAGCACCAGGCTGCCGGTGGGTGCGTTCGGGGCGGAACGCCTAGGCTCGATGCGGAGTTGACGACGGCTTTCTGCCGGTGAAGAACAGGAGACCCATGTCCACGCCCAGCGCCGACCCTGCGGCGATCGCCGAAAGCTTCCTCGCCGCGTTCCAGGCCCGTGACTGGGAGAGGCTGCGTGGTCTGCTGGCGGACGACATCATCTGGACCATGCCGGGGGCCGGGACCATCTCGGGCACCATCCATGGCGCGGACGCGGTCTTGAACCGAGCCCGGCACATCGCCGGCCAAGGACTGCGCACCGAGTTGCTGCATGTGCTCGTCGGCGCGCACGGCGCCGCCCTCTCGCTGCGCAACACAGCGACCGCCCCTGACGGACGCAAGCTCGACGAACACCTCGCGACGGTGCTGACCACCCGCGACGCACGCGTCACTGCCATCGACAGCTACCTGTCGGACGTCGACGGCATGAGCGCCTTCTTCACGGAAGTTGAGGAACCTCCGTCTCGGAGCGTGCGCTGAGCCGGTGTCGTCTTCAAGGGCCGGCCGTTGCGACGAGGCGTCGCAGTGCGGCCTGGGCAGGTGGGCCCCAGGTCGGCTTGCCGCCCGGACGGCCGTGGACGCCGGCCTCTCCGATGAGGATGCCGCTGAGGGCGCGCAGCACCGCCCAGCCGCGGGCGCGGCGCAGGGTCGCGGCGTCCGGGGTCGGCTGGTAGGCACCGTGGAAGCGGTCGGCGGCGCCGTCCGGCAGTAGCACCCAGGAGGCGGCGAGGTCGCAGGCCGGATCGCCCGCGCAGAGGTCGCCGAAGTCGATCACGCCGCAGAAGGTGCCGTCGGCGGTGAGGACGTTGGCCGGATGCAGGTCGCCGTGGAGCCACAGCGCCGGACCCGCCCAGCCGGGCGCGGCCAGGGCGTCTTCCCAGACCGCGCGGACGGCGTCAGGGTCGGGGATCAGCCCGAACTCGGTGGCCGCGGCGAACTGCTCGGCGAACTGGTCGGCGCGGTCGGCAGGCGGCCGGGGGGGGGGGGGGGGGGGGCCGGGGGGGGGGGGGGGGGCGGGCGGGGGGGGGGGCGACGTGGTGAGACGGCTCCCCGAGTTCCGTACAG
>NZ_JBEYZY010000050.1:18237-39962 GCF_040646295.1 Streptomyces sp. NPDC046197 | reverse complement strand
GGTCGGAGCTGCCGGCGACAACGCGGCCATGGAGTCCTTCTTCAGCCTGCTCCAGAAGAACGTCCTCGACCGCCGTGCCTGGGCCACTCGCGAAGGACTCCGGATCGCGATCGTGACCTGGATCGAGCGGACCTATCACCGACGTCGCAGACAAGCATCACTCGGCCGGCTGACCCCCATCGAATTCGAGACCGTCATGACCACGCCGGCCCTCCAGGCCGCGTGACCGCACCTGTCACCCGAACCTGCATCAGACCCGTGCATTACCGCTGTTCATGGGTGGTCTGGGCGGTTGATCATGGTGACGGTTCCCCGGACTTTGCGGTGACGCGAAGCCGTATCGGTCGGTGCCATGTTCGCCGAATCTCCTTTGCTTGCCTGGTCTTTGTGGGGTCGTCTGGTGTGCGGAGTGTGTCCGGGGGTTCGGTGTTGCGAGGGAGTGTGAGGCCGGTGCCGGTGCTGCGAGCCTTGTCGGTCGGGTTCCCGCAGCAGTTCCGAAGACCGCCGTTAGCACGCGCGTCCATCGAACTGGCGGGGATGTCCTGCTGTCACCCGTCCGAGTACGCGGCTGGGTGGGGAGTCCATGTGCGGCTCATAGCCTCGCGTCAGACGCATCTGTCCCACACGTGTATCTGCTGAACTTCCCTCTCCTTACGTCCCGTGTGCGACGAGGCCCAGCAGTACCGGCGGGAGAACTTCGAGTTCCTGCGCAAGCTGTGGGATACCTGCGACCCCAAGCCCGCTATCGTCTTGGTCGGTGGCCGGGAGGCGTACGAGACGCTGCAGAGCGATCCGGCACTGGCCTCGCGGATCTACATCCGCCTGGAGATCCTGGCCATGACCGAGGACGAGGTCCTCAAGACCGTGCCCGACTCGCACCCGGTGTGGCGCTGCTGAAGCGGGTGGACACCCAGTACGCGCTCGGCTCGTTCCGTGAGTGGGTGAAGATCACCAAGCACGTGATCAAGGGCATGGAGCACTTCAAGGCCGACAAGGTCGACGACCGGATCGTGGACTGGGCCCTGAAGCGGTGCTGACCACTCCGACTCCCTCACGGGCCATCTGGGGCGAGGCCGCCGCAAGCCGGGCCCTTCGCCGTCCTTCAAGACGCCGCCCCAGCCGGCCTGCACTTCCTCGACATCCCGGGTGTGCGCACCCTGCTCACTCCGGGCATGCTCGCCGTGGGCGATGCGCTCGCCGATGCCTATGCCCAGGGCCGGTTTGTGTGCGTGCTGGGCGATTGCGGGGTCGGCAAGACCTTCGCCGTCCACACCGCCGCCCGCCGTCTCGGTGAGCCGGTGCCGCTGGATGTGCGGGCTCAGCCGGCACCGGCGGACCTGCGCGCCGCACTCCACCGTGCACTGAAGCTCTGTGGCCAGGCGCCTGCCGACCCCGGGGCAGCCGACACGCTGATCCGCCACGCCCTGGCTGCAAGGCCGCGGATCGTCGTGGTCGAAGACGCCGACCGGCTGTCGGCGTCGTGCTTTGAGTACCTGCGTTTCCTGCACGACGACCTCCCCCAAGGGTTGTGTGGGGTGCTCATCGCCGCGGCGCGCGGCGAACGCAGGCTGCGCGCCCAGCGGATGCTCGCCACCCGCAGCGCCGGCTGGCCCTACATCTGGCCGCTCACCCGCGACCAGATCCCGCATGCGGCCCCCGCGTTGCATCCGCTGTGGCAGAGCGTCGAGCCCGGCGACCTGAAGGCGCTGGACGCCCGCCTCGCCGATGGCTGTCTGCGCCGCTGGGCCGTGCTGACCCTTCACACCCAGCGGGCCCTGGCCGCCACCGGAGCAAGTAAGCCCGATGGGGGCATGCTGCAGGCTGTGGCCGACCGGGTCGACGGCGGGCGGCGCCCGTGACCGCACCCACGCGTCCTCCTATCCCCACTCCGCGGGCCGCCACGTCGTCGGCGGCCCGCACCCATTCCGCCGGCAGCTGCATGCCGGCGCCCGCCGCTTCCACGCCACCACCACTCGGGCCGCGGTGTTGCCGGTGCAGCGCGCAGTGTGGCGATGTAGGCGCGGACCATCTGGTAGGTGACCGGGGCTTTCTCGGTGAGCAGTTCGCGGTGCAGGCGGGTGACGCTCGTGCATCCAGCGGCGAGCCGCCGGTCCAGATAGGGCTTGTAGGGGTCCAACCTGGTAGGCCGGGGCCGGTTCTCCCGGAGGGTGTCCTGCCAGTGCGCGGCGCCTGGCGCACTACCAACGCCCGCCACCGCGACGTACTCACCGCCCAACGCAAGGAACGCGCCCGCATCCGCAACGAGAAGGGCATCCGCTGGGGCGGACGCCCCCTCAACACCGCAGCCTGACCAACCGCGAACCGCAGTCCCCGAGCGCCGAAGGGGGCAAGTTCAGGAGAAGGGCAGCGACAGAAGGACGACTCAGGAGGCGGACGGGTCGATCTCCCCCGCAAAGACAATGACTTGGTCGATGAGGCTCCGCCGCAGATGGACGACGTCCGTTCCCGCCAGGCGGGGACCTCCATCCGGCGTGGTGAAGACCCACTGGTACCGGGCCCACTCGTCAGGCATGTCCACCGCCGAGCAGCGCACCATCGTGCCGGTCCCCGCCGGGTGGCGCCGGATGTCCAGCACGAACCGCTCGACCGCCGCGATTCCTTCGCTGCGACCCAACGGCCCCCAGAAGACCACGTCTGAGGTCAGAGCCTGGGAGAGCAGGGCAGTCACATAGCTGTCGTCTGAGGCGTTGAACGCGGAGATGAACGTGTCGATCGCGGAGCGTGCAATCTCTTCCTGCATGCCCCAGTAATACCAGCCGTTGCGCGTGCGCTCGTCCCGCGAGCCGCCTTCCGATCACGGTGAACCATCCCGGTCACAGCACTAGCCGCCGAGGTGCGCGCCGCCGCGCAGGCCCGCGTCCGCGTTGACGAGCTCGGCGCGCGCGGTGCTGGACGGCGACGGTCGGCCGGCCGAGCTGCCCCTTGGTCCACGTGGCTACCGATCCGGCGGGCGGACCGAACTGTACCGGGCAGCCGGGGTCGGTTCGTACGTCCGGGGTATACGGAGTCGTCGTTGAAGATTGAACGTGACGTCTGAATGCCGCCGGACTCGCAGGGCGTTCCGGTCTTGGATTGAGCGTGTCCAAGACCGGAACAAGGAGTTTTACGGAGATGACGATGAACGGTGCGACGGCGCTCGACGGCAAGGTGGCGCTGGTGACCGGCGGCAGCCGGGGGATCGGGGCGGCGGTCGCGCTGCGGCTGGCCGAGGACGGCGCAGACGTGGCGCTGACCTACCAGGGCTCGGCCGAGTTGGCCGAGGAGGTGGTCGCCAAGATCACCGCAATGGGGCGGAGCGGCTGGGCCGTTCGCGCGGACAGCGCAGATCCGGAGGCGGTGTGCGGCGCGGTGGCGGCGGTCGCCGAGCGGTTCACGCGGCTGGACATCCTGGTGAACAATGCGGGTGTCGGCGCCGTCGGGCCAATCGAGGCGGTGACATGCGACCAGATCGACCGGGTGCTGGCGGTGAACGTTCGCGCGCCCTACCTCTACGCCCAGGCGGCGCTGCAGTACCTGGTCGAGGGTGGACGGATCGTGAGCATCGGCAGCTGCATCGCCCAGCGCGTGGCCTTCCGCGGAAGCGCGCTCTACGCGACCAGCAAGGCCGCTCTGATCGGCTTCACCAAGGGCATGGCCCGGGAGCTCGGCCCGCACGGGATCACCGTCAATCTGGTCCACCCGGGCCCGATCGACACCGACATGAACCCGGGCGACGGCGATTCCGCCGACTTCCAGCGCGGCTTCACTGCGCTCGGCCGCTTCGGCACGGCGGCGGAGGTCGCGGACGCCGTCTCATACCTGGCCGGTGAGAGCGCCCGATACGTCACAGGCGCGGAGCTGGCGGTGGATGGTGGCTTCGCAGTCTGAGCCCGCGCGGTCCGACGCAGGCCAGGTAGACCTTGGCGCTCAGTCCGTCACGATGCCCCGGTCGGGTCCGGGACGGCCCCGGACCCGACCCGCTCATGTCATCGGCGACAAGGGCTACAGCTCGAAGGCGATCCGCGCCTGGCTTTGGCAGCACAACATCGCCCACACGATTCCCGAACGAGCGGACCAGATCGCCAACCGCCTCCGACGCGGCCGCTCCGGCGGGCGCCCGCCCGCATTCGACAAGCAGATCTACAAACGCCGCAACGTCGTCGAACGTTGCTTCAACAGGCTGAAGCAACGGCGAGGCATCGCAACTCGCTCCGATAAGACCGCCGAGTGCTACCAGGCAGCCGTCACCCTCGCCTCACTTCTCATGTGGGCGTAGCCCTTTGACGGACAACAGCGTGGAGCAGGCACTGCACGGCGCGATCGCCGACCTGTGCTCCTCCGCCGGGTGGGCCGCCCATGACGCCGGTCACCGGGGCCAGGCCCGGCTGCTGTTCGCCGACGCCCTGCAGTCAGCCATCCTCGCGGGCTACAGGCGCGGCCAGGCCCGCGCCTGGTCCAACCTCGCGATGCAGGGCCGCCTCGATGGCCGCAACCGCGAGGCCCTGCGGGTCAATCGCGCCGCCCTCTGCGGCCCTGCTCCACTCCCGCCTCGCCATCGGTCATGCCCGCGCCGGCGACCCCGCAGCGGCGGCCCGCTCAATTCGCGAGTGGACTCGACAACTGGAGCAGCCGGCCGGGCTGGAACTGCATCATCGGCTACGACGGCGACCAGGCCGTCGGCTACACCTACGGCGCCCCGCTGCCCCAGGGCGCCCGCTGGTGGGGCGGACTGCTCACCAAGATCGACGAGGACCTGGTCCGCGAGACCGGCACCTGCACCTACGCGCTGTCCGAGCTGATGGTGCGCGTCCCGTGGCGCAAGACGGGGCCATGTGATCGCAACCGTTACGACTCGGGCCAGTACTCGCTGAGCATCTCGCCGGGCCAGGCTGGCTCGTGGATCGCGCCTTGAGGCCCCATCTCCTGGAAGTAGGGGCCGAGGTCGTAGATGGGCGTCCCGTCTACCGCGTCCAAATCGGTGACATGGAGGTCCAGGCCGTCGATCTTGAGCAGTCTGGGGAAGCTGGTGGCGAGTTGGTTTGGGCGCCGGTGGTTGCGATGGGCGAACGTGCCGGATGGCTCCCAGCGAGGGTTGTTACGGGGGCTGCGTGCGTGCAGAGCAACGTCACTCGGGGACGCCCGGCTGAAGTGCCAGGTGACGATCAGGTGGGAGAACTCATCCAGTCCCTTTACGACTTCGAGTGGGAACTTCGGATCGAGGCGGATGATGCACTCGACGCCACCCCAGTTGTCGTCCGCGACTTCCGTTCGGCCACCGACAACGGTGCCGATGGGCTCGATCTGTAGAGTCATGGTGCCTTCCTCATCTCTCTGCCGAAGTTGATCAATCTACGGTGCGCAGGTAGTCGGCTGCCCTCGTTTCCAGTTCGGCAGCGGCTGGGATGCCGCGCCGCCGGTACGGTGAGAGGAGGGAGCGCATCTCCACGACGCGCTGGCGAGCTCTACCGGAATAGATGCCTTCCTCCATAGCGTCGAGGGCCCTGGACTAGGTGGCACACGCCTCTTCCACATTGCCCTTAGCATTCTGTGGTGCCCCGAGGCATACGACTGTCTCATGGGCCAGTGACGCCTCGCCGAAGAAGAAGGTTCTGGCCGGCTCTTCGATGCCGTCATGGGCACCGCGGAGGTCGTCTTCGGCCTGAAGCAGCATCTTCGTTGCCTTCTTGTCCTGTCCAGTCGCAGCGAGACAACGGGAATGGACAACGCCGAGCAGAGCCCGTTCTCGTGGCGTGGCGGACTGATATCGCTGGCTGGCGACTGAGGCCGTCGAGAGTTCCAGGGCCTTGCTGAACAGGCCAAGGTCCAGGGCTTGATGCGCCATGGCACGGAGGATGTGGCCCGAGAGCGGAGTGTCGGCGGCTCGGGCAGCCAGCTTCAGTCCAAGAGCGAAATACGGCTCGGCAATGTCGTGCTCGCCGTTGTCGAAGGCCATCCATGCGGCTCGAGCCCGAGGTGGAGCGGGCCCAGCGGGTCGTGGACGAAATCATGACGGCGGCCGGTACATCGGACGGAGGCGAGTGACATGCCACGGATCAGTGACGCGAACCGGGCCCGCAACGAGGAGGCGATCCGGGCCGCGATGGACCGGCTGCTGCGGGGTGAACTCCCGCCCGGCGGCAAGTGCGATCTCAAGACCCTGGCCGCCGAGGCGGGGGTGACCCGTACCGGCTTCTACCCGAAGAAGAACCGCGACGGCACCACCCGACCCGGCCCTTACCAGCACCTCGGCGAGGAGTTCGAGCGTCGCCTGAAGGCCCAGCGCGACGCGGGCGAGGCCCCTGACCCCCGGACCGCTCAGATCGAACGGCTCAAGGCCCAGGTCGCCGAACTCAAAGAACGGCTCACGAAACGGGACGAGGCGCTGGCCGAGCTCACCGCGTTCAAGACGCTTGCCGTCTCCCGGCTCACGGCCCAGCACGAGGAGATCGAGCGGCTAAGGGAACAGGCCGCCGCGGTCGGCAACGTCCGTCACCTGCCCGCCGCCCGCAGCGGGACGGCCCCCTATGGGTCGTGCAGTTAAGGCTGCCTCGGCCCGGGTGTCGGTGTGGACCACAAGTGGCGGGACGGTCGCTGTGCGGTGGTCTCGGTTGGTCAGCCTGCTGTCGGGCTCTGCGAGACCTGCGCTCGCGTGAACCCGTGGCTCCGCTCCACTTTGGCCACATGCAGCGTGTAGCTCTGGTACCACTCGGCTCGCCCGCGCTGTTGCGCCGCGCGATGCTCGGTGTCGGTCCGCCACCGAGTGAGGGCGTCGGCGTCGCGGAAGTAACTGACGGTGATGCCCAGTCCGCCAGGAGTCTGCGCGTGGTCCATCCCCAGGTACCCAGGGACGTCCTTCACCAGGTCTTCCATGCGTGCGTTGGTCTCGCTGTAGCCGCTCTGGTCCTGGGTGCGCACCGTGGTGAAGACAGCCGCGTAGTAGGGGGGTTCATAGGCCTCGACGGACACGGCAGGCACTTCCGAGTGACTGCTCATGGCGCCACCGTGAGGCCGGATGCGCCACCGCGCGTCCACCTCTATTTCGATCTTCATCCGCGGGTCGGCGAGACCGCACATGAGCATCGTGGCAGCCGGCCGAACGTCGCCGAAGCAGCGGCGCAGGACCGGCCAGCAGGGTTCGAAGTCTTCACGGTCGGGCAGCAGGTAGCGCACGCGCACCACGTCGGCGAAGGTGCACCTCGCCTCGGCCAGTGCGGCCTCGATGTTGCGCAGGCACTGCTCGGCCTGCTCCACCACATCGTCGGAGATCGTCATGGTGGCGTAGTCGAAACCGGTCGTCCCGGACACATGCACCCAGTCGCCGTCGACCACAGCACGGGCATAGCCGATCTGCTCCTCAAAGGCCGAGCCGCTGAGAATCGCGCGTCGCTCTGTCATGCGCCGACGCTAAATGACCAGCACTGATACGTCTAATACGGCCGTATGCATGACCTGATATCTCTAGGCGTATGGAGCGCCCCGAACTCCCCCTGCCGCAACTGCACGCCTTCGTCGTGCTCGCCGAGGAACTCCACTTCGGCCACGCGGCCGCCCGCCTGGGCATCGCCCAGCCGCCGCTGAGCCAGCAGATCCGCCGCTTGGAGGACAAGGTCGGCCACGCGCTGTTCACCCGTACCCCAGGGCGTGTCACCCTGACCTCAGCCGGCATCGAACTGCTGCCCGCCGCCCGGCGGGCACTCACCGACCTCGCGGCCGGCCTGGCCACAGCCAGGGCCGTCGGCAGTGGACGGGCCGGCCGCCTACGGATCGGCTTCGCCGCCTCCCTCGCCTTGACGGTCCTGCCCGGTCTGCTGCGCACCTTCCGTCACCAGTTCCCAGGCGTGCACTTGGACATCCACGAGATGACCACCGCTCCACAGATCGCCGCCCTGCACGACAAGACCATCGACATCGGTCTACTGCGCGAACCCCCCACCGACGAGACAGAACTCGGCTTCAGGACGGTACTCAGCGAGCCCTTCGCGGCCGTGCTGCCGTCCACGCATCCTCTGGCCGCCCAACGGACCGTACGGCTTGCACAGTTGGCGGACTCGCCCTTCGTGCTGCTGCCCCGCACGGTCGGCCCGACACTGCACGACCAGATCATCGGCCTGTGCACCGCAGCAGGATTCACACCGCAGGTGGTCCAGCACGCGGTGGAGTGGCAAACCGTATGCGCCCTCGTGGAAACCGGACTGGGCGTCTCCCTGGCCCCGGCGAGCATCCGACGCATCCGCCTCAAAGGCGTCGCCTTCCGTAGGATCGAACCCGGCACCGCCCGTACACGAGTGGCCGTCGCCTGGCGCGAGAACGACCAGAATCCCCTGGTCACACGCCTGCTGGCGACCATCAGCCAAGATCCGCTGGACAGGCCCTAGTGGGGTCGGGCCGCTTTCGTCGGGCTCGAAGGCCTGCGCCGCATCACCACAGACTTCGTGCGCAAGGCGGCGGCACTCGACGAGGTCACGGGGACCACCCCACAGACAGGCGACGGAGGCAGCGCCACCACCATGCAGCGAACGAGCTGAGCGGGACCGCCGAGCCCGCCTCGGTGGCAGACTGCCCCACGTATAGTCAGATTCCGGCAGACCACGCCCCGTGACCTCCGTCACACCGGACGTCCCGAAAAGGAACACGATGGCCCGTCGAAACGCGACACGACGCCGAGGCTCCGCCACCGGGTAAAGCGACACGACCTGCGTGGAACACAGCGAGTGCCGCGACACGCAACGAGCAGGTCAGCTGACACCGGCCGGTGATCTCCAGCTCGAGGAACTTCAGCGGTGCGAGCGCCGTGGGCGCGTCGGGGGCGATCGTCATGGTGGCTTTCTCCTTTCGTGAGTGGTGGTGACAGGCCCGGCGCGGGGAGGTGGGGGCAGGCCGCGGGGGGACGGTCGTGATCGGCTCTCCGCGCCGGGGGCTGGTGCTGCCCGGTTGCCGGGGCTCAACCGGATCCTCGGCGACCGGGCAGGTTCATCCGGCCGGCCGAGACAAGGACCTCGGCAGGCTGTCCACGTCGACGAGCTGGACGATGCGCAGGCGCGTGCCTGGTCGTCGGACGGCGAGGGGTCTGGTGCCGGGATGGGTGGGGGAGCGGGGTGGTGGCTCGGCACCGGAGGCAAGGGCCCCGGCCTTTGCGACAAGCCCAGGCGGTCTTGAGAATGAACGGATGTGTGGGCGCTACCCGGCGGGGAGGTCGTCCAGGGTGTGGATGGTGTAGGCGCGCAGGCGGCGGACCATTTGTGAGGCGAGGTACCAGCGCAGGCCCGGATGCCCATACGCCAGCGCGTCCTCGGGAGCCGGGAGTGCGCGCAGCCCGCCGTCGCCCCAGTGGTATGGGGTGCCGATCACCCCATACAGCGGTGCGCTCTGTGCGAGAAACACCGTGGGCTGGCCGGCGAGGTGGGGGCACTGCTCCGCCGCCAAGCGCGCGTGCTCCAGGCACACTGGCGGCTGTGCGGTGCGCACCACCGCATCCTCGGGGCGTACCTCGTTCGGGCCGGCGAGGAAGAGGACGCCGTGGCGGGTGCGGGCGGGTTGGGCGCAGACCTGGCAGCGCAAGCGTTCCATGCACTCGCGTTGCCGGGAGGGGTGCACCATGCGCCACCGTGGCCGCCCGGTGGGCAGGCCGTCCGCACCGATCGTTTGGGAGCAGCGTCCCCACAGCACGCCGCGCAGGTCTCGGTCTTCGGGTGTCTCGTCCCAGTAGCCGAGCTGCAGATGGCCGTCCGGCCCATGCATACCGCGCAGCGATAAGAGCAGGTCGGGGTGTTCGCCTTCGCGGCTGGTGACGTAGGGCACCAGCCGCGCGGTGGTGCTCGCAGGTCTGGTGGTGGCGGCGCTCATCGGATGGTCCCATCAAGGTAGGGGGAGTGGGTGGGAAGGGTTGTGGGGTGCCCGCCCCGGGCTCGGCCTGGGCGGGCGTTGGTGGCCACGGCTCCGGCAGGCCTGTAGCGACGCCAGCACCTGGGACGTCCAGGGGCGGGGGTCGCCGGCCCTGGGTACGGCAGTGCGCGGATGCGGCCTGGCCCAGGGCGGCCACCGTGGGCCCCCTTCACGCCGGGGCGGACGGGTGCCGCGTGCCGGTGTGGCGCAGGGTGTGGGCGCAGCCGGTGTGGATCCGCCCGGATCTTCCCGTGCCTGCGGAGGGGCTGATCTGGTCGTAGGGCAGCCATGCCGCGTTGCCGCTGATTGGCTGGTCGCAGGCCAGGCAGACGGTGACGCCGGTGAGGCTGTCGTAGTGGTCGCACAGGGCCACCACGGATCGGGCCAGGCGCTTGACCCGCTCGACCTCACCCTGCAGGCCAACGGCTTTCACCTCGTCGAGCCGTCGCCGCGCCTGGTGGATGGCGGCCAAAGCTACCTGTGCGGGCACATCGTGCTCGGGCAGACGTGCGGTGACTTCCCTGATGGTCGGGATCAGCTGTCCCAGCCTCTGGCGGAAGTCCTTGTCGAAGCCCTTCACCGTCTCGTGGCGTAAAAGCAGCGGCTGGTCGAGGAACCAGGCAGCCGCAGCACGCGCAGTGCCGGTGGTGAACGGCAGCTCCCCACATTCAGTGCGGCCCGGCATCACCGGCAAGCACCTGCCGACCGGTACACGGGGCAGGCGCGGGGAGGCGGCTGGGTGCTGAGTAGCTCAGCGGAGGGCTCGAAGCCGTAGGGGACAGTGACGGTGGCGCGCGGCGGCGTCATGAGGCTTTGGCGTGTGCTCGTGTAGACGCGGAGGACCATCTTGGCGCCTGATGGGCGTTCCCGGGGCGGTGTGATGCCGTTCTTCGTGGGTGGGTGTTCCCGGTTTCGTTCGGTCATGCCCTCGGTGGCGTCGGCGGTCGCCAGAATGGTGGTAGAGGTCTTCGCGTCCATGTCTGACATCCCATCGCAGGGCAGCCGCGGGGCGGGATCTGACAACCTGTGACATGGAGTTGATCAATGCCCGTGGTTGCGGCGATCACTGGTACGCGGCGCACCGAACATCGAGGTCTGGCAGGGTTCAGTCAGCTGTTCGGCACTTACCTGGCGCCGTGGGCGAGCGAGGAGTCCCACTTCTACGTGGGGGGTGCGGTTGGCATCGACAGCCTGGCTTTGCTGTGGCTCGCCGAACACTCTCAGGCGCGGATCACCGTGGTGGTGCCCGGCTCGGTTGCGCAGCAGCCGGATCAGGCGCGGCAGGCGATCGAGGACTGCCGTAGCCGGATCTTTGCGATCGTCGAACTCGGCGCCGCGGAACTGAGTACACCCGCTTACCATGCGCGCAACAGGTACATGGTGGACGGCGCGCAGATGGTGATCGCCTTTCCGCTGGCAGGGCCGGAAGACAGGTCGGGCACGTGGCAGACGATCAACTACGCGTCGGCTCAGGGCAAGCCGCGGTTGATCGTGCCCGTGTGAGCGCAGGGCGGGGCATCATGAAGGCATGAGCGTGCACGACAAGCGCATGGGCGCAGCTGCACTCAAACGGCTGCGGGTGACCCGTGGTTGGTCTCTCGCGGATACTGCCTGCGCCATTAGCGACACCGCGGCCCGGCTCGGGCTGCCGCTGGATGCCAGTGCGGCCAGTGTGCAGCGGTCCGTCGCCCGGTGGGAGTCCGGCACGGCGCCGATCCTGCCGGGTGAGCGGTACCAACTGTTGCTCGCGCACCTGTACGCCCTGGATGTTCACGGTCATGTGTCCCTGGGCGTCGGGTCCGACTTCTGCGAGCTTCTCGAGTCGCTGGCGCATCTGGGTGAAAGTGAGCAGCGCCTTGAGCAGCTACGCAGCTTGCTGGTGCGCACGATGACCAGTGCCGGCGGCCAACTGCTCGCCCTGCTCGGCCCCTCCACGCAACAAGCTTTGTCGGCAGCCCTCGCCGACCCCTCTCGGCTCGATGAGCAACTGCTTGATGCGATGCACACGGCGGTCGGTGACGTGAACCGGCACGTCGGCAGTGTGCCCTTCGTCCGGTTGCAGCTCTTGCTCGCCCCCCTCGTCGAATCCTCAAGGCGTCTGCTCGGCGCGCCCGTTCCCGATGCGATGCTGCCTGCCCTGCACGCGGTTGCCGCCCAGACGTTCACCCTCGCGGGCCGGGCGGCGTTCGAGACACGCGACGACGAAGCGGCCCGGACGCTGTACGCCGAAGCCACCGCAGCGGCAGGACGCACCGGCACGCCGTGGCGGCGCGCGGTCGTCCACATCAGCCACGCCCTGGTCACCCTGTATGCGGTCCCCGGATTGCAAGCGGCACAGCATCTTGTCGATGCTGCGGTGCGTGACGCCCGCGCTGGCGAGAGCCCCACTGTCCGAGCTCGCGCGCATGCTTTGCAGGCAGAGATCGCAGCCCGGGCAGGCACCGCAAAACATGCGAAGGCCGCGCTCGCCCTTGCCTGGTACGACCTGGGCAGCGACCGCGACGGCGACCCGGCGACAGGGTCGTTCTCGCCTGCCCATCTGCGCGGATTCGAAGGCGTCACATCGCTGTACATCGGCGATCCGGCCGCAGCGCACGACTACTTCGCACGCTCAGCCGCCGCCCTCCACACGCCGCGCGAGCGGGTACAGAAGGCGATCGTCTTCACCGACCAGGCGCTCGCCCGGATCCGTCTGAATGAACCACAGTCCGCAGCCCAGCTCCTGCATGAGTGCGTGGACGCCGCCTCCGCTACGGGCGGTCGCGTCGCCGCCATTCGCCTGCGCCGCGCCCGCACCAATCTGATCCCGTGG
Organism: Streptomyces sp. NPDC046197; assembly: GCF_040646295.1. NCBI lineage: Bacteria > Bacillati > Actinomycetota > Actinomycetes > Kitasatosporales > Streptomycetaceae > Streptomyces > Streptomyces sp. NPDC046197. Next base: position 27,268 of record NZ_JBEYZY010000050.1, on the reverse strand, counting down.
CGCCGCGAGGAATGGTTCGCCGACCTCGACGACCACTTGATCGCATCGCTCGGTGCGTAGCAAGCCGGGGCGGAGCCCGTCGTGGCTCACTGCTGCAACTCCGACCTCCAGCTTCGAACACCGGAACTCCCCGCACAGCTTCTCTGGCATCAGGCCGCTCTTCCCACAGATCCATAGCCCTGCCCACGTCGGGGAAGTCGGCAGGCGCGACGCAGTCGTGGGGCACCTGCAGATGCTCGCTGCTGGTTTTCTGGTCTGACCAGGTTTCAGGGAGGGGCTCTGGGTCTGGTGGTTGTGCGGGTACGGATCGGCTGCGGGGCAGTGGTTAGCTGAAGAGCCAGAGTGCTTCGTGGTTGGGGCAGGGGATGCCGGCGGGATCGCAGTCGGCGCATTCCTCGCAGTGCTGCCAAAACGCTTCCATCGCCTGGCGGCGGCGCGCTGCTGCGGTGAAGCTGCCGGTGCGCTGGATGTGCCCGAATGCTCCTCCACTGTCGTGCCATGTCCATTCTTCGGTTGCTGGTGCGGGGGTGGACGGCCGGCGGGGGCGGATGGCCGGGCGGGCTGTGGCCGCGGGTGTGGGGGGCTCGCTGCGGTGCTGGCGCTCCGGCGCGGCCGCGGTGGCCTTGTGCGACCCGGGGTGGGGTGGGGGTGCGGCTGGGGTGGCTGTCAGGGAGGTGATGTGGTCGGGGAAGTCGGCGTCGGGCAGGGGCAGCTCGAGGTCGTCGTCGACGTAGGCGAGGGCTGCCGGGACGTAGTCGAGGACGGCGCTGACGTGCGCGGCTCTTGCGGCCAGGCCTGTGGTGGGGGCGTCGGCCTGCAGGGCCCGCAGGAGGCGCAGGGCGGTGGTGACTTCCTGGGGTCCGGCGTCTGGCTCGCCGCGGTCGCGGGCGTTCTTGGCGGCTTGGGTGTGCCACCAGTCGGCTTCGGGCTGTTCGCCGTGGGCTTTGTGATGCAGGTACAGGCAGTAGGTGGCGGCGCTGTCGCCGGCTCCGGCGGCGTATTGCCACCAAAAGCGTGCGGAGTCCTCTTGCTCGGTGAGCTGCAGGATGCAGCCGAGCACGCGGGCCGCCGGCGGCTCAGGCAGACAGCGGGAGATGAACCGTCTGAGCGTGGCCAGGGCTCCGGCGCTCATGACGGCTGTCTCGCACAGGGTGCGCAGATCATCGGCGGCCGCGTCCTGCGGCCCGCCCACTGTGGTGTGGGCTGGGGGGTTTCTCGGGTGGGCGCGGTGGGCGGCGGCCCGCTGGGCGATGCGTTCGGCCGCGGCGTCGATGTCGTGGGGGGAACAGGGCTCGTTGACCAGCCGGGCCCGGGCCAGCAGCCGGTCAATGTGCGATGTCATCGGCGTGTCCTTCCTTGGCCAGGCCCAGGATCTCCTGCAGGCGGCGGCGGGCGTAGCGGGCGGTGGAGCGCACCGCGGCCGGGGTGATGCCGAGGTGGTCGGCGGCCTCGCGGACGGAGCGCCCGTGGCTGTAGCGCAGCACGATGACGTCGCGCTGCCGTTCGGGCAGGGCCTCGATCGCGTGGAAGAGGCTGAGGCTCTCCTCCAGCTGCCCGATGGGGTCGACCGCCTCGCGCAGCGCGGCGGTTTCGAAGGCGGCGCTGTCCACGAGTGTTTCGCGGCGGCCGCGGGCGCGGGCGACGTCGATGGTGCGGTGCTTCATCACCTGCCAGGCGTAGGCCGCCGGGCTCTCCTTGGCCAGGACCTCCGTCCAGGCTATGAGCAGCTGCTCGAACGCCCAGTCCACCGCCTCTTCCGCATCGGCCCGGTTGTTCAGGTACGTCTTGGCCCAGTCGATGTAGGCCGGGCGGTGCATGCGGTGGAAAGCCTCGAAGTCCAGGGGCAGCGTGGTCATCGGCGCAGTGCCGGCTGGGTGGTTGCTGGAGTCCCGGCTCACGCCTCGGTGTCCTTGCCGTCGCCGCGACGCAGCTCGCTGACGCCCACCCGCACCTCGGCCGCCGCCGCGCGGCGCAGCAGCGCGACCGCGTCGCGGCCCAGCACGCGCACGGCGAGCCCGGCCAGGACCACCTCATCAAGTTGCTCAAAGGACACGGGTCTTGATCCTTCTGTGAAATGGCGGGCCCGACATCTGCCGGACCGGAGGGCCTTGATCGCGCCCTCTGCTTCACATGGCGCGCAGCGAAGCTCCGGCGTGCATCCGACGCATCAGAATTCTTACGCAACGAATCCGTTCGATTACGCTGAAGCGTCACTCTCGGCCGCTGGCCTCTGCCGTCGCTGCCGCGCCTCACGGCACCCACCGCGCCGCTCACCTGCGGGTCAGCGGGACAGGCCGTATCACTGCAAGGAGCCCGGCCGGAGCGGTGACTGCCCGCCTTGTGGCAAGCGTCACGCGACGCGCCACGAATAACCGAAAACGACCACATGCCCTAAGTAGCGTCTTATTTCTACGTACACGCTTACCTGCATCACTCTCAAGTTCGATTCTTCGGAGTGTGCGAGGGGGCCAGCTCACGTCGATTACCCCGGCCACCAAGCGGCTCGAGCCACTACAAGGCCGCGTTGCCGGACCGTGACCGGTGGTCGGGGCTCATGGCCGTCAGCCTGGTCGGGGCCGGCGGATGAGCTGACGGCATGGAACGCACGTCCGCCGCCGCACCCGCGCCCGCCGGCCGCCCCACCCCGGCGGGCACGGGGCGCTGCCGTGGCCACCGCACGCGGCCTGCACCCAGGACAGCGCGATGAGCAGCTTCGGATCCGGGATCCGCCGCAGCGTGATGGCGGCCGATCAGTTCACACAGATCGCCAACGAATTGTTCCGCGACAGCCGCATCTCGTACCGGGCGAAGGGACTGTTCGGCTACATCAGCACCCACCACAACGGATGGCTGGTGACCATCGCGGCCCTCGTCGCTCTGGGCCCCGACGGGCGAGACGCGGTGCGGGCAGGACTGAACGAACTGGAGAAGTTCGGCTACCTGGTCCGCCATCGCGTGCGCCGCCCCAACGGCACCCTCGGAAAGATCGTCTACAGCATCACCGACCGGCCCGCCGCCCCGAACGTTCCCCCGATCGACCCAGCATCCACCTTCCGGGAGCCCGGCAGCGACGCCGAAGCCGGCGCAGGGATCCGCCGCGGGGTGATGGCGAAGGACCAGTTCACGCAGATCGCCAACGCGCTGTTCCGCGACAGCCGGATCTCCTTCAAGGCGAAAGGGCTGTTCGGTCACATCAGCACCCACCGGGACGGCTGGCAAATCACCGTCGCCAACCTGGCCCGACACGGCCGCGAACGCATCGACGCCGTGACCACCGGCCTGGAGGAACTCGAGCACCACGGATTCCTGCTGCGCGAGCGCGACCGCAACCCCGACGGCACGCTCGGGCAGGCCCTGTACTTCATCACCGACCTGCCCGCCCCGCAAAACCCCAGCTCCAGGCCAGAGCCGGGTTATCCAGGATCGGCTGACCCAGTGTTGGCTGATCCCCGCACTAAGAACACCATCCTTAAGAAGACCAACAAGCAGAAGACCAACCCCCTCCGTCCTCGCGACCGCAGCGGTGCCGCGCGCACGAACGCACAGAAGGCCCCCTCGCACGCGACAACGTCGCCGAAGCCACCGCCTCCGACCGACGAGATGCACGCGGGTATCCGGCTGCTGCTGGAGATCGCCGCGAGCCGTCCCGAACTGCTGCTGACCGGGCCGGCACTGACCGATCAAGGCCGCGTGGCGAGCGTAATGATGGACTCCGGCTGGAGCGCCGAGCAACTGCGCCACGTCATCACCGACCGCTCCCTGCCCAAGACGGTGCGCACCTCCATCGGCGCGATCATCGCCGCCCGGCTCCGCGCCGCCCAGGCCTACCCCCCGCCCGCCACCGCTGCTAATTGCCACCACACCTCACCGCTTAACGAGCCGTTCGCGCAGACGACCACCAAGCGGTCATCCACAGCGGCCTCCGCCCGCACCGTGACCCAAGCCCTTAACCGTCGGGCCCTCGTCGAATGCGCCGGCTGCGGCGTTCCCGCAACCGGCCTGGGCGAAGACCTCTGCCCGGCCTGCCTCGGCTGGCCGCCCTGCCGCACCTGCCCCGGGCCGACACCGCGGCGCGCCCACCCCGACGGCGACGGCCGCTGCACCACATGCACCACCGCATCGAAGCGACCTGCGGAAGGAAGCAACGCATGAACGTGCCGAGTAAGCCCCCGGTCCCGGCAGAGCACGGGCGTGTGCCAGACGGCCAGCAATCGGCTGGCATGTCCGTGTATATGCTGTTCGCGCACGAACCGTACTATCCGCTGTCCGCCCGGGAGATCAACACCTGCGTGGTCGCCGCGGCCAGTCTGCTCCACCCCCACATCAAGCAGCCCGACGGGATGTGCATCCACCGACAGCTGGTGACAGGCCGCCGTCCGGGCGAGATCGTGCCGCTGGCCACGCTCACCCAGGAACTGGGCGGCAGCGCCCACTGGGGCGGGGTCGGCGACTGGGAGGCGGTGGTGGCCGGCCTTGTCCGGCTGATCCGCAGCGAAGGCTGCGACGCACTCACCCTGGGACTGCCGCCAATCGAGCGGGCCCTGCTGTGCAGCGGCCCTGACAGCACGGTCCGCGTCGTCGATCCGGCCACCCAGGAATGCACCTCCTACGGCTCGCAGGACCGCGAGGCAGTCCTGGACCAGGTACGCCAGCACCTCGCCTGGGCCGAGGCAGGCGGTTCCTTATGGCCTGGCGACCATCTGCTCAGCCCGCCCGGCACCAGGCCATGAAACAGCGCAGGGATCCCGGCGCAGCCTCGATCCCACAGCCGGAAGCCGTCCGGGCGCTGCCGCAACCGGCACATCCTGAGTGGCTTGCCGAGTTCGCGCAACAGCGTCTGTTCGGCTGGCTGCCCGGTGCACCGGTCGGCTGCCGCAGGCAGGCTTCGGCCGGATCTCGAACATGCCGCTCCTTTGGGCCAAAGCTGCTGTGGCGGCAGGGGAGCGAGGGCGGGTTTGCGGCGCCAGTGCGTGGCCTCGTGCACCCTGCTGTCGGTGGCAGCCCGCTGCCACCCCAGCCGGGTACAAAAGAAGGCGCAGGCGGAGGGGCCGCAGACCGGGTGGATCCGCACACCGCGCCCGGACGGCAGGGCAGGCGGCGCGATAGTGCCGCCGCACAGGACGCTGGTCTGATCATTCCGGTGGTTTTGTCAGTGGCCGCTGCTACATCAATCCCCACAGTGCCGGCCGCAGTGGGCGGCCCGCCGTGCTGCAAGGAGTTGGCGGTGGCGAAGGTGGCTGAGGGATACTACGTGGTGCGTCGGCACATCCGGCGCAACCCACGCCCCAGCGGCAAGAAGCTCAGCGGCTGGATGGCCGCCGGGCTGATTGCGATGGCCCCGCGGGGTCGGTGATCTTTCATTCCGACCGCGGCTGCTAGACACCGGCCATCAATTTTCCTCGCCAGCAAGCGAGTTGGGCATCCGGCTGTCGGTCGGCCGTACCGGCCAGTGCTGGGACAACGCGCTGGCCGAGTCGTTCTTCGCCAACCCTTGAAGAAGGGGGTTGAGGAACATCGGAACGAAAACCGGCGCTAAGGATCTGTCGGCCTTGGTGGGCGGCTGACGGAGCGTCGAGGACTGGACCCGTCTGAAGTCGCCTCGGATAACGTGCGCGCGCACCTGCCGCCCTGTCAACGACCACTGACAGCGCCATGCGCGGCCGCTGCCCCTGACGCTGGACGCGGACTATCCGCACGGGCACGTACCCGACCGCGGAGGTGTCCGCAGAGGTCGGCTGTCCGAGCGCCTCGGCCCCCTGCGCGGTGTCCGCACTCGGTTCCGAGCCGAGGTGATCGCCCAGCACGACCTTCTGCAGAACCGGCTGCGCGACCTCACGGACGCGGGCCGCGCTTCGATCCAGGCCACGTGACGCGGTCCGCACGACTCACAGCAACCCGTCCTGGCCCGGGTCGAGTGTCCTGACCGCCTTGCGGATCCCACACCGGGCACTGAGCCGGCGCGTACCAGCCCTGCGGAGTCCACGACAGTATCTCGACGGGAGGGCCGGTCGGCTCCAGCCCTTCCGCGCGGATCTGTTTCGGCGTGCACAGGTATGCGGGCAGCGTCTTGCTCGTGTACGTCGGCAGCGGCGGCGGCCCGGCCTGCCTCTGCCGGTATATCGGATCCCCGAACAAATCCCGGCCCACAGGCTCCCGGGGCGGACGGCGCGACGACACGGTCCCTACTCCGGGCGCTGCGCGGTGTCCAGGTGGGCCAGCGCCAGCCGCAGCGAGAGAATCGCGGTGCCGAACGCGAGGTTGTCGATCCCGTGCGCGTACAGCTGGCCGGGGTGCACGATGAACGCCTCCGACACACGCCGAGCCATGCCCTCCTGCTCGTGCGGCGCGGTCGAGCGCAGCAGGTCCTCCACTGCCAGTGTCAGGTCCGGTGTGCCGATGTCCGGCCATAGGCGGCCGTCGACGCGCAGGGCCGTGTGCTTGATGTCGGCGACCGCCTCGGCCAGTTCCTCGCGGGCTTCCTGATGGTTCATGGCGGCAGTCTGTCGCAGCGGCGAGGCCAGATGAGGAGGAACGAGACAAGAAGAAGTCTGTCTTCCAGACCGAGCCCTGCTGCTTCTGCTGCTGGGATGTGCGCTGCTCATCCTCCTCGGCGCGGGCGTCTCGACCAGCCTCCTGGCCTCCGGAGTGATCGACGCGGACACGGCCAACTACATCGTGACGACGACCCCGGGCGGGATCGTCGGCCTGGCGGTCGGCGTGTATGCCGTGCTCCGCGACCGCGAAGGGGGCCGGAATCCACGGATTTCACGGCAGAACTGCACCGGCCCTCCAGGGCAGAGGACTGATCAGCGCCGTTTGCGGCTGGTGACGATCCTGCTGGCTTATTCCGTGCCCAGCGGTGCTGGCGGCTCGTTGGTCGGGACAGCAGCGGCCGTCTTGGCGTTCCCGGTCGCGGGTGGGGTGTGGAATGTCGATGCGGCCGAGGCCGTGGCCGAAGGTGCCTGAGCTGACCGCGCAGGTGGCGCGGGCGGTGGCGGCACGGGGCCCGTATCCGTTGGCGATGCGGGTCCGTGACGAGCTGGGCGAGTTGTTCGCGGACGCCGAGTTCGCCGAGGCATTCGGAACCAGAGGCCGGCCGGGCTGGTCACCGGGCCAGCTGGCGCTGGTGACGGTGTTGCAGTTCGCCGAGAACCTCACCGACCGGGCGGCAGCGCATCGGGTGCGGTACGGCATGGACCTGAAATACGCGCTCGGCCTGGAGCTGGATGATCCCGGGTTCGACGCCTCGGTGCTGTCCGAGTTCCGCACACGACTGGTCGAGCACGGGATGGAGGAGAAGGTGCTCGACCTGCTGCTGACCGCGCTCAAGGACCGGGGCCTGGTGAAGGCGGGAGGCAGGCAGCGTACCGACTCCACCCGCGTGCTGGCGGCGGTACGCGATCTGAACAGGCTGGAGCTGGCCGGGGAGACGCTGCGGGCGGCGCTGGAGGCGTTGGCCTGTGCGGCCCCGGACTGGCTGGCTGGGGCGGTGCCCGTTCGGGAATGGGCCGAACGCTACGGCCCGCGGACTCACTCCTGGCATCCGCCGGCTTCCACGAGCAAGCGCGAGGAGATGGCCCTAGTCTACGGCCGGGACGGGTTCGCGCTGCTGGAGGCGGTGCATGCCCCTGATGCCCCGGCCTGGCTGCGCGAACTCCCGGCGGTGCAGGTCCTGCGCACGATGTGGGTGCAGAACTACCACCGCACCGTGACCGAGGCCAGGGCGGAGGTGAAGCGGCGGGAGAGCAAGGACCTCCCGCCCGGCAGACTGCGGCTGGCCTCTCCGTACGACACCGACGCGCGCTACGGCCTCAAACAGGGCTCCTGGTGGACCGGCTACAAGATCCACCTCAGCGAGTCCTGCGAGGATGCCGCTGACCAGGACCCGGCTGCCGACGGCCAGGCGCTGAGGCCGGTAGCCGACGGACCGCCGCCGCGCTTGATCACCGGCATCGCGACCACCGACGCCACGGTGACCGACGCGGAAATGACCGAACCGGTCCATCACATGCTCGCCGCCCGCGATCTCCTGCCCGCCGAGCACTTCCTCGACTCCGGTTACGCCTCCGCCGAGTTGATCGTGGGCATGAAGAAGAACTTCGGGGTCACCCTGGTCACCCCGGTCCTGATGAACAGCTCACCCCAGGCGCGTGCCGGCGCCGGGTTCGACCGCACCGCGTTCACCATCGACTGGGACAAGCGGCAGGCCACCTGCCCACGCGGGGACACCAGCGCCTGGTGGAGCCCCGCCACCCTGCGCGGCACCAAGGCCATCGTCATCAAGTTCGACAAGGAGACATGCCGCCCCTGCCCGGTGCGCGACCAGTGCACCAGCTCGAAGACCGGCGGCCGGACCCTCTCCCTGCAACCCCGCGAGGTTCAAGAAGTCCTCGACCATGCCCGCCTCCAGCAGGGCGACGAGCAGTGGCGAGCCAAGTACGGAACCCGCGCGGGCATCGAGGGAACCATCCACCAGGCCGTCGCGGTCACCGGGATAAGACGTGCTCGCTACCTCGGTCTCCAGAAGACCCACCTGGAGCACGTCTTCTCCGCCGTTGCACTCAACCTCATCCGCCTCGATGCCTGGTGGAACGGCCATCCGCTCGACCGCACCCGCGTCAGCCACCTTGCCAGCCTCAGCCTCTCCCTCGCCGCGTGACCGGGTAATCCAGCAGGATCGTCACCAGCCGCAAACGACGGCGTCCCCTACGGTGCGTCTGGTGACATGTCTGGGCGGAGCAGGGCGGGCGCCGACGGTTGCCATGGGGGCGTGTGCGTACCGTCCGGGTCCAGGCCGTTCGGCCACAACCTGTCGAACAGGTCGTGCAGGGTGCCAGTGTTGCCGTGGTCGGCGGCCTGGCGGGCCAGGGCTTCGGCGCCCTCCCGATCCCCGGCCTGCTCCCGCATCTCCGCCAGGCGTAAGAGGGCGTCGGTGCTGCCGTGGTCGGCGGCCTGGCGGGCCAGGGCTTCGGCGCCCTCCCGATCCCCGGCCTGCTCCCGCATCTCCGCCAGGCGTAAGAGGGCGTCGGTG
>NZ_JBEYZY010000050.1:0-18138 GCF_040646295.1 Streptomyces sp. NPDC046197 | reverse complement strand
GCTGCCGTGGTCGGCGGCGCGGTGGAGGAGGTGGTAGGCCCATTGCAGGCGGTGGCGTTGTTCGGCTGCCCAGGTGAGGTTGTTCAGGTCGTCGGGGCGGGTCAGGTGGGTGTGGGCGGCGTGCCAGAAGGAGGCGGGTGGGCACAGGTCGCGGCGGGTGGCGCGGCCGTGTTCTTCGAGGTAGTCGGCAAGCCGCACCTGTGGCCCCGCAGGCGGCTGGGTCACAGGTGCGGCGGCAATGATGGGAGTCGGTGGGCGCCGTGGGGGTCGAGGGGTGGTGCGGCGCAGGGGGGCCTGTTTGCCGTGGACAGGTTCGGCGAGTTCGGCGTAGGCCCGTTCCGCCCAGTCGTCGGGGAGCTGGTCGTAGTCGCTGTCGGAGAGGTAGTCGGTGGCGGCGTCGGTGAGGAAGGCCTGGGGAAGGTGGAGGCCGACGCCGAGGCGGCGCGCGTCCATCGCCGCTTCCAATACCGCTTTGGCAGCCGGGCTGGCGTGCTGGTAGCGGTTGAGGAGTTCGGGGGCGCCGGCCAGGTCCTGGGTCACCCGTCCGTCGGTGCGGGCGCGGGTGAGGGCATCGCCCAGCAGCCGGTCACCGTCCTCAGCAAGGGCAGCCGCCGCGGCCAGGGCCTGGAAGTCGAAGGCCTCGGGAACGGTGAGGGTGTGGCCGGAGAGCAGCTCCCGCGCGCGGCTGTGCGGATCCTCCGCGCCCGGTGCGGGCAGAGCCGTGTACTGGCGTGCGTACTCGGGCCAGAGTGTGCACAGCACGATGACGGGCCCGCGCTGCGGGCTGACCAGCAGGTGGTGCACGGCCGCCGCGATCCGCTCACCGACCGCCCGGTCACCGAGGTAGTGCTGGGCCTCGTTCAGCCACACCACCGTGCGCGGCCCGACACGGTGCAGATCCTCGAACGCAGCCTGGGCGCGGGTCGGATCGAAGGGATGCCACAGTCGCCACCCCTGACCGGCGAGGGGCTGCACGGCCTCCCAGCAGGCCCGTGTTTTCCCCGTCGACGAGCTGCCCACCAGGACCACGATCCGGCTGCGGCCAGCCGCGGCGTCCCGTACCGCATCAGCCAGCATCCGGTCATGCTCGCGGGGCACGTACCCGGGTAGTACCCGCACCACAGGGGTATCGGAGCCCGCAGCGGCCTGGCCGGGCCCGGCAGGGTGAACCTCCAGATCATGCGGGTCCCAGTCCTGGATCGGACGTCCCGGCCCACCGACTGTGACCGTGCCTGACTCATCGACCGCTTTCCGCCGCAACTCCAATAGTTCGGGCACCGGCAGCTTCAGCACGCGGGCCAACGCCGCCACCGTCGCGGCAGACGGCACGGGCTGCCCGGGCGTGAGCGCCTCCCACACCTTGGTACGCCCCACATCAGCCTGCTTGGCGAGCTGCGTCCGGTTCAGCTGGGCTACGGCCAGCCCATCGGCCAGCCTCGTGCGCAATTCGGCGAGTGCTGGACTGTCTCCGCTCAGACTCTGTTCGTCGTGCACGTGCTCGCCCCCGAGGCCCTGATGCGTTCGCCACTGTTCATCTTCGTCCCGGCGAACCCCGGTGAACACCGTTTCTACGACCTTTGGTCGCGTCAACACCTCACCGTGTACAGGGAGTCTGCCGTGGCCGTCGCTGTCGTCCTCCTGACCACCGCCCTCGTGCTCGTCGTCGCGCTGCTGACCGCAGCTGGCGCTTGCAAGCTCGCCCGCATGGACGGCGCCACCTACCCCGCCGCCCTCACCCGCGGCGCCACCGCCTTCGCCGTGACCGCAGCCCTCGCCGCCCTGTTCACCTGACCCACCAGTTTGCGGCTGGTGACGATCCTGCTGGCTTACCCGGTCACGCGGCGAGGGAGAGGCTGAGGCTGGCAAGGTGGCTGACGCGGGTCCATTCCACACCCCACCCGCGACCGGGAACGCCAAGACGGCCGCTGCTGTCCCGACCAACGAGCCGCCAGCACCGCTGGGCCCGGAATAAGCCAGCAGGATCGGTGACAGGGTTCTTACCAGCACGCCAAGAAGTACCGCTCCAACTCCGCACGTGACGGCGCTCCGTTGAACGCCGCGTACTGGGCTGCCTGTTGATCCGACAGGAACTCGACCGACACCAGGTCCTCCGAAGATCGACAACGTCGACCCGCGAAGGCTGCGCCGCACGATCATCCCAGGTCAAAGCGCCAATCGAGGCCGCGAGGGCTTAGCGCACGATCTGACATGGATGTTCCTCAACCCCCGAGATCGGTGACGGCCGTACGGATCGCGCCGCGGCTGACTCCGTGGTCGCGGGCGAGAGCGGCGATGGAGCGGCCCTCCAGGTACGCGGCGCGGACGTCGTCGGCCTTCGTGGCCGCCACGGCGGGGCGGCGCCCGCCCTTGCTGCCCTTGACCTCGGCGGCGCGTAGTCCGTCGTAGGTCAGCTCGCGCTGGACGGTGAACCGGCCGACGAAACAAGCTCGTGAGATCGAAAGCTGTCCGCTGCGGTAGGCCGCCCCCTCCTACTACGACTACGGCGGTGACCCGGTGCCAGCGGAGCGGACGGCAGAAGCGCGACCAGGACTCTCTCGGTGCGCGCGCTGAAGATGTCCGAGAGCGCCGGCCGCCTCGAACGGTGCAAGGCCCAGGGCCGGTGCACATTCGTTGAACGCTTCACTCCACTCTCCAGATCGCACAGATGTGCTGGCCTGGACGTCCGCGTGGCTTGCAGCGTCACTTAAGTGGTCGTCAGCGTCGTCTACCGAGGCCGGGCAGCCCGCCTGGGATTGTCCGCACACTGGTCGAGGGCTCGTCCGCGACAGTCCGCGTCGGCTGCTGTGCTGGGTTTGACGCTGGCCTCAACGGTGGGAGCCGAGGCGGTTCCCCGCGCCGACGATTCGTCACGACGCTGTCTGATGCCGGGCAAACAGCGATCTTGCCAGGAAGCTGGTGAGAGTAGAGACGACCGGTCCTCGTGTTGACTTTGGTGATGGCGCCGCAGCCGGCGCACTCGTGCTTGACCGCGTCTGGATTACGCATGCCGCCCTCCCCGCTGCCAAGCCCAGGGGCGAGCTACGGCATCACGGCAATGCTGCCGTGCCCAGGCCCGCTGGGCTCCGGTGTCCCCGCCGAGACCCGCCGCAGATACGCCGGCGGCTGGCGGCGCTTCACCGCCTGGTGCGTTGACACCGGCCGTTGTGTTTATCTAGGGTCCGCAGGCACTTCGCGCTGGTCGGGTGCCGTGGACTGCTGTCAGGCAAGTAAGGCAAGAGGTCGCGTCGGAAGTGGTTCGACCGAACCACTTCATGCACGTCCGTTTGATGGGTAGCGCCTTTATGCAGGGTTCCGTACTCGGCAACGTAGGCCTCGTAGTTCTCCGCAAGGACAGCCCGGACAGCCTAAGGGCTGTCCCGTAAAAGATCTCCGGGTGGGCTACCCCATGACCGCGCGAGCCGCGTCCAGAAACGCCAGCCGGTTGTCCTCCAGGTAGTCCCGCACGCTCTCGCCGTCGGGCAAGCCTTCCCACACCGTTCGGTTGAGGTCGAGGAAGTGCGCGTGGGCGGCGTCGTGCACGGGCAAGGGGAATTGGATACGGATGAGTCGATCCGCGACCCAGAACCTGGCCATGATTTCCCGGGTCGTGAGGTACCAAGTGTGGGTGTCATCCCACTCGGACGGCCGGGCGTAGGCGCAGCGTTCGGCCTCTGCCGATACCTCGATGAACCGCTCCAGCAGCGCCAGCCGTTCCCCACGCCGGGCCTCCGCCAATGAGATCTGCTGGCGTTGCTGTTCAGCGCGTTCCGCCGAGAGTTGAGTCCTGTGCTGGACGAGGTAGGACAACGAGCCGCCGAGGACAACGCCGCCCAGCGATATGAGTGACACCCAGACCTGACCTGACATGGCGGTCATCGTGCCATGCAGTCGATCTTTGAGACGATCTCGCTGTGGCTGGTGTGATCACGGCGTCCGAGCCGTCCTGGATAGCCCCGTTCACCGGGCTGAGCCCGCGTCAGTTCGGCAAGCTGGTCAATGAGCTACGGCGCGAGGGCGCGGATCCGGTCCGCAAGGGCCGGCCGTGGAGCCTGCCGCTGGAGGACCGGGTCTTGCTGGTCGCCGCATACTGGCGCACGAACCTGACACTGCGGCAGCTCGCCCCGTTGTTCGGCATCTCGAAGTCGGCCGCTGATCGCATTGTCGACCACCTCGGGCCGTCACTCGCGCTCCAGCCGCGCAGGCGGTTCCGCAAGGACACCGTGCTGATCGTGGATGGAACCCTGGTACCGACCCGTGATCATGCAGTCGCCGAGCAGTCGAAGAACTACAGGTACTCGACCAACCACCAGGTCATTATCGATGCAGACACCCGGCTCGTGGTCGCCGTCGGCCAGCCCCTGCCCGGCAACCGGAACGACTGCAAGGCGTGGGAGCTATCCGGCGCCAAGGACGCCGTCGGCCGCACCACGGTCATCGCAGACGGCGGTTACCGGGGCACAGGCCTGGTCATCCCGCACCGCCGCGAACGCGGCCAGACTGAACTCCCGGCCTGGAAGGAGGAACACAACGCCTCCCACCGCAAGGTCCGGGCCCGTGTCGAGCACGCCTTCGCCCGGATGAAGACCTGGAAGATCCTCCGCGACTGCCGCCTGAAAGGCGACGGTGTTCAACACGCCATGCTCGGCATCGCCCGCCTGTACAACCTCACCCTCGCTGGATGACGGGGAAACAAGCTGGTCAACCGGCCTGCCGGAGATCATTTACGGGACAGCTCTTAGGTAGTCGACCGAGGTGACAACCGGGACCTGCCGGCCCTCGATGGTGGAGGTGATCAGTTCAATCCGGCGGACCAACTCGGCGGCGACGCTGGGAGCCGACCCGACCAGCAGCTTTCCGTCCCGCTGTGAGACCCGCTCGGTGACGCAGCCGTAGCCGACCAGGCCGGTGCATGGCTTGATCGGTCAGTCTGCTTTCTTCGGCACGGTCGCTCCAGCCTGGCGGGCGTTTACGCTCCCGCCAGCGAGGACTGGCCGGACAAGCAAATTATCTGTCTTCTCCGCGGGCCTTGGAGGTCTTTGGCCGACTTCGCTCTGGGCGCGTGGGCGCTCGGGGTGGCGGCGAACGCCCCCCGACCAACGTCACACCTCCGGTCCGGGGGCAGGCGAGTGCGACGGGCAGTGCGGTTCTGGTGGCGCAAGTCGGTACGGCGCGAAGGCCGTGTCTGCGGCGTCCCGGTAAGGACGCCGGGACATTCGGGTGACAAGCTGCCACATGGAGCGCTCCTTGGCCAGTTGCTGCGGCAGTACGAGTCCGAGAGCTTCAGCCAGCGGTTTACGGCCCAAGTTGACCATGGCCCGTACCGCGGCGGCCCACTCGTCGGTGGAGTACACCGCGGAGCGATACCACAGCGGAATGAGCGCACACAGCGCGATGGCGGTGACGATCAGCAGGGACCGCTCGGCTCCGGCTGACGTCAGGGTCAGAAGGGCAAGCGTCGCCACCACCCCGTGCCCATACAGCAATGCGACGAAGAAATCCACGCTGGTACGTGCTGTTTCCACTTGACGGCGTGCTTGCGCGGGTGCGGCGGCGCTCAGTTCGTTCCACAGCACCTGGGTGTCAAGGCGGAAGCGGTTGTGGCCGTATTCCTCGAAGCGACGGATCGCATTGCCGAGCCGGGTCGGGGCGATCTGATCATCATCCGCTGGGTAGCGAGCCAACTGCTCGCGGAGAAGGGCACGCTGCACCGAAGTACGGCCTTCTGGGCGGGTGATCAGATCAGCGATCCGCTCCTTGCGGGCCCGCTGTCGTCGGCACCCACGGTCGTATGCGCCGCGCGGCCAGAGCAGATAACCCTCAAGGATCCGATAGAGAGGGGTCTGGAGAGCATTGAGTACGATGCCGAAGAGAACGGCGGTGCAGAGCAATAGCAAGGTTGTCTGACTCGCCGAGCTGGGCCAGACACGCTCCACGGCCGCGGTCCGGCGCAGGCTGGGCGCGACAGCGAAGAAGAACACCGCGAGATTGAGTGCGGCGGGCAGGATCCAGCCGACGACCAGGGCCCATCCGCCCCCAAGGACACCCTTGGCGATATCACCCACGGATTACGTCTCCTGCGGCCAGTCGTCGTCCGGCTCGTTCTCTGGTCCGGGCGAGGTGTGCCTGATGCTCCCGAAGTGGACGTCCTGCCAGTTGTGGTTGCCGGCCTGGATCGCACTCGGGCCGTCAAAGGTGTTGCCAGATACCACCCATCCCGCACCAGAAGCCGAGGGGGCAGCCGCCGCCAGTAGCTGCTGCAGCTGCGCGGCGGCCTGGGCACGCTGATCATCGTCGTCCAGGCTTTCCAACACGGTCTCGATGCGGGTCTGCCATGCGGCCTCCTGTCGTGCCTTGGCCCGATCAGCCATGGCGGCAGCGGCGAGCTCGGCCGCACTGCGGTCCAGCCGCTCCAGCTCCCCGCGCTCGCGTTCTGCATCCCCGCGGCCGAGCCACCACGCCAGTCGACTGCGCAGTGCTTCCCACTCGTTGCTTCCCGCCGCCTGCGCCACGGCGGCACCCCCCGCTGCGGCCAGTGCCGTCAACGTCTCAGGCAGCACCTCACGCCCCCAACTGTCGCCTGCTGCATGCTGGTCAGGCCTGCGACCGTAGCGCCATACCGGCGCGTACACATCGTCTTTGTCTCATATACACACAGTCACAGCTGCCGGTTCCCGCCCACCACCGCGCCCCCGGAGGCCCCACCACCGGCAGCGAAAAGCGCCCCCGACGCTTCAGGCAGCCCGACCCAGGCCAGCCGCGGTCATGTGCTGCTTGCGCAGCGGGGTGAAGTCCGGCCTCGGGGAACAGCGGAGTGCGGCGACCTTGCTCACCCCAGGCCCCGGACCCGTACGCGATCCTGCACGGCTGGCCCGCTGGAGCGTACGTCCGGCCCGACGGCCAAGAGGTCACCGGCCGCGTCTGGGACGAGGACACCAAGTACCGCTACGGCCTCTACCTCGCCGGGATCGACGCCCCGCCCGGCTGGAAGCAGGACTGGTTCACCTACATCGGCGATCTCGTCTGGCACTTCGAGCCCCTGCACGTCCAGGACTGGGCCTCAAGGCTCACCGCGTTCGACGGCAGCCCGCTGGCCGCCTCCCGCGGCCGCGCCGTCTCCGCCGTCCGCTCCTCCTACGCCCACTGCGAGGACGACCTCGGCGCCGCCCGCTGGAACCTCCCCCCGCGCCGTGCGCTCGCCGGGCCCACCCCGCCGGCCGCCCGCGAGAGCCTCACCCGCTTCCAGACCGACGCCCTGCGCACCGCCGCCGACCGCTACCGCGGCCCCCACCCCGAACGCGCCCGCCTCGCCACCTACATGACCCTCGCAGGCCTGCGCCCGGGCCAGTCCATCGCCGTCGTCATGCAGTACATCCAGCGCGACAACGCCGCCGGGCCCGCCTGGCGACTGCCGGTGAAGAACAACAGCGCCTCCGCCGTCGGCCCGCTCACCCCCATCCCCCGCCCGCTGGTGTGGGCGCTGGACGAGTACCTGCCGGTGCGCACCCACAAGGCCCCGCACTCCACCGAGACCGAAGGCCCGCTGCTCCTCTCCCGCACCGGCCGCGGACTCGACCACGTCACCTTCATCCGCGTGCTGCGCGAGGTCGCCGCCACCCACCCCGACCTGGAAGAGATCGCGCCCACCCTGCACCCGGACGTCATCGCCCACTCCCCCTCCCCGTTCGCCGGAGAGACCGGCACGGCCGCCAAGGAGGGCCGGTGACGCTGTACCGGGCAATCCTCCAGTTCACCGCGTTCGACGGCGCAGCGCACGAACGCGGCGCAAATACCGTAACTACCCGCTGCCCCCGCTGAAGGGGGAACTTCATGGTGGCTCATCCCGGTGAGGAGGTCTCAGCTTCCCGGCGGTGGGGACCAGGCGGGGAGCGGGCCCGCTCCCCGCCTCCGCTGCGCGCGGCTGCGGCGTCCTCCTGGCTGCCGCATGGGGGTGGCCGATGCTGTGGAGGGTGGGGGCGAGGACATGGGCCAGGGCCTTTTCGGCGTCCTGTGGCGGCAGGCGTACATCGATCCCCGCCACGTGGAGCTCGGCGAGCTGTCCACGGGGTGCTGTTACCCGCAGACGGCGGTGCGTGGCACCGGTGGGGGAGGGGTGGACGAGCACGGCTGCGCCGGTGCCCTCGGGACAGTATCCCGCAATGTAGGTGAGCATCTGGTGGATGTCACCGGCCGAGACGGACCTGCTGTCGTAGCGCTTGTACTTGGCATCCACGGCCAAGAGCATGGGCTGCGCGCCCGCGAAGTGCAGCAGAACGTCGGGGCGGAAGGGGGAGTGGGAGGAGAGGTCACCGGTTACCTTGATCGCCGTGCCGCCGGTGGAAGGCACCGGGTGTCCGGATATCTCGGCGGCTACCTCGATCGTCATCCGCCGGACGACGGCCTCCCACAGAGTCTCCATCCGTAGCAGCAGGGAGTCGGCGGTGTGCCCGGTGTCGACCAGCAGGTCGTCGACGCCGCCACCGTCGAGGAGCAGCCGGGCCCAGGCGTGGGCGGGGCGGTAGCGTGCATTCAGTCGTGTGTACCTGGCTCTCGCGAGCATCTGTACGGCTGCGGCGCGGTTGGTAGGCCTGGGAAAGAGGGCGGCCGTGTCGGCTGCCGCTCGTGCCAGCTCGTGGCGGTCGGCGAGTCGGGCGCCAATATGGAGTGCGGCGCCGCACACCTCGTTCTCCCAGATGGCGGCGTCCCGTTCGAAGGCGCGCAGGTGGAGCCGGTCGAGTTGGCCGTACCGTCGGCAGACCTGTGCGGCAAGGTCCAGTCGTCCCCGCAGCACCGGTTCGACCAGGTCGCGGCGGACGTAGTCCCGGCGCAGGCCGCCGAGGAGGAGCATGCGGCACTCCGCGACCAGGGCGGAGATGACTAGGTCCGTGAATCCGGCAGGGTCGGTGTCCCATCTGCGGAGGGTCGCCGCGTGGGGGAGGGGGAGGTGGAGGGCGTAGCACAGCCAGCTGATCAGGCGGTTGCCGTCCACGGCAGTCTTGGGTTCGATGACCAGTCGGATGTGGTCGAGTACCAGCACCCCCACCGTCGACAGCGCCTCGATGCGCCAGCCGTACCGCGTCTCGGACACCCGCAGGCACCGCTGGTCCGTGAGCGAGCGCAGGTGGCTCAGATCCGTGTCGGTCAGCTGCTCCCTTTGCACCTCGCGGTACTCGTACTCGCCCAGGCGAATCTCCTCAAGCCGCGTGCGGTGATCACCCATCGAGTGCCTCGACTGTGCCTTGGGCGGTGAACTCCGTGGCGAGCGCGGCGGCTAGCTCGTCCGCGGGTATCAGCGCGAGGCGTCCGGTCTGCGGGTCGACTAGCCTGCCGAGCAGGTGCCGCAGCAGGTCGGCGCTGCCGAGGGTGTAGTCCTCCAGCAGCGGGACGATGTCGTCGTGGAAGGCAGCGGCGAGGTGCGTATCGCTGGCGAGGGGTTCCCCGTCCCGGAGGAAGAAGGCGTGTCCGAGCTGGTGGTCGGCGTCCAAGAATCGGATGATCCGGGAGTTGAGCTCCTCGAAGAACGCGGCCAAGTCCAGCGGCCCTACTGATCCGGAGATGACGTCCGCGTCGGGACCCACCTCGATGAAGGCGAACCGGCGCCGGATCGCTGCGTCCAGGTGGCCGACGCTGCGGTCCGCCGTGTTCATCGTTCCGATGATGCGCACATTCGGCGGCACGGAGAATGACCGGCTGCTGACGGGCAGGACTACGGGCAGGTCGCGCTTGTCGGGCTCGAGCAGGGTGATCAGCTCCCCGAAGATACGGGGCAGGTCGCCTCGGTTGATCTCGTCGATGATCAGCAGGAAGGTGCGGTCGGGTTCCTGGGCCGCGGTCGTGCAGAGATTGAAGAAGACGCCGTCTGTGAGCTGCAGAGACAGTCCGCTGCCTGCCCGGGCCGGAGCGGGCTTGAAACCCTCCACGAAGTCTTCGTAACCGTAGGAGGGGTGGAAGGTCACGAGGCTGACCGTGGGCTGGGCCGCGCCGGTGTCGTCCTTGCACTCGGCATCACCGAGGATCCGCTCGGCCTCGCGCGGTGTCAGCCGGAATGCGGTGCCCTGCATGCGGTGTACCTTCGGCTCGCTGAGACTCAGGACTGGATCGGTGTCGAAGTCCTCCCAGGTGGGGCCGTCAAGCGGGCGGACCCACTCAACGCTCAAACACTCGTCCTCGTTGGACAGGTCGATGTCGGTGATGCGGCCCAGAGCGACGGCCTTCATCGTGGGTGCGCTTTCGTATCCCACCACGAGGTCGCCGGGCTGCATCTGCTCGAAGTTGCGGGCGAGTCGGCCCTTCCAAAGGGTCGCGCTGCCCTCTTTCTTCAGATCGTCCCAGCACCAGTTGCTCTTGTTCCGGCTGGCGACGTACAGCCATACCGCAGGCCGCTCGGACGCTCGGAGGGCCGGCGACATCATCGCCTGCACGGCGTCCTGGCGCTCCGTTGCGGGCGCGTCGATCCTGTCTGGCCTGCCGGTCAGGGCCAGGGCTGAGCTCAGGGCAAGGCGGGTCTTCCCAGTACCGGGCGGGCCATAGAGGATGACCTGCCCCTTGCGCTCAAGCGCGTCGATGACCCGGCTGACCTGGGGAGGGACTGCTATGTCTGGAGCATCGGCGACGTCCAGGCGGACGGAGTCCGCGGACGAAGCACCGCGCGGTGTCGAACCCGCCTGCCGTCGTGCCTGCAATTGCTTCCACAGCTTCTGACTGACCGGGCCGAACGTCTGTCGCCATCCGTTCTGCGGCGAGTCAAGGGTCTGAGCGTACGAGGTGTCCCACGAGACGCCGACCAGATGGGGCGCCTCGGTCGACAGCGCCTCGTCGTAGCTGTACCCAGCGTCCGTCACCGTCCCCACGGCCAGCACCTCGGACAGCCCGCGGTTCGCGACGATGCGGTCGCCAGGTTTGAGATCGCGGTAAGCCAGTAGTCGGCGGGCAAGGGCCACATGCCCGCCTGCTTGCTTCGGCCAGTACTCGGTGAGTGCTTCGCGGAGCTCCGAGTCACTGCCGTACTCGGCGAGGTTCCCCACCTCTCCCCAAGCCACACAGATGTAGCCGTTGTTCAGGCAAAAATCCCAGTAGGAGGCCTGCTGTCCCGGTGCGACCTTGAGGAGAGTCGGGGACTGCGGCCGCGGGTCGAATGCCTCGTACAGCAGACGCATGACCTCATGCGAGCTCCAGTTCTCCAGCTCGGGCCGCGCCAGTACCAACTCGCGCAGCCGCCGGTTCAGGCGCCAGGCCGGCGCACCAGAGGGGGATCCGCCGAGGAGAGCAATGAAGTGCCGCAGGTGATCGCTGGAGTAGACGGGGAGAAAGTCGTCTGGGAAGTACGTAGCCTCGGGGCTCATTCCCTTCAGCGGCGCGGATAGCTTCCACTCTCCGCTACGGTGCAGGAACATGATGTGCTTGCCGGCGGCGCCACCCCTGATGCTGCCGAGCGCATCGGTATGAAACTCCATCCGAGCACAGAAGGGCGCACCCCGCTTCTGACGGTCGGCGAACCCCAACGCATACCGCTCAAGCGGCAACTCCGGCCAACTCTCCAGAGGAAACTCACGAAATATTCGCTGCCGCTGCTCCTCGGCCTCCGCCAACTCCTGGGCATATGAGGCACGGTTGAAGGCAGCCACAGCGGTTGCCAGAGCGTCCTGATCCATGCCGTCACTATGGCGCACTTCGGCGCAGCGTACCCGCCGCCGTCCACTTTTCGCCCGGAGCGGCGAAGGCGGGCAGGAATACCTCGTCCGGGCGGGTCACCGCCTGACTGGCAGGCCGTCGAGCACTGCGGTCGGGAGTGCGCGCTTCTTCGAAGCCACTGCGCGAAGGAGGCGGTTCAGGTGGCTGTAGCGCCCTGGCCCCGCCGGATACGCCCGAGGAGGTCCCGGTGGTAGGCCGCCAGGCCCCCTCTAGGGATGGGGGCGGGGCTGCCGGTGAGGGTGTACCACTCCTCGGCGCCGGTGTACTGCACGGCGACGTGCGCGCTGCGCCCGTCGCCGGCGAGGGTGGTGCGGACGGTGAGGTCACCGGTGATGACGCCGACGTCGTCGGTCATCGCCCCGCCGGGCCCGGCAGTGACGCTGTCGGTGTAGGCGTTGGTGTCCGGGCTGGTGTTCATGCGGGGCAGGTGTCCAGCATCTCGTCCAGCTTGTTCCTCTCCGCCTCGGTGATGTTCAGCTCGTACACGTACTTCACGTGGGTCCAGGCACGCGCGTACGTGCACCAGTAGGAGCGCAGCGGCGGCGCCCATTGGTCGGGGGACTGGTCGCCCTTCTGCCGGTTCGAACTCGCCGACACAGCGATCAGCTGCGGATTGGTGAGGTCGTTGGCGAACTGGCCGCTTGGCGGTGGTCCACTCATCCGCACCGGAGCGCCATCCGTTGGCCAGGGGGACGACGTGGTCGATGTCGACCTCGGTGGACGGCCTTGTGGAGACCTTCCCGTCGTAGGCGCTGTACCAGACGCCGGAGGCGGCGCGGCACTTCTCGTCTTGGACGACGTCCTGGCCGTCGCGGGCGAGGACGACCTCACGGGTGTCGCAGGTGCCGTATTGAGTGATCCAGTGCGGGAACTTCGCGCGGGAGTAGCCGGTCATCGGATGTGGGGCGGCGACGGTGAGTTCACTGAGTTCCTTGCGGACGACCTCGGCCGGAGGCGGCTGGGGGAGATCCCGGCGCACGTTCGGGGCACCGGCCACGTGGGTGGCGGGCACTGCGACCGCAGCCGCGGGAGTGGAGCTGACGGGGGCGAGTAGCGCTGTCTACGTCACCGGCCCCGCTCTGGCCATCGCGATGGCCACCTGGCTCTCCCCGGCCGCGGCCCTCGCTCTGGCGGCCGCCGTCACCGTGGCCGGCTCCGTCGCCTTCGCCACCGCCCGTCCCGCCCGCACCTGGCGCGCCGTGCCACGCCGCCGGGACCGGCTCGGCGTGCTGTGCCCGCCCGGCATGCGGCTCCTGCTGACCTCCCTGGTCTTCCTCGGCGCCACGGCCGGTGCCCTCGACGTTGCCGCCATCGCCGTGGCGGGGCGGCAGAGGCTCTGGGCACTGTGGCCCTGGTGGGTACCTCCCACTTGCCGCTCACCGCCGTGTGCGTCGCCCTGGCCGGAGCCGGGTGCCCGCCGCTGGAGGGCGGGCTCCGATCGCTGTGGCACGCCGTGCTGCCCGACGCCGCGCACGTGCGCACCGCCTACACCCTGGACTCCTCCACCCAGGGCCTGTGGCGCGGCATTTCCCCTCGCCGGTCCGCCTCGCGGGGCCTCAGCCATGGCATGCGGCCGGTCACTGACGCGATCAGCAAGCGGCTGCAATATGGGTGGCGCAGCACGTCTCGGAACGCGTCCTGGCTGGCGGGCGCGCTGCCCGCGATGTTCTCCGCCGCCGGGCTGCTCGGCGGCGTCCTGTTCGCCCGCTTCCAGCCCACCACCGCCCCCCGGCCGTGTCATCTCCTGCTGCTGGGCACGGTGTTCGCGGCCTGCTGGCTCCCCCTGCTCGCACCGCTCCCGGCCCCGGCAGTCCTCGCCCTGGCGATGCTTCCGGGCGCCTTGTTCGTCGCCCTGCTGACGGTGGCCGGCCTGACCGTCACCTCGGCCGCCCCACCGGGCACGTCGACCGAGGCGGTCGGCTGGACGTCCAGCGCGATCCGCCTGGGCTTGGCCGGCGGCACCGCCCTGGCCGGACCGCTCGGCGGCTACTTCGCCGTCCCGCTGACGGCCGCCGCCCTGTGCGCGCTGCTGCTCTCGGCCCCCACCACACCTGCGGCCGCACCGGCCGCCGTGTGAGGGGGAGCGGACCGCAAGGCAGCGTTCCCACCTCACGGAACGGCAGCCACGATCACCATGTCGGGCCCTGGCACACCCGGGCGCCACACCGGCTGTGGGCTGCTGCTCGCTTGCAGGCTCCCTGCACCACCACCGATCAAACGGGGAGATTGCCGTGCCGTTTCCGTCCGTACTCCGCCGTACCGCACCCGCGCGCCGGGTCCGGAGCGTGGCAGTAGCCACGGCCGTGGCCGCCTCCTCGGTTCTCGGGCTGTCGCTCGCCGCGGCCTCGCCGGCGAGCGCGGCGACGGGCTCCAACGCGTGCACCAGGCAGGTCCGGCTCGACACCCAGGTCACCGCCACCGTCAACTTCCGCACCGGGCCCGGCAAGGGCTACACCAGCCTCGGACTGCTCAACAACGGGCAGGGCATCTACTGGGCCTGCTACAAGGGCAACTGGGGCTACGTGAAGCCCTACTACGGCGCGCACAAGGGCCAGTGGGGCGGTGAGCCGGGACTACATCGACGTGCCCATGCCGACCGACTGACACCGTCTGCCCACGAGGGCCCGCGCCTTGGCACACCCCCGCT
The DNA here is from genome assembly GCF_040646295.1 of Streptomyces sp. NPDC046197. Classification (NCBI taxonomy): domain Bacteria; kingdom Bacillati; phylum Actinomycetota; class Actinomycetes; order Kitasatosporales; family Streptomycetaceae; genus Streptomyces; species Streptomyces sp. NPDC046197. Next base: position 3,803 of record NZ_JBEYZY010000050.1, on the reverse strand, counting down.
GTGCGCCAAGGCGCGGGCCCTGCGCTGCAGCCTGCGTAAATGCGCCCATAAAGCTCGACCCCACGCTGAACGTCTCCGGCGCCTGCCCCTCGACCGCCCCAGTGCCGCCGGAAACGGTCCTGGCCGACTCAGCCAGTCGTGCCGCCAAGCCAAGGGGCGGTGGCAAGGGTGCTCCATGGCTCCCTGCGCGCGGTCAGACCATCCTCGAACCCCGCATCCAGCCAGCACGCGGCAGCTTGCAGCAGGGCGGTGACGTTCCCGCCGTGTTCGTCGAGGCAGAGGGCGGTCAACCGTCCGATCCAGTAGTCGACGGGGGACTGCACCCCCTGTGTGAAGGCGGGCTACCGACGGAACCTGCGAGCACGTGGCGAACGGTGGGTGCATTTCCCGCACCAAGGTTGAGTGGCTTTGTCCACGAGAGCCGACAGCACCTGGACACGAGATTGGGCAGCACCCGAAGCACTCCAAAAATTCGAACAGTTCACGGCTTCGGGCAGCGCAGGCCCCTGCCGAGTTGGCAGGGGCCTGCGGCATGAACAGCAGAGGAGCGCCGGGACGTGCCCTCTACGAGGGACATCCTGGCCAACACGGCTTACCGTCGACTGGTGGCCTGACGGCCCGGCCTCACTTCAGGTGCCGGGCGAAGAACTGGGCCGCGGCGTCCCCCGCGGACTGCGGGACGCCGGTGTGCCCGCCCATGTTGGCGTTCAGCGTCTTCTCCTTGGAGCCGAAGGCGTCGAACAGGTCCAGGGCCGCCTGCCGGTCGTTCCCTTCGTCGTCCCACTGCAGCAGAACGTGCAGCGGAATGGTAACTTGGCGGGCCTCCTCGAACATGGTGCGAGGCACGAAACTCCCGGCGAAGAGACCGGCGGCCACGATGCGCGGCTCGACCACCGCGAGCCGGATGCCGATGGAGATCACTCCTCCCGAGTAGCCGACCGGGCCGCCGATCTCGGGCAGCGCAAGGAGGGCGTCCAGGGCGGCCCGCCATTCCGGGACCGACTTGTCGACGAGCGGGAGGATGAGGGCGTCGATGATCTCGTCGGTGACCGGCTTGCTGGCCTCCATCGCCCGGCGCAGGTCGGCGAGGGCCTGCTCGGCGGCGGCCCAACGGGGCCGGTCGCCGCTGCCGGGGAGCTCGATGGTAGCCGTGGCGAAGCCATCCGCCGCGGCGTGCCGGGCCCGCGCCACCAGTCGGGGGTAAACCTTGCGCAGTCCGAGCGGCGGGGGGCCGAGCAGAATCAGCGGGACCGGTGCGGATGCGGACGCGGGCGTCCACACGATGCCGGGAATCTCGCCGAGGGTGAATTCGCGCTCGAGGACGCCGTCGTCAAGTCGCTGTTCAGAAGTGAAGTGCATGGTCGTGCCTTTCGGGAGTGCACTGGAACGGCGCTCCCTGACGACGACCTATCGCCCGACCGTGACCCCGGAGGAGAGCACCCATGTCGATACGTTCACGGGTACCACCTCCTCGTTCTCTCGCACGGCCTCCGGAAACGTAGCAGTGGTCGCGGTGGTCCGCCAAACGGTTTCCTGCGCCGGCTCCCTGGCCGGATGCCAAGGAGCCGGAACACTACGCAGAGGCTGGGGCCTCATCGCGGCTTCCTGAGGCGAGGCCCTGCGACGGCGGGGCGCGCTGGGGGCGGTGTCGTTTCTCATGAACATCGAACACGACGCGCCGCCGACGCCGCCCAATCTCATGTACTGATGCTGCCTGTTCTCGGGTTCTGGCTCAACTTCTGTGACCCGGCTACTCTAAGTAACGACACGGGTCGCGAGGACTACCCGAAGTCGCCTGAAAATGGGCCGTGGTCAAGCCGGTTGGGTCGACAGTTCGGGGGCGTGGAAGAGGTCGTGCTCCGGCTGGAGGAGCTGTTGTTCCCGTCGATCGCGGACGTCGCGGTGCTGTCGGTGGACGTGAACATCGAGACAGTACGTGTCGACGCGCAGTGCACTGCGGCGGGCGCCGTTTGCCCGGGCTGCGGGACATGGTCCAGTCGGGTTCACGGGTCCTACCTGCGGTTTCCCGCTGATGTCCCAAGCGCCGGACGAAGCGTCGTACTCCAGTTACGAGTTCGCCGGTTCGCCTGCGAGGACACGGTGTGCGCGCGACGCACCTTCGTCGAGCAGATACCCGGCCTGACCCGCAGGCACGGCCAGCGAACTGAGCGCCTGCGTGCCGCCCTGGCCGCGGTCGGCCTTGCCCTGGCCGGCCGGGCCGGCGCCCGCCTGGCGCGCATCTTCGGAGTGACCGTCAGCCGCAGCACGGTTTTGCGCTTGGTCGACGCCCTTCCTGAGCCGGTAGTGCCCGCGCCGCGGGTGGTCGGGGTCGATGAATACGCCACCCGCAAGGGCCGCCACTACGGCACCGTCCTCATCGACATCGAAACCCGGCGGCCCATCGACCTGCTGCCCGATCGGGAGGCATCAACGCTGGGCGCGTGGCTGGCCCAGCGGCCCGGTGTCGAAGTCATCTGCCGCGACCGCGCCCCGTTCTACGCGGAAGGCGCCGCCGCCGGAGCGCCGCAGGCCGTCCAGGTCGCGGACCGTTGGCACTTGTGGCACAACCTGAGCGAGGCCGCCGAACGAACCGTCGCACAACACCGCCGCTGCCTGCACGTCCTGGTGCCCCAGGCGCCTGAGCCCGAGCCACAACAAGCGCGTGAGGAAGAGGCGTCCGGCTCGCCATGGCCGACCGGCCATCGTTTCGCCGACCACACCCGCACCACTCACGCCACCGTCCACGCACTGCTAGTGCCGCATCAGGCAACGTTCGCCCTGCGGCGAAGTGTCAGTTGATTGCTGCGCTGGGCGGCACCGGACGGCCAGAATGATCGCGTGGCTGAACGCGTGCGCGTGCGGGAGATCGATGACGACGAGGGCAGGCGGTTGCTTCGGATCGTCCGTAGAGGTACCGGTTCGGTGGTGACCTGGCGGCGGGCCCAGATGGTGCTGTTGTCCGCGCAGGGCATGTCGGTGACGAAGATCGCTGAGGTGACGTTCACCAGCGACGACCGGGTCAGAGATGTGATCCACAACTTCAACGCGGACGGGTTCGACTCGCTCTATCCGAAGTACAAGGGCGGTCGGCCCAAGACCTTCAGCCTCCCCGAACGCCGGGAGATCAAGAAGATCGCCAAGTCCAAGCCGGCCGAGCACGGCCTGCCGTTCTCGACCTGGAGTCTGGCCAAGCTGGCCGACTTCCTGGTCGCCGAGGGGGTGGTCGACGACATCAGCCACGAGGGCCTTCGAGCCCTGCTCCGCGAGGAGGGCGTCTCGTTTCAACGCGTGAAGACCTGGAAGAGCTCACGCGACCCCGACTACGCGACCAAGAAGGCCCGCGTCGAGCACCTCTACGCGATCGCCGACGGCGAGGTCATACCCGAGGACGACGAACCCGACGTCGTCTTATGCCTCGACGAGTTCGGCCCGCTCAACCTCCAGCCCCGCCCCGGGCGGCAATGGGCCCAGCGCGGCGGACGGCACAAGGACCCCGACCGGGCACCCCGGCCCCGCAGGCGGGCGACCTACACCCGCCCGCACGGGGTCCGCCACCTGTTCGCCGCCTACGACCTGGCCCGGGACAAGCTCTACGGCCACATCAAGCCGAAGAAGAACCGGACCAGGTTCTTGGAGTTCTGCCGCTACTTGCGCAGCCTCCACCCGCCCGAGATCCGCATCGCCATCGTGCTCGACAACTTCTCCCCGCACCTAATGGGAGCTGCCGGGTCGTAGAGACTCGGTGCCGTGGCCGCCAGCAGGTGAGCACTGCCCACACCGGAGCCGTTTGAGCTCTGTGGTCA
>NZ_JBEYZY010000049.1:0-46793 GCF_040646295.1 Streptomyces sp. NPDC046197 | reverse complement strand
AGTACGTCCAGTACGAGGACTTCCGGCCGGCACGCCGAGAGCACGCACCGGACGTCACTCCTTGACGGGCGAACGTTGCCTGCCGGGGCACTAGAGTCGGGCGCATGGAACTGCGGCAGCTCACCTACTTCGTCACCGTCGCCGAGGAGCTGCACTTCGGGCGGGCCGCCGAGCGGCTGCACATCGTGCAGTCGGCGGTGAGTCAGCAGATACAGCGGCTGGAGCGGGAGTTGGGCGCCGAGCTGTTCGACCGCTCGCCGCGCCGCGTGCGGCTGACGGGGGCGGGGGAGCGGCTGCTGCCCGAGGCGCGTGCGGTGCTCGCGGCCGCCGACCGGGCGCGCGCGGCCGTCGCCCCGCCGCCCGGCCTGCGGATCGGCACGAGCACCGGGCTCGGTGCGCACCTGGACCGGGTGCTCGCGGCGTTCGCCGAGCGTGCCCCGGACGTCCCCGTCGAGCTGTTCTCGCTGCCGGTCGCCGAACGTCTGGACCGGGTCGCGGCCGGGCAGCTGAACGCCGCCTTCGTCCGGGGCGCCGAGCCCCCGCCCGGCGTACGGGTGCTGCCCCTGTGGTCCGATCCGCTGGTCGCCGCGCTCCCGGCCGGTCACCCGCTCGCCGCGCGGCCGGAGATCGACCTCGCCGAGCTGGCCGGGCTCCCTCTGACCCTCACCCAGCGCCGGAACAACCCCGCCCTCGTCGACCTGGTCGTCGGCGCCTGCCACCGGGCCGGCTTCGAGCCGCCGCCGGGACCGGTGAGCGGCTCGCTGCAGGACACGCTCGCCACCATCGGAACGCGCCCGCTGTGGACCGTGGTGTACGCCGCACACGCACGCGTGCTGCACAGCCCCCGGGTGGCCTTCGTGCCGTTCCGCGCGCCCGGCCTGGCCCTGCCGACCGGGCTCGCCGTGCACGCCACGACTCCACCCCCGCACCTGGACACCCTGCTGCTGGCCTGCGGCGATCAGGAAAGCTGATCGCTGCGGTCGCGGGCTGCCTCTTGGTCGCCGGCCGCGCAGGCGATGGACTGGACCCGCATCACAGCAGCGGCGGCAAACACCGCCCGACTCAAGGGAGTTCCGTCATGCCGATCGTCACCGTCCAGCAGGGCCCGCGCGACACCGAGCTCAAGCGCGACCTCGTCAAGCGCATCACCGATGCCTTCGTCGACGCGTACCACGTCCCCGCCGAGACCGTGCAGGTGTGGATCCACGAGGTCCCGGCCGACAGCTGGGGCGCGGCCGGCAGGCTCACCGCCGACAGGTAGCCGGGAGCGGACGGCGCCCGACGGGGGTGGGCACCGCATGGAAAGGGGGCGTTGCGGGCTGCTCGTGGTGGCTCGCAACGCCCCCTGGTACGCGCCTGAGTGGTGGCTCAGGCAGTCCTTCCCCGGGTCAGGAGGTGACCTGCGCGGTCACCAGGCTGGAGAAGGTGGTCAGCCGGGTGTAGACACCCGGGTAACCCGCCTGCGCACAGCCGTTGCCCCAGGAAGTGATCCCTGCCAGGACGCCCCCGATGATCAGGGGACCGCCGCTGTCGCCCTGGCAGGTGTCTACGCCGCCGGAGGAGTATCCGGCGCAAACCATGTCGCTCGCGACGAAGTCGGAGCCGTAGGAGCTCTTGCAGCTGGAGTCGGACACGATCGGCACGGTCGCGGTCCGCAGCTGGTTGGAGGAACTGCCGCTCTCGGAGGTGGTGCCCCAGCCGAGGATGCGGGCCGTGGTGCCGGCCGCGTACACGCCTGTGTCGGAGGAGGAGACGTACTTCGCCGTGGTGTACGGCATCGACGTCGACAGGGTGAGCACGGCCACGTCGTCACCGCTGGTGGCGTCCGTGTAGTCCGGGTTGATCCAGATCTTGCTGACCTTGCTGACGGTGCCGTTGGTGCCGTTCAGGTAGGTACGCCCGCCCACCACGCGTACGCTGCCGGTGGACTCGCCGACCATGCAGTGCGCGGCGGTGACCACCTTCTTGGCGGCCACCAGGGTGCCGCCGCAGAACTGGTTGCCGGACGCGTCCGTGATCTGCATGACGAACGGGTACGCGGACGTCGTGGTCGTCGTGCCGCCCACGATCGGCTGGGGGGCGGCGACCGCGGCGGGAGCGGTGAGCAGCGCGGTCGCAGCGGCGGCGCCGACCGCGACCGCGGCGGCGGTCCGTCTTGCGCGGGTGAGCCCGAACATGAGTCTCCTCAAGGGGTTGCCGGTGGGGGATCGCGCGGGTGGGTGGTGCGCGGGAGTCCTGGTCCTTCCTGCAGACCCCCGTGTGCCCGAGCGAGCGGCACGCCCCTTACGCTAGGACCCGGCACACCCTGCACCAATGAGGGAACCCCCTAAGGGAGTTGGGCAGGGAAAACCCTCGGTCGTCCCTCGGTGCACCGTGTCCGTGACGGCGTCCCGCACGGAACCCACGCAGGCAGTTAACCCGCGCCGCCCTCACTTCGCGCGTCGGCCTGCCGCCAATCGGACGATGTCCACCCGCGAACGGATCCCCAGTTTGCGGTAGACCCGGGTCAGGGTCGCCTCCACCGTCTTGACGCTGATGAACAGCCGCGCGGCGATCTCCCGGTTGGTCGCGCCCTCCATCACGAGCGCGGCGACCTGACGTTCCATCGCGGCGAGTCCGTCCAGTGCCGCCGGCAGCACCTCCGGCTCGGCCGGACGGGCGACGGCGGCCGCGTCCACCCGGCGCAGCCACGGCAGTGCGCGGCAGCGCCGGAACAGGCGTGTGGCCTCGTCGTACGACGTCGGTCCCGGCCGTCCGGTGCGCAGCCGGGTCAGCGCGAAGGCGGCGCGCGCCTCCTCGAGGCCGTGTCCCAGCTTGGCCAACCGGTCCTGGACGGACGTCAGCTGGGCGACGGCGGCCTCCTGGTCGCCGCGGGCCGCCCGCACGAGCGCCTCGGACCGGTCCAGCACGGCCAGCACGCTCTCGCGGCCCAGCCGCAGCGCGTGCTCGCGCGCCACGTCGATGACGCCCTGAGCCTCGGTGGGCTCCCCGATCTGCACCAGGGCCTCCGCGAGATCACCCGCCCAGCGACCCCGGGCCGGGTCGGTGATGCCGAGCGCCAGCTCCAGCTCCCGCACCCGGCGCAGCGCCCCGACCGCGGCCTGGGCGTCCCCGGCCACCAACTGGGCGTACCCCAGGGCGGCCAGGGCCCGGGACAGGTACATCTGGTCGCCGTCCTCCTCGGCGTGTCCCACCGCCTCGCGGGCCAGCGCCAGCGCCCGCTCGGTGTCCCCGCCCGAGGCTTCGGCGAGGGAGGTGAGCATGGCGGAGGCGCCCTCGCCGATGCCGGTGTCCCGGGCCAGGCGCAGACTCTCGCGGGCCAGGTCGAGCGCCCGGCCGCAGTGCCCGGAGCGCAGCTCGGTCTCGGCCAGGAAGCGCAGGAAGTGCACTTCGCTCTCGACCATGCCGCGCCGCCGCACCTCGCGCAGCAGCGCGGTGATGGTGGCCTGCGCCTCGGTGAGCTGGTCGCTCATCAGCAGCCAGCGGTAGCGGGCCGAGCCGACGCCATTGTGGTGGCACGCCACATACGGGTCCTGAGGCTCCTTCAGCGCACGCTTGATGGTGGCGGGGGCGTCGGGGTGCCCCATCAGGGTCTCGGTCGAGGCCTGGAAGGCGAGCGCCATCAGCTCGGTGCGCCGGTCGCGGCCGCGCGCGGCCAGCTCCGCCGCATGGGCGGCCTCCTGCCGGGCCTCGGCGAAGTCGCCCGCGACGACCAGCCCGCGCCAGGCCAGCTGGTAGTGGACCAGGGCGAGCAGCCGCGGGTCGTCGCCCGCGTCCGCCAGCGCCTGCGGGAAGACGGCGTCGACATCCCCCAGGGCCTGCCCGGCCGCCTCGATCACCACCATCCAGGCCCGCACCCGTTCGGCCGGCACGCTCGCCCGGGTCAGCACCTCGCGGGCGATGTCCCGGGCCAGGTCCACCTCGCCGGCGGTGATGGCGTCCTCCGCGGCCTGCAACCGCCGTCCGTCCGGTCCCGGTTCGCTGCCGGCCGGGGTGTGCCGGGCCGCGAGCAGCCCGAGCGACGCGGCCACCGACGGGGCCCCGCGGTCCCGGGCCAGCGCGGCGGCCCCGGCGAGCCGGGCGGCCACCTCCGGGTCGGTGCCGGTGGTGGCCAGGGCCAGGTGCCGGGCCCGCTCGATCGGATCGGAGGCGGCGGTGGACAGCGCGGCGTGGGCGGCGCGGCGCTCCTGGGCGGGCGCCGACGCGTACAGGGCGGCCGAGATCAGCGGGTGCGCGAACCGTACCGCCGGCCCCTCCGGCTCCGTCGCCAGCAGCCCCAGTTCGGCGGCCCGGGCGCACTCGGCCTCGGCGTTCTCCCGGCCGGCCGCGTGCAGCAGCGCCGGAGTGGGGCGGGCGCCGGCGCTGGCCACGAGCAGGGTGCGGCGGGCCTCGACCGGGAGCATCTCCAGCCGGCTCAGCACCAGGGCGCGCAGCGAGGTCGGCACCGGCAGCGGCTCGCCCGGCCGTGGCGGGGTCGGGCTCTCGGCCAGGGCCCGGCCCAACTCGAGGGCGAACAGGGGGTTGCCGCCGCTGGTGCGGTGGATGTCGCGGATCGTGGAGCGGGACAGGCCTGGGTAGCCGCGGTGGTCGAGCAGGGCGGACACCTGGGTGCGGGAGAGCGGGCCGAGGCGGACGGCGACGGTGTCGGGCGGGCAGGCACGCAGCGTGCGGTCGTACTCCTCCTGGGTCTCGGTGCGCACGGCGCACAGGAACCGCACCGGAGTGTCGCCCAGGCGGCGGGCGGCGAAGCCGAGCAGCTCCGCGCTGGCCGGGTCCAGCCACTGCAGGTCGTCGGCGACGATCAGGACCGGTCCTTCGGCGGCGAGTGCGCGCAGCGCGGACAGCACGGCCAGGCGCAGAGCGAGGCCGTCCCGCTGGAGAGTGGACTCGCCCCGGCCGGTGATGGCCGATTCCAGCGCGGTGCGCTGGGCGCCGGGCAGCTTGCCGGACACCTCCTCCAGGACCAGGCCGAGCAGGTCGGCGAGGGCCAGGAAGGGCAGGTGCGATTCGGACTCCGTGGCGGAGCAGCGCAACACGGTGCGGGCCGCGGGGCCGTATTCCGCGGCCAATGCCCGCAGCACGGTCGACTTTCCTATTCCGGCGGGGCCGTGCAGCAGCACACTGCCGCCCCGGGTGAGCTGCTCACGCGCCGCCGCGGACGGTTCCTCCCGCCCGATGACCAGTTCGGAGCGGCAGCTCGCAGGGCCCTGGAAGTCCCGTCGCACGGTCACCGCTCCCCTCCCATGTCGTGTCCGGACCAAATTCTAGGCAACGTGTCCTTGAATTTCGGACTGCCGGGACGGTGAGGCAAATAACAGCAGGAGCGGCATCGGTGAATTCAATGCGCCGCCGATTGAATAGAACGCTCACGTGAGGCACACTCCCCGGCCCTCCTCGACGTTCACCGACCGTGCCGGCGGGCGACGCGCGCCGAACCCGCCCCCACGACGGTACTACCCGCCCGCCCCGCCCGGGCCGCCCCGGACCGCGCCGCCCGTGCCCGCAGGCCGGGCCTCGTGCATCCTCGGCCGCGCCGCCCGTGCCCGCAGGCCGGGCCTCGTGCATCCTCGGCCACGCCGCCCGTGCCCGCAGGCCGGGCCCCGTGCATCCTCGGCCACGCCGCCCGCGGCAGCAGGCCGTCCGCCTACGGCAGTACTCCTGCCCGGCGTGCCGAGGCCACCGCCTCTCCCCGGGTGTGGGCTCCCAGTTTGCGCATGGCCGAGCGCAGGTAGCCCTTGACGGTCTCCGGGCTCAGACCCAGCCGCACGGCCGTCGCCGCGTTGGTCGCGCCCGCCGCCACGCACGCCAGCACATCCACCTCCCGGGGAGCCAGGCCGACCGCCTCCACCGGCGCGGCCGCGGTCAGCAGGCCGCAGGCGGCCAGCAGCTCCGCCCGCAGCCCGGGGTCCGGGATGCGGGGGGCCAGGGCACGCAGTGCCGCATGCGCCTCGCGGACCTGTTCCCACGCGGCACCGGCCTGCGCCTCCCGCGCGGCGGGGTCCGGGCGGGAGGCCGCCAGCAGACCCCGCGCCTCCTCGCGCACCACCAGCGCCTGCTCCACGTCCCGGGCCGCCGCCACCGCCTCGCTCAGCGTGCGGTCGCCCAGCGGCTGGGCGGTGCGCAACGCCCCGTACAGCACTCCGCGCACCCGGCGGCGCACCACGACCGGCACCGCCAGCACCGAGCGCAACCCCTCTGCGGCGACCGCCGCGTCGTACTCGTGGCTGATCCGCCGGGACAGGGAGTAGTCCGTCACCGCGCACGGGCGGGCCAGGGCCACCGCCTTGCCGCCCAGACCGTTGCCGGAGGTCACCGCGAGCGCGCTGAGCGCGAGCGTGGTGGTGCCGGTCAGTTCGCTGATGCGTACCTGCGGCCGGCCGTCCTCGACCAGGCCGCCGAAGGCGACCGGGAGCCCCGTCGTGCGCCGCAGCCGTACCAGCGCACCCCTGATCTCCACCGCCCCGGAAGCGTCTGCTGCCACCTGATCGCCCTTCGTCGCGGTCACCTGCGGGCGACACCCCCGTTCGGGGGTAGTGAGACCCGCATCACGGATTACACGATGTCAGTGAGCCGCCCGGCAATGGTCCGGAACCGAGGAGGACAGATGACGACCGCGACGGAGCTCTTCCGCAGGGCGCGGGACTTCCTGCTGGCGCACCGCGAGGACTACGCCACGGCCTACGCGGGCTTCGACTGGCCGCGCCCCGAGCACTTCAACTGGGCGCTGGACTGGTTCGACGTCGTCGCGGACGGGAACGACCGCACCGCCCTGCACATCGTCGACGAGGACGGCACCGAGACCCGGCTGTCCTTCGCCGAGACGGCCGACCGCTCCAACCGTGTCGCGAACTGGCTGCGCGACCGCGGTGTGGGCGCCGAGGACCGCATCCTCGTCATGCTCGGCAACCAGGCGGAGCTGTGGGAGACGGCCCTGGCGGCGATGAAGCTGCGCGCCGTCGTCATCCCCGCCACACCGCTGCTCGGCCCCGCCGACCTGCGCGACCGGGTCGAGCGCGGCCGGGTCAGGCATGTCATCGTGCGGGCCGAGGACACCGCCAAGTTCGAGGATGTGCCCGGCACCTACAGCCGTATCTCCGTCGGTGCCCTGCCGGTGCCGGGCTGGGAGCCGTACGAGGACGCGTACGCCGCCCCGGCCGATTTCGTCCCGGACGGCCCCACCCTTGCCGACGACCCGCTGATGCTGTACTTCACCTCCGGTACCACCGCCCGCCCCAAGCTGGTGGAGCACACCCACACCTCCTATCCCATCGGGCACCTGGCCACCATGTACTGGATCGGACTCGAACCCGGGGACGTGCACCTGAACATCTCCTCGCCCGGCTGGGCCAAGCACGCCTGGTCGAACCTGTTCGCCCCGTGGAACGCGGAGGCGACCGTCTTCATCCACAACTACACGCGATTCGACCCGGCCCGGCTGATGGCCGAGATGGACCGCGCGGGCGTCACCACCTTCTGTGCCCCGCCGACCGTGTGGCGCATGCTCATCCAGGCCGACCTGACCCAGCTGCGCACCCCGCCCCGGGAGGTCGTCGCCGCCGGTGAGCCGCTGAACCCGGAGGTCATCGAACAGGTGCGCAGGGCCTGGGGGGTGACCATCCGCGACGGTTTCGGGCAGACCGAGACCGCCGTCCAGGTCTCCAACAGCCCCGGCCAGCGGCTGAAGACCGGCTCGATGGGGCGGCCGAGTCCCGGCTACCGGGTCGAGCTGCTCGACCCGGTGACGGGAGCCCCCGGCGCCGCCGAGGGCGAGATCGCGCTCGACCTGTCGGTCCGGCCGGTCGGTCTGATGACCGGCTACCACGGCGACGCGGACCGCACCGCGGAGGCGATGGCGGGCGGCTACTACCGGACGGGAGACGTCGCCTCGAGGGACGAAGAGGGATATCTGACCTACATCGGGCGAAGTGACGACGTCTTCAAGGCCTCCGACTACAAGATCAGCCCCTTCGAGCTGGAGAGCGCCCTGCTGGAGCACGAGGCGGTGGCCGAGGCGGCCGTGGTGCCCGCGCCGGACGAGCTGCGCCTGGCCGTGCCCAAGGCGTACGTCGTGCTGGCGGAGGGCTGGCAGCCCGGCCCCGACACCGCGAAGGTGCTCTTCGAGCACTCCCGTGAGGTCCTCGCCCCCTACAAGCGCATCCGCCGTCTGGAGTTCGGCGAGCTGCCGAAGACCGTCTCCGGCAAGATCCGCCGGATCGAGCTGCGCGAGGCCACGGCCGCGGGCTCCGGCGACGAGTACCGCGAGGAGGACTTCCGGTGAGCGAACCGTCCTACAGTCACGGAACCAGCGCGACCCCTCTGCTGGGCGACACCATCGGGGCCAACCTCGACCGCGCGATCGCCGCCTTCCCGGACCGTGAGGCGCTGGTCGACGTGCCCTCCGGACGCCGCTGGACGTACGCCCAACTGGGGTCCGCGGTCGACGAGGTGGCGCGCGGGCTGCTCGCCCGGGGCGTGGCCAAGGGCGACCGGGTGGGGATCTGGGCGGTCAACTGCCCCGAGTGGGTCCTCGTGCAGTACGCCACCGCCCGCGTCGGTGCCGTCATGGTGAACATCAACCCGGCCTACCGCGCCCACGAGTTGGAGTACGTTCTCAAGCAGTCCGGCGTCTGCCTCCTCGTCGCCTCCCTCACGCACAAGAGCAGCGACTACCGGGCCCTGGTCGACCAGGTCCGCGGCAGGTGCCCCGAGTTGCGGGCCACCGTCTACATCGGGGACCCGTCCTGGGACGAGCTGACGGCGGGCGCGGCCGAGGTGCCGGCCGAGCGGCTGCGGGCCGCGCAGGCGGAGCTGAGTTGCGACGACGCGGTCAACATCCAGTACACCTCGGGGACGACGGGCTTCCCGAAGGGCGCCACGCTCTCCCACCACAACATCCTCAACAACGGCTACTGGGTGGGCCGTACGGTCGGCTACACCGAGCAGGACCGCATCTGCATCCCCGTCCCGTACTACCACTGCTTCGGCATGGTCATGGGCAACCTCGCCGCGACCTCGCACGGCGCCTGCATGGTGATCCCGGCGCCCTCCTTCGAGCCGAGGGCCACACTGGAGGCCGTGCAGCAGGAGCGCTGCACGTCGCTGTACGGCGTGCCGACGATGTTCATCGCGGAGCTGAACCTGCCCGACTTCGGGGCCTACGACCTGTCCACCCTCCGTACCGGCATCATGGCGGGCTCGCCCTGTCCGGTGGAGGTGATGAAGCGGGTGGTCGCCGAGATGCACATGGAGGAGGTCTCCATCTGCTACGGCATGACCGAGACGTCGCCGGTCTCCCTGCAGACGCGGCGGGACGACGACCTCGAACACCGCACCGGCACGGTCGGCCGCGCCCTGCCGCACATCGAGGTCAAGGTCGTCGACCCGGCGACCGGTGTGACACAGCCGCGTGGCGCGGCGGGCGAGCTGTGCACCCGCGGCTACAGCGTGATGCTCGGCTACTGGAACGAGCCCGAGAAGACCGCCGAGGCCGTCGACGCGGGGCGCTGGATGCACACCGGGGACCTCGCGGTGATGCGCGAGGACGGGTACGTCGAGATCGTCGGCCGCATCAAGGACATGATCATCCGGGGTGGCGAGAACATCTATCCGCGCGAGGTCGAGGAGTTCCTCTACGCCCACCCGAAGATCCGGGACGTCCAGGTCGTCGGCGTGCCGCACCAGAAGTACGGCGAGGAGGTCGTCGCCTGCGTCATCCCACGGGACGCGGACGACCCGCTGACCCTTCAGGAGCTGCGGGCCTTCTGCGAGGGCCAGTTGGCGCACTACAAGATCCCGACCCGGCTGCAGATCCTGGACTCCTTCCCGATGACCGTGTCCGGGAAGGTGCGGAAGGTGGAGCTGCGGGAGAAGTACGCGGCGGACTGAGCATCGGCGGCGCCGATGCGCCGGTGCGGGGTCTGTGGAAGGTGCGATTCATGAGCCGGCCGAGGCGACTCCTCGACCGGCGCGTTCCTCTCCTCCGTGCGACTGCGCAGCGCACAGCGGTCGTTGCGCGCCGGTGACGCAGGCGGTCTTCGCGCCGCGTGCGCGGCTTGTGCGCTCCGCTGTTCGGGGGATTCGGGCGTCGTGGCCCTGGCGTGGCGGAACCGGTCGGGCGCGTACTGATGATACCGACCGGGGCCGCCCATCTCCCAGTCGGGGAACGGCGATTCGTGCTGCTCAGCACGCGTCATCGCCGGTCGCGGCCCCCGTCACAGGGGCGCGCGAGGCGGCTTCCACCACCCGTACACCCCTGGGAGGGCAGATTCATGGCTGCCACCGTAACCTTAGTCTCCACCTCGCCGAATGCATCGGCCTTCGGTCAGCCGGTGACGCTGACCGCGACCGTCGTCCCGCTCGGGCCGGGAACCCCGACGGGTACGGTCACCTTCACCGTAAGCGGCGGGCCGACCGTGACGGTGCCCCTCGTGGGCGGCACCGCCACAGCGACGGTCAACAACCTGTCCGTCGGGAACCACACGGTCACCGCCACCTACAGCGGTGACACCAACTTCACCTCGTCGACGGGTTCCACGGTCCAGGCGGTCGTCAAGGCGTCCACCACGACGACCGTGACCTCCTCGCCGGATCCGTCGGCCTTCGGTCAGACGGTGACGATCACGGCGACGGTGGCGCCGGTGGCTCCGGGTGCGGGGACGCCGACGGGTACGGTCACCTTCACCATCTCCGGGGGGCCGACGCTGACGGCGCCGCTGGTGGGGGGAACGGCGACGGTCACCACCAACACGTTGAGCGTCGGCACCCACTCGATCACCGCGGTCTACAGCGGAGATGCCAACTTCCTGGCGTCGACGGGGCTCGACACCCAGACGGTACAGGGCAAGGGCGCCACCTCCACGACGGTGACCTCCTCGCCGGATCCGTCGGTGGTGGGTCAGTCGGTGAGCTTCACCGCGACGGTGGCCCCGGTGGCTCCGGCGACCGGCACGCCCACGGGCACGGTCACGTTCAACTTCGGGGACGGTTCGCCGTCGGTGACGGTCCCGCTGGCCGGCGGCACCGCGACGGCCAACCACACCTACACCACCACAACCGGCAGCCCCTTCACGGTCACCGCGACCTACAGCGGGGACACCAACTTCGTCGGCTCCTCGGGCACGGACACCCAGACCGTCAACCGCGCGGCCACGACCACGTCGGTGTCGTCCTCGCCGGATCCGTCGGTGGTGGGTCAGTCGGTGACGTTCACGGCGACGGTGGCGCCGGTGGCTCCGGGGGCCGGGACTTCGGCGGGCACGGTCACCTTCAACTTCGGGGACGGGTCGCCGTCGGTGACGGTGCCGGTGTCCGGTGGTACCGCGACGGCCACCCACGCCTATGCCACCACGACCGGCAGCCCGTTCACGGTGACGGCCACCTACAACGGGAACGCCAACTTCACCGGCTCCTCGGGCACGGACACCCAGACGGTGAACCAGGCCTCGACGACCACGACGGTGTCGTCCTCGCCGGATCCGTCGGTGGTGGGTCAGTCGGTGACGTTCACGGCGACGGTGGCGCCGGTGGCTCCGGGTGCGGGGACGCCGACGGGGACGGTCACCGTCAACTTCGGTGACGGCAGCCCGGTCCAGACGGTAACCCTGGTGGGCGGCACGGCTACGGTGACGCACGCCTATGCGTCCACGGCCGGAAGCCCGTACCCGGTGACCGCCACCTACACCGGAAGCGCCAACTTCGCCGGGTCCTCGGGCACGGACACCCAGACCGTCAACCGCGCGGCCACGACCACGACCGTGACCTCCTCGCCGAACCCGTCGGTGGTGGGCCAGCAGGTGACCATCACCGCGACGGTGGCGCCGGTGGCTCCCGGCGCGGGCACGCCCACGGGGACGGTCACCGTCAGCTTCGGTGACGGCAGTCCGTCCCAGGTGGTGAACCTGGTGGGCGGCACGGCGACGGTCAACCACACCTACACCTCCACGACCGGCAGCCCCTACACCGTCACCGTCACCTATGGCGGGAGCAGCAACTTCAACTCCTCCGTCGGCACCGACATCCATACGGTGAACCAGGCGTCGACCAGCACGACGGTGTCGTCCTCGCCGGATCCGTCGGTGGTGGGTCAGTCGGTGACGTTCACGGCGACGGTGGCCCCGGTGGCTCCGGGGGCCGGATCTCCGACGGGCACGGTCACCTTCAACTTCGGGGACGGGTCGCCGTCGGTGACGGTGCCGCTGTCCGGTGGTACCGCGACGGCCAACCACGCCTATGCCTCCACGACCGGCAGCCCGTTCACGGTGACGGCCACCTACAACGGGAACGCCAACTTCACCGGCTCCTCGGGCACGGACACCCAGACGGTGAACCAGGCCTCGACGACCACGACGGTGTCGTCCTCGCCGGATCCGTCGGTGGTGGGTCAGTCGGTGACGTTCACGGCGACGGTGGCGCCGGTGGCTCCGGGTGCGGGGACGCCGACGGGGACGGTCACCGTCAACTTCGGTGACGGCAGCCCGGTCCAGACGGTAACCCTGGTGGGCGGCACGGCTACGGTGACGCACGCCTATGCGTCCACGGC
The DNA here is from genome assembly GCF_040646295.1 of Streptomyces sp. NPDC046197. Classification (NCBI taxonomy): domain Bacteria; kingdom Bacillati; phylum Actinomycetota; class Actinomycetes; order Kitasatosporales; family Streptomycetaceae; genus Streptomyces; species Streptomyces sp. NPDC046197. Next base: position 34,255 of record NZ_JBEYZY010000049.1, on the reverse strand, counting down.
CGGAAGCCCGTACCCGGTGACCGCCACCTACACCGGAAGCGCCAACTTCGCCGGGTCCTCGGGCACGGACACCCAGACCGTCAACCCGGCGGCCACGACCACGACGGTGACCTCTTCGCCGGATCCGTCGGTGGTGGGTCAGTCGGTGACGTTCACGGCGACGGTGGCGCCGGTGGCGCCGGGTGCCGGCACGCCCACGGGGAACGTCACCGTCAGCTTCGGTGACGGCAGTCCGTCCCAGGTGGTAACCCTGGCGGGCGGCACGGCGACAGTCACCCACACCTACACGTCAACGACCGGCAGCCCGTTCACCGTGACCGCCGCCTACGGCGGGGACGGCAACTTCACCGCCTCCACCGGCTCCGACACGCAGACGGTGAACCAGGCGTCGACCACTACGACGGTGTCGTCCTCGCCGGATCCGTCGGTGGTGGGTCAGTCGGTGACGTTCACGGCGACGGTGGCGCCGGTGGCTCCGGGTGCGGGCACGCCGACCGGGACGGTCACGTTCAACTTCGGGGACGGTTCGCCGTCGGTGACGGCACCGCTGGCCGGCGGTACCGCGACGGTCAACCACACCTACACCACCACAACCGGCAGCCCGTTCACCGTGACGGCCACCTACGGCGGGGACGGCAATTTCAGTGGTTCGACGGGCTCCGACACGCAGACGGTGACTCAGGCGGCTACGACCACGACGGTGTCGTCTTCGCCGGATCCGTCGGTGGTGGGTCAGTCGGTGACGTTCACGGCGACGGTGGCGCCGGTGGCTCCGGGGGCGGGCACGCCGACGGGCACGGTCACCTTCAACTTCGGTGACGGATCACCGGCCCAGAGCGGCACTCTGGTGGGTGGTACGGCGACGGTCACCCACTCCTACGCCTCCACGGCCGGCAGCCCCTTCACGGTGACGGCCACCTACAGTGGCGACGCCAACTTCCAGGTCTCCACCGGCTCCGACACGCAAACCGTGACTCAGGCGGCGACCACTACGACGGTGACGTCCTCGCCGAATCCCTCGGTGGCGGGCGAGCAGGTGACGATCACGGCGACGGTTGCGCCGGTGGCTCCGGGCGCGGGGACGCCGACGGGCCTGGTCACCTTCACCATCGTCGGGGGGCCGACGCTGACGGCTCCGCTGGTGGGCGGAACGGCGACGGTCAACACGAGCACGCTGAGCGTCGGCTCACACCCGATCACCGCGGTCTATGGCGGGGATGCCAACTACTCGCCGTCGTCAGGGACGCACACGCAGACGGTGAATCAGGCCTCGACGACCACGACGGTGTCGTCTTCGCCGGATCCGTCGGTGGTGGGTCAGTCGGTGACGTTCACCGCGACAGTGGCGCCGGTGGCTCCGGGTGCGGGGACGCCGTCGGGGACGGTCACGTTCGACTTCGGCGATGGCAGCCCGCTCCTCGGGGTGACCCTGGCGGGCGGTACGGCGACGGTCAACCACACCTACACCTCCACCGCGGGCAGCCCGTACACCGTGACCGCCGCCTACGGCGGGAACAGCAGCTTCACCGCCTCCACCGGCTCCGACACGCAGACGGTGAACCAGGCGTCGACCAGTACGTCGGTGTCGTCCTCGCCGGATCCGTCGGTGGTGGGTCAGTCGGTGACGTTCACGGCCACCGTCGCTGCCGTCGCTCCGGGTGCGGGTACGCCGTCGGGGTCGGTCACGTTCGTCTTCGGTGACGGCAGCCCGGTCCAGACGGTGACCCTGGCCGGCGGTACGGCGACGGTCAACCACACCTACACCAGCACCGCCGGCAGCCCCTACACCGTCACTGCCTCCTATGGTGGGGATGGGAACTTCGGTGGTTCGACGGGCTCTGACACGCAGACGGTGACTCTGGCGTCGACCAGTACGTCGGTGTCGTCCTCGCCGGATCCGTCGGTGGTGGGGCAGCCGGTGACGTTCACGGCGACGGTTGCCCCTGTGGCTCCGGGGGCGGGCACGCCGACGGGCACGGTCACCTTCAACTTCGGTGACGGATCACCGGCCCAGAGCGGCACTCTGGTGGGTGGCACGGCGACGGTCACCCACTCCTACGCGTCCACGGCCGGTAGCCCGTTCACCGTCACCGCCACCTATGGTGGGGACGGGAACTTCGGTGGTTCGACGGGTTCCGACACGCAGACGGTGAACCAGGCGTCGACCAGCACGGCGGTCACGTCCTCCCCGGATCCGTCGGTGGTCGGGCAGCAGGTGACCTTCACGGACACCGTCGCTGCCGTCGCTCCGGGTGCGGGGACGCCCTCGGGGTCGGTCACCTTCAACTTCGGCGACGGCTCGCCGACTCAGAGCGGCACTCTGGTCGGTGGCACGGCGACGGTCACCCACACCTACACCAGCACCGCCGGCAGCCCCTACACCGTCACCGCCACCTACGGTGGCGACAGCAACTTCAGTGGTTCGACCGGCACCGACACGCAGACGGTGAACCAGGCGGCGACCAGTACGACGGTCACGTCCTCCCCGGACCCGTCAGTGGTCGGACAGCCGGTGACGTTCACGGCGACGGTTGCCCCGGTGGCTCCTGGGGCCGGGTCCCCGTCCGGGACGGTCACCTTCAACTTCGGGGACGGTTCGCCGTCGGTGGCTGCCCCGGTGGCCGGCGGTACGGCGACGGCGACCCACTCGTACGCGTCCACGACCGGTAGCCCGTTCACGGTGACGGCCTCCTACGGTGGGGACGGCAACTTCAGTGGTTCGACCGGCTCCGACACGCAGACGGTGAATCAGGCGTCGACCAGTACGTCGGTGTCGTCCTCGCCGGATCCGTCGGTGGTGGGTCAGTCGGTGACGTTCACGGCCACCGTCGCTGCCGTCGCTCCGGGTGCGGGTACGCCGTCGGGGTCGGTCACGTTCGTCTTCGGTGACGGCAGCCCGGTCCAGACGGTGACCCTGGCCGGCGGTACGGCGACGGCGACCCACTCGTACGCGTCCACAACCGGTAGCCCGTTCACCGTCACCGCCACCTATGGTGGGGATGGGAACTTCGGTGGTTCGACGGGCTCTGACACGCAGACGGTGACTCTGGCGTCGACCAGTACGTCGGTGTCGTCCTCGCCGGATCCGTCGGTGGTGGGGCAGCCGGTGACGTTCACGGCGACGGTTGCCCCTGTGGCTCCGGGGGCGGGCACGCCGACGGGCACGGTCACCTTCAACTTCGGTGACGGATCACCGGCCCAGAGCGGCACTCTGGTGGGTGGTACGGCGACGGTCACCCACTCCTACGCGTCCACGGCCGGTAGCCCCTTCACCGTCACCGCCACCTATGGTGGGGACGGGAACTTCAGTGGTTCGGCGGGTTCCGACACGCAGACGGTGAACCAGGCGTCGACCAGCACGGCGGTCACGTCCTCCCCGGATCCGTCGGTGGTCGGGCAGCAGGTGACCTTCACGGCCACCGTCGCTGCCGTCGCTCCGGGTGCGGGGACGCCCTCGGGGTCGGTCACCTTCAACTTCGGTGACGGCTCGCCGACTCAGAGCGGCACTCTGGTGGGTGGCACGGCGACGGTCACCCACACCTACACCAGCACCGCCGGCAGCCCCTACACCGTCACCGCCACCTACGGTGGCGACAGCAACTTCAGTGGTTCGACCGGCACCGACACGCAGACGGTGAACCAGGCATCGACGACCACGGCTCTGACGGATGTGCCGGATCCGTCGGTGGTGGGTCAGTCGGTGACGTTCACGGCGACGGTTGCCCCGGTGGCTCCGGGGGCCGGGTCCCCGTCCGGGTCGGTCACCTTCAACTTCGGTGACGGCTCGCCGACTCAGAGCGGCACCCTGGTGGGTGGTACGGCGACGGTCAGCCACACCTACACCAGCACCGCCGGCAGCCCCTACACCGTCACCGCCACCTACGGTGGCGACAGCAACTTCAGTGGTTCGGCCGGCAGCGGTACGCACACCGTCAGTCCCGCGGCGACGACCACGGCTCTGACGGATGTGCCGGATCCGTCGGTGGTGGGTCAGCCGGTGACGTTCACGGCGACGGTTGCCCCTGTGGCTCCGGGGGCGGGGACGCCGTCGGGGTCGGTCACGTTCGACTTCGGTGACGGGAACGTCTCGGCTCCGGTGGCCTTGTCCGGTGGTGTCGCCACCACCACGCACGCCTACGCGACGACCTCGGGGTCTCCGTTCACCGTCACCGCTACCTACGGTGGCGACGGCGACTTCACCACGTCCGTGGGTACGGGCACCCACACCGTCAACCCGGCGGAGACCACCACCAGCCTCTTCGACGACCTGCCCGACCCCTCCGTAGTGGGTCAGCCGGTGACCTTCACCGCCCACGTCACACCGGTGGCTCCGGGTGCGGGGACTCCTACGGGGTCGGTGGTCTTCGACTTCGGTGACGGGAACGTCTCGGCTCCGGTGGCCTTGTCCGGTGGCGTCGCCACCACCACGCACGCCTACGCGACGACCTCGGGGTCTCCGTTCACCGTCACTGTCACGTACAGCGGTGACGGCAACTACACCGCGTCCGAGGGTGCGGGCGGCCACACCGTCAACGCGGCGCCGACGACCTTGGCTCTGACGGATGTACCGGATCCGTCGGCCGAGGGCGAGCAGGTGACGGTGACCGCGACGGTGACCGCGAACGCCCCGGGTTCGGGGACGCCGACCGGAACGGTCACGTTCGACTTCGGTGACGGGTCACCGATCGACACCCAGACCCTCGCCGGAGGAACCGTGACGACCACCCACACCTACACGGACGCGACAGGGAGCCCGTACACCATCACCGCGAACTACGGCGGGAGCACCGACTTCGTCGGGGCCACCGCGACGGACTCGCACGTGGTGGTAACCGGCGCCTAGCAGCCCAGCCACCCCAGCCGCCCCGATCCTGGGCGGGGAGCGACGCTCGACCGGGAAGACCGGTCGAGCGTCGACTCGTAGGACCGGGTGAGGCTTTCAGGCCCTCGTGGCGTGCAGTCCGTCGGCGGGGCCGTTGACCGGCCGTGGAACGCCCGTGAGGTCGAGGAGGAAGAGGGGAATGCCGAGGGCGTCCGCGCATGCGCGGGCGTCGTCCGCGTACCCGGCGCGGGAGAAGTAGAGGCAGTCCACCGTCTCCGTCATGGCGGTCAGCCACAGACACTCCACGTCCCGCAGCGACGCCGGGCGCACCGCCGGATCCACCTGGGCGAGCAGCCCCCGCGCGGCAAGCCCCACCCCCGACGGCGGCCGCCGGTCGGCACGGCGTATCCCCTCGTAACCGAGTCGCCGCAGGTACAGCACAGCGGCGGTGACGGCATCACGTGCGGTGTGCATCACGGCGGCCTCGGGCTCGGGGTCGGGGCGCGCGGTGGGAGCGTCGGCGTCCCCCTCCGCCCCCGCCACCGGTATGCGCAGCAGCGTCCCGCACGGGCAGCCCAGCTCCGGGCGCGGCCACTGGGCGGGACGCCCGCAGGAGCCGCAGCGGACGGTGATCCAGTCCTCGTCCCAGACGCGGTGGACGACGACGGCGGGTGCGGACCGGGGGTCCGGCTCCGGAGCGACCCGGGCGCCGCACACGCAGGGATAGGCCGGCACGGTGCAGACGTGCTCGCGCCGGCAGGCCGGGCAGCGCACCGGCACTCTCTCCGGCATGGCCCACTCCATGGCCCCATCCATGGCCCACTCCAAGGCGTCGCAGGCGGACAGCCGTCCCATCGTGCTCCGTCGGACCCCCGCCTGTCCGCCGCTTCGGCCACTGGCGCGATCCTCCTTGCCTTCCCTTGACGGCCTCCGCCCTCCCACCTAGATTGCTTCCAGATAGTAGAAAAATATTTCCGTTATACGAAATTACACGGAAGAGCTCACCGCGGGGCGCGACGGGAGTGCGAATCCGACAGCCGAAGACAGCCGAAGCAGGAGTACTCGATGGCTCGTATGACCGCTGCCCGCGCGGCAGTTGAGATCCTCAAACGCGAGGGCGTCACGGACGCGTTCGGCGTGCCGGGCGCGGCGATCAATCCGTTCTACGCGGCACTCAAGGCCTCCGGCGGCATCACCCACACCCTCGCCCGCCATGTGGAGGGCGCCTCGCACATGGCCGAGGGCTACACCCGTACCCACCCGGGCAACATCGGTGTCTGCATCGGCACCTCCGGTCCGGCGGGAACCGACATGATCACGGGCCTGTACTCGGCCACCGGGGACTCCATCCCGATCCTGTGCATCACGGGCCAGGCCCCGACCGCCGTGATCCACAAGGAGGACTTCCAGGCCGTCGACATCGCCTCCATCGCCAAGCCGGTGACCAAGATGGCGGTCACCGTCCTGGAGGCCGCGCAGGTGCCCGGGGTCTTCCAGCAGGCCTTCCACCTGATGCGCTCCGGCCGCCCCGGCCCGGTCCTGATCGACCTGCCGATCGACGTCCAGCTCACCGAGATCGAGTTCGACCCGGAGACGTACGCGCCGCTGCCGGTGTACAAGCCGGCCGCCACCCGCGCGCAGATCGAGAAGGCCCTCTCGCTGCTGAACGCCTCCGAGCGGCCGCTGATCGTCGCCGGCGGTGGAGTCGTCAACGCCGACGCCGCCGAACTCCTCGTCGAATTCGCCGAGTTGACCGGCACCCCGGTCGTGCCCACCCTGATGGGCTGGGGCGTCATCCCGGACGACCACGAGCTGAACGCCGGCATGGTGGGCCTGCAGACCTCGCACCGCTACGGCAACGCGACCTTCCTGGAGTCGGACTTCGTCCTCGGCATCGGCAACCGCTGGGCCAACCGCCACACCGGCAGGCTGGACGTCTACACGGCCGGGCGGACGTTCGTCCACGTGGACATCGAGCCCACCCAGCTCGGCAGGATCTTCCCCCCGGACTACGGCATCGCCTCCGACGCGAAGGCCGCCCTGGAGCTGTTCGTCGTCGTGGCGAAGGAGCTGAGGGCGGCCGGCCGGCTGCCCGACCGCTCCGGCTGGGCGGCCGCCGCCCAGGGGAAGAAGGCCCGCCTCCAGCGCCGTACGCACTTCGACGACGTCCCGATCAAGCCGCAGCGTGTCTACGAGGAGATGAACAAGGCCTTCGGCCCGCACACCCGGTACGTCTCCACGATCGGCCTTTCCCAGATCGCCGGCGCCCAGATGCTGCACGTGTTCAGGCCACGGCACTGGATCAACTGCGGGCAGGCGGGCCCCCTCGGCTGGACCGTCCCGGCCGCGCTGGGCGTGGCCAAGGCCGACCCGCAGGCACAGGTCGTCGCCCTGTCCGGCGACTACGACTTCCAGTTCATGATCGAGGAGCTGGCGGTCGGCGCCCAGCACAGGATCCCGTACGTGCACGTCCTCGTGAACAACTCCTACCTGGGGCTGATCCGCCAGGCGCAGCGGGCGTTCGACATCGACTTCCAGGTCAAGCTGGAGTTCGAGAACATCAACTCGCCCGAGCTGGGCGTCTACGGCGTCGACCACGTCAAGGTCGCCGAGGGCCTCGGCTGCAAGGCGATCCGGGTGACCGACCCCGACGAACTCGGCGCCGCCTTCGAGAAGGCCGGGAAACTCGCCGCCGAGCACCGGGTCCCGGTCGTCGTGGAGGCGATCCTGGAGCGGGTCACCAACATCTCGATGTCGACGACCAACGACATCGCCGACGTCGTCGAGTTCGAGGAACTCGCCACCGAGCCCGGCCACGCGCCGACCGCGATCAGGACGCTGAAGGTCTGACGCTCCGGCGTCGGAGACAGGGCGGCTCACCCGAGGGGTGGGCCGCCCTTCGTTCCGGGGTGCGTCCCGGTTGTTCCGGTGTGCGTCCCGGGGTGCGCCGCGCACCGGTTGTGCTGCCGCCGGTACCTGCTCCTGGCCGTCCCCGCGTGCGCGGCTCAGACGTCGTAGGGCTCCGACAGGCCCGGCCACTCGTCCGGGCCGCCGCCCTGCCACTCGATCAGATCGCTCTCCTCGACCTCGATCCGGTCCAGGTCGGCCATCCGCAGGATCTCGACCACGTCGTCCAGATGGGACGCGAGCCCGAGGGTCACGTCTCCCTCGGTTACCCGCCGGGAGCCGTCCAGGGCCGGCGCGTGCACCACGATGTGCGGGTACTGCGTGAGGTTGTCCATGCCTTCAGACTCCTGCGGGCGGGACGGATCCGCACCCCGGAGTCGCCGTGGCGGCCGGGGCCGGAACGGCGGGCGACCGCGGACGCCGGAGAGCGCCGGATGCGGGATCCGTCCGCATCCGGCGCTCCGGGCCGGTGGGGCATATGGTTGTGGCCGTCCGACGGCGCGAGGCTGGGCGCGCCAGGACGTTCGCGTCGCCGGACGGAGTGTGCGGCCTCGTGCGTCGAGGCGTGGGGCTGGGGCCGCGGCGGCCGCGACGGAGCCGGGACGGCCCTCCCTCCGGTCGGGAGGACGGCCCCGGGACCTTCACCACCGCACTGGCTCGCACGCCGCCGTGGTCCTCGCCCTGCCCGCGCGAGCGCCGGGCGACCACCCCTCGTCCGGGTCGCTCGACGCCTCGTGCGGGCCGCGCGTACGGAGTCATGACCTCCCGTCAGACTCCGTGCGCGGTCAGGGGGTTCAGTCCTCGCGCAGTACGCGGACCGCCTCCTCCACGCGTCGGCCGTAGTCCGGGTCGGCGGCCTGGAAGTGCGCGAGGTTCTCCTCGATCACGTCGTCGCGGGAGACCTGGGACAGGCCGCCGGCGATGTTGGCGACGAGCCGGGACTTCTCCTCCTCGGACATCAGGCGGTACAGCTCGCCCGCCTGGAAGAAGTCGTCGTCCTTGGTGTGCTGCGGGGCCTCGTGCGTGCCGGTGTGCCCGTTGACCGCCAGCGGCGCCGACAGCGGGCGGCCGGTCTCGACCGGGCCGTCGTAGGAGTTCGGCTCGTAGTTCTTGGCGTGGCGGCCCTGGGCGTTGGCGGCCATGAAGCCGTCGCGGCCGTAGTTGTGCGCACCGCCCGGCACCGCCCTGGGCGCGTTCACCGCGAGCAGGGTGTGGTTGACGCCCAGGCGGTAGCGGTGGGCGTCGGCGTAGGCGAACAGGCGCCCCTGGAGCATCCTGTCCGGCGAGGGGCCGATGCCCGGTACGAAGTTGTTGGGGGAGAAGGCGGCCTGCTCCACCTCGGCGAAGACGTTGTCCGGGTTGCGGTCGAGGACCAGCCGGCCCACGCGCCGCAGGGGGTGGTCCCGGTGCGGCCACACCTTGGTGAGGTCGAAGGGGTTGAAGCGGTAGTCCGCCGCCTCGGCCGCCGGCATGATCTGGACGTAGAGGGTCCAGGACGGGTGCACCCCGCGCTCGATCGCCTGGAGCAGGTCCGTCTGGTGGGAGTCGGGGTCCTTGCCCGCGGTCTCCTGGCTCTGCTCGGTGGACAGGCAGCGGATGCCCTGGTTCGTCTTGAAGTGGTACTTGACGAAGAAGGCCTCGCCCTCGGCGTTCGTCCACTGGTAGGTGTGCGAGCCGTACCCGTTCATGTGGCGGTACGACGCCGGGATGCCGCGGTCGCCCATCAGCCAGGTGACCTGGTGGGTGGCCTCGGGGGAGTGGGCCCAGAAGTCCCAGACGTTGTCCGGCTCCTGCTTGCCGGTGAACGGGTCGCGCTTCTGCGAGTGGATGAAGTCCGGGAACTTGATGGGGTCCTTGACGAAGAAGACCGGGGTGTTGTTCCCGACCAGGTCGTAATTTCCTTCTTCCGTATAGAACTTGACCGCGAAACCGCGCGGGTCGCGCACCGCGTCCGCGCCGCCGAGCGAGTCCGCCACGGTGGAGAAGCGCGCGAACACCTCGGTGCGCTTGCCGACGGCGTCGAGGAAGCCGGCGTGGGTGTAGCCGGTGACGTCGTCGGTCACCTCGAAGTGGCCGTAGGCGCCGGAGCCGCGGGCGTGCACCACGCGCTCCGGAATGCGCTCGCGGTTGAAGCGCGCCAGCTTCTCCAGCAGGTGCTGGTCCTGGAGCAGGAGCGGGCCGCCGGCGCCTGCGGTGGCGGAGTTCTGGTTGTCGGCGACCGGGGCGCCGGACTCGGTGGTGAGCACGCGCTTCGACATCGTGGACCTTCCGTGCGAGGGGCAGCGGAAGGCTGTTTCCGCTTCGTGGAGCCTAGGTTTGCCGCGATCAGGGCGTCAACAGTTTGTTGAAGCAGGTTTCCGGGGGCGCCGCCGCCTTGGGCGCGACAGGACAGGTGTCGGCGGCGGCGCCACCCGGAGCTGTGGGGGTCCGGCTCAGACCTGTGCGCCGGACAGGCGCTCCACGGCCCGCAGCAGCGCCGAGTGGTCCAGGCTGCCGTCGCCCTGGGCCCGCAGGCTCGCGACCAACTGGGCGACCACGGCGCCGACGGGCAGGGCGGCGCCGACGGTGCGGGCGGCGTCGGTGACGATGCCCATGTCCTTGTGGTGCAGGTCGATGCGGAAGCCCGGCTTGAAGTCGCGGTCCAGGAAGTTGTCCTTCTTGCGCGTCAGCACGGTCGAGCCGGCCAGGCCGCCGTTGAGGACGTCCAGTGCCGCCTCCAGGTCCACGCCGGACTTCTCCAGGAAGACCACGGCCTCGGCGCACGCCTGGATGTTCACCGCGACGATCAGCTGGTTCGCGGCCTTCACGGTCTGGCCGGAGCCGTGCGGGCCGCACAGCGCGATGGTCCTGCCGAGGGCCTCGAAGACGGGCCTCGCCTCGTCGAAGTCGGCCTGGTCGCCGCCGACCATGATCGACAGCACTGCCTCGACGGCGCCGGCCTCACCGCCGGACACCGGGGCGTCGAGCACGCGGATGCCCCTGTCCCCGGCGGCCGCGGCCAGGTCGACGGACGTCTGCGGGGTGATCGAGGACATGTCGATCAGCAGGGCGCCGGGGCGCGCGTTCTCCAGGATGCCGTCCGGGCCGTACGCGATCGCCTCCACCTGCGGGGAGGCGGGCACCATCGTGATGATCACGTCCGCGTCGCGGACGGCTTTGCCGATCGATCCGGCCGCGGTGCCGCCGGCGGCGGCGAGCCGGTCCAGCTTCTCCTGTTCCAGGGTGTGGCCGGTGACGTCGTAGCCCGCCTTGATCAGGTTCTCGGACATGGGTGAGCCCATGATGCCGAGGCCGATCCAGGCGACCTTGGGCAGGGTGGTGGTCATGGGGGTGCCTCTCTGGGTGCTCTGGGACGTCTGTGGCGCGGCACTCAGCGGGCCGCGCGGGCCTCTGCGGGCAGCCAGGCGAACGACTCGGCGCTCGGCCGGTCCCCGGGCTTGTACTCCAGGCCGACCCAGCCGTCGTACCCGGCCTTCCTCAGCCGGTCGAGGAGGTCTTCCAGCGGGAGCGAGCCCGTGCCCGGGGCTCCCCGGCCGGGGTTGTCGGCGATCTGGACGTGGCCGGTCCTGGACGCGTACCGCTCGATCACCGAGGGCAGATCCTCGCCGTTCATCGACAGGTGGTAGAGGTCCATCAGGAACTTCGCATTGCCGAGCCCCGTGGCCGCGTTCACCCGGTCGGCGACACCGACCGCGGCGGGGGCGCTCACCAGCGGGTACAGCGGCGACTCCGGCTTGTTCAGGGCCTCGATCAGCAGGGTCGCGCCGATCCGGTCGGCCGCCCGCGCCGCGAGGACGAGGTTCTCCAGCGCGAGCGCGTCCTGCTCGGCCGGGTCCACGCCCCCGACGCGGTTGCCGTACAGCGCGTTCAGAGCCGTGCAGCCGAGGGACTCGGCGAAGGCTGCGGCCACGTCGATGTTGGCGCGGAACCTCTCCGACTCCTCGCCGGGGATCGACAGGGCGCCGCGGTCGGGTCCCGGGAGCTGTCCGGCGTAGAAGTTCACCCCGGTCAGCCGTACGCCCGCCTCTTCGATGGCCCGCTTCAGGGCGTCCCGCTCGGACCGCTCGGGGGTGGGGGAGTCGACCCAGGGCCACCACAGCTCGACCGCGGTGAAGCCGGCCGCGGCTGCGGCCGCGGGGCGCTCCAGGAACGGGAGTTCCGTGAAGAGGATCGACAGGTTGACGTTGAAGCGCTGGTCTGCGAATCCCATCGGGGGTGGCGCTCCCTTCCTGTCGGCGGAGCCGCATTAATTTCCGTAATGCGGAAGTGTGTTTCTGTTTAACGGAAGGCTGCCCGTGGGCGGGGACGACTGTCAAGAGCGGCCACGAAAAAGTGCCCCCGCGCGACCTGCGCAGGGGCACTTCCCGGTCGTCGGGCCAAGGAGGCGTCAAAGGGCGTCCAGTGCACTCACCTTCCACCCCGACGAGGTGCGGGTCAGCGTCATCCGCACCCGGTTCAGATCCAGGCGGGAGCCCGACACCTGGGTGCTCCGCGTGACCTGGTTGACGAACAGCAGGACGACGGCCCTGTCCGGCGCGGCCGACACGACCGAGGCGGCCTCAGCGCCGCCGCCCGTCGGCCGCGCCACCGTCGCCTGCACCACCCCGTGGTACTTCCGCGCCGTCGGCCCGACCACCGTCTTCGTCGTCCTGAGGTACTCGTCGCGGAAGGCACCGGTCAGGTGGGCGCGGGCCCGCGCGAAGTCCCGGTCCAGATGCCGGTAGTCGTACGACAGCACGACCGGCGCCGCCTGCTGCGCGGCCGCGAGCGCCTGCCCCCGGGCCTGCTGTGCCTGCCGCCCCAGCCAGTACTGCCGGCCGAGCACGGCCGCCACGACCAGAGCCGCCACGAGCAGCGCACACCACACCACCGTGACCGGCTTCCGCCCGAGCCGCCGTACGGAGACGCCCGCCTCCGGCTCCTCCTGCGCGGGCCGGGACGACGGCTCCGGCGGGTCCTCCCAGCCGTCCGCCGGGGCCTCGACCAGCACGGTGGCCCCGGAGCGCCGCTCCCCGGCGCGCGACGGTGACGGCTCGCCGGGGGCATCCGGCCGCCCGGTGCGCTTGGCCGCCGCACGGGCGGCCGCCGACAGGGTGCGGCGGCCGGGGGAGCCGGCACCGCGGAGTCGGGTGGTCGGGTTCGCCACGGTCATTCTCCTCACTGGTGGTGCTGGTGGTACACGACGGCGCGGGTCAGCCCACGAACTCGACGTCGGAGGTCAGCCAGCGGCCGCCCTGGCGTACCAGGTCGAGCTGGAGCCGGTAGGTGCGCGCCTGCCCCTCGGGCACGGCGGTGTTGGTCACCTTGCTGTCGGCGACGACCAGTACCCGGGCGGTGCGCTCGTCGGACCGCACGATGCCCGCCTCGAGGACCTGCCCCTCGGACACCGACCTGTTCTGGGCGACGAGTTTCGTCAACTGCGCCGTCTGCGCGGCGAACTCCTTCTTGAAGTCACCGGTGGCCCCCTTCAGCACGTTCGCGCTGTCCCGGCCGTAGTGCCGGTAGTCGAGCGAGGTGAAGTTCAGCGCCGACTGGCGGGCCGCGGCCAGGACGTCCTGCCGACGGTGTTCGGCCGCGCGCTGGCCGGACAGGTGCAGGCCCAGCCAGCCCGCCGACCCGGTGGTCAGGACCGTCGCGGCGACGAGGCCCGCGGTCAGCACCCCCCGGCGGCCGAGCACACCCTTTGCCTTCACGGTCACGGCCTTCAGGCCATCGGCCCCACGAGCAGCCATTGCCAGGACTCCTTTCCGAACGTCGTCCGTTCTCCGCCCGTGGAGCCGATCGCGACGGGCGTGCCGTCCGGGCCGGTGGTGGTGCCGGTCTCCGGGTCGTACGGGGTGACGTACGCGGTCCGGTTCGCGCCGCCCGCACCGGACCGCGCGCCCGGTGCGTTCTGCGCGCCGCGCACCGAGATCCGGCCGCCGCGCGGCGCCGTGCAGCGGGCCTCGGTGTTCGCCGGACGGCTGCTGGTGTCGGACGGGTCGCGCCACCGTGTCCCGTAGCCCTGGGTGCACCCGGGCGGGTCGTCGGCGTTCACCACCAGGCCGAAGTGGGTGGTGCCGTCGCCGGGTATCACCGTGTAGCTGCCCGCGACCACCACCGGAAAGGTGACCAGGGCCTGCTCCACGCCCGGCAGCCGCGCCAGGGTGACCTGGCCGCCGCTGATGAGGTTGGCCAGCAGGACCGGCAGCTGCGGGCGGGTGGACCTCAGCAGCGAGTCGATCTGCTCGGCGGCGGGCGCCGCGTTGCCGATCAGCCGGCGCAGGTCCCCGTCGCTCGACTTCAACTGTGCGGTGAGCGCCGCCAGGTCACGGGAGAACGACCTGATGGCCGAGCCCTGGTCGGCCTGCGTCTTGAGCACCCTGCGCGAGTCCTCGATCAGCGACACCGTCTGCGGGAGGGAGCCGGACGCCGACTCCACGAGCGCGTTGCCGGAGTCCACCAGGCGGCTCAGCCGCGGCCCGGTGCCGGCGAACGCCTTGCCCAACTCGTCCACGGTGGTGCGCAGATCGTCCTTGCCGACGGATTCGACCAGGCGGTCCAGACTGAGCACGAGGTCCGTGACCGGCAGCGGGGTCCGGGTGCGGCTGCGCGGGACCGTGCTGCCGTCCCTCAGGTACGGGCCGCCGGAGTGCCGCGGCTGGAGGTCGACGTACTGCTCGCCCACCGCCGAACGGTCGGCCACCACCGCCAGTGTGTCGGCCGGGATCCGCGGTGCGCCGTCCTCGATGCGCAGCGGCACCGACACCCCCGACCCGGTCAGCCGCAGCTCGCCCACCCGGCCCACCGGCACTCCGCGGTAGGTGACCTCGGCGCCGGGGAAGACACCCCCGGAGTCCGCGAAGTCGGCCCGGACCGTGTAGCCGCGGTGGAGGACGGCGTCCGCCAGGCCCGTGTACCGCGCGCCCACATAGGACACCCCGAGGGCGGTGACGGTGGCGAAGGCGACCAACTGGGCCTTGACCATACGTGTCATCACGGCTGTATCCCCTTCAGCAGGAGCTCGGCGAGGGCCAGGTCGATCCCCGGCGGAAGGCGGTGCCCGGTGCGCCAGGTTCCGTAGCTCGCTGTGCACACCGGCGGGCACAGCACCTCACCGCCGCCCGGGGACACCGAGGGCCGGGGCGAGGCCGTCGGCGCCTTCGGCAGGCCCGGCGCGCTCGGCAGCCCCGTGGGCACCGGTGCGCCCGGCAGGTCCGGCGGCTTCGGCAACGGCGGAAGCGTCGGCGCCGGGACCGGCCCGCTCCCGTGACCGCCGTTGTTGTCGCCGGGCTTGCCGGTGACGTTGCCGTAGATGCCCGCCAGGTCGAGATCGGCGGTGATCCTGAGGTTGACGTAGTCGCCCTTGACGGCGTCCGCCGCGTTCCGCGGGAACGGGTAGGTGGTCAGCAGCTCCAGCGCGTTGGGCAGGTCGTCCCCCGCCTTGTCGAGCTGCTGCAGGATCGGCCGCAGCCGTTCGAGGTCGGCGACCGTGTCGTCGTGCGAGGCGTTGACCACCCTGGTGCCTGTTTTGCCGAGCTCGGACAGGGCGGTGAGCATCCTCGTCAGGTCGCGGCGCTGGTCGGCCAGGACCTTCAGGGCGGGCGGGATCGCGTCCACGGCCTGGGCGATGGTCTTCTTCTCCTTGCCCAGCCGCTTGGCCAGCCGGTCGACGCCCTTGAGCGCGCGGACGATCTCCCCGCGCTGCTCGTCCAGGCTCCCGAGGAACGTGTCGAGCTGCCCGAGCAGGGATCTGACCCGGTCCTCACGGCCGCCCAGCGCCTTGTTCAGCTCCACGGTGATCGTCTTGAGCTGGGCCACCCCGCCGCCGTTGAGCAGCGCGGACAGGGCGGACAGCACCTCCTCGATCTCCGGGTTGCGGCCGCTGCGGGACAGCGGGATCACGGCGCCGTCGCGCAGCCGTCCGACGGACGGGGTGCCGGACGGCTCCGACAGCGCCACGTACTTCTCGCCGAGCACGCTGCTCTGCCTGAGGTCGGCGACCGCGTTGGCGGGCAGCTTGACCGAGTCGGCCACGCGCAGCCGCACGCGCGCGTGCCAGCCGTCCAGTTCCACTTTCTCGACCGCCCCCACCGTGACGTCGTCGACCTTGACCGCCGACTGCGGCACCAGATCGAGGACGTCCCTGAAGTCGACCGTGACGTGGTAGGCGTGGCCGTCCGCCGCCGCGCCGCCGGGCAGCGGGACGTCGTACCAGCCGTTGAACTCGCAGCCGGACAGCAGCAGCGAACCGGCCGCCGTCCACGCGGCCACCCGAGCCCCGCGCACCGTACTCATGCCCGGCCCCCCAGGATTCCGCCGAGCGTGCGGTCGACCGTGCCCGTGCCGGTGGCCGCCGGGGCGGCCGGGAGGTCGGGCAGCGAGTCGAACAGCTTCCGCAGCTGTGCGCAGCTGGGGTTCCCGCCGCCCTCGTCGCCGGTCGTCTTCAGCAGGGAGCACAGCAGGGACGCCGGGTCCTGCGGACTCTGCGCGTTGTTGCGGGTGTCGAGGGTGCCGGCGGAGGCGTTGTAGGCGTTCTCCAGGTTCGACACACCCGTGGGCGCGACCGTCAACAGCTCCTCCAGTGCGGCCCGTTGGGTGACCAGGACCTTGGTGACCTTGCTGAGGCCCTTGACGTCCGAGGCCAGTGACGTCCTGTTGTTCTTCACGAAGTCGGACACGTCGCCCAGAGCCGTCCCCAGGTGCTGCAGTGCCGTCGCGAGGTCCGCCCGCTCCCCGGAGAGCTGCTTGGCCACCTCGGCGAGGTCGGCGTTGAACGACCGCACGCTCGCGTCGTCGGCCGCCAGGGCGGCCGTGAACACCTGAAGGTTGCGTACGGTGCCGAACAGGTCGCCCCGCCCGCCGGACAGCGTGTCCACCGCCTGCGAGAGGTCCGCCACCGTCTGGTTGAGCCGTGTTCCCTGGCCCTTGAGGTTGTCCGCGCTCACCCCGAGCAGCCGGGAAAGGGAGCCGTCCTTGTTCGCGCCCTTCGGGCCCAGCGCGTCGGCGGTGGTGTGCAGGCTGTCGTAGATCCGGTCCAGCTCGACGGGCACGGCCGTGCGCGACTCGGGGATCACGGCACCGTCCCGCAGCACCGGGCCCTTGCGGTACACCGGCAGCAGTTGCACGTAACGGTCGCTGACCACCGAGGAGTTGATGATCGCGGCCTGTGCGTCCGCGGGCACCCTGCGCCCCTTGTCGTACGACAGCTCCACCCGCACCCGGCCGCCCTCCGGCGTGATCCTCTCCACCTCGCCGATGCGGACGCCGAGGACGCGGACGTCGGAGCCTGGGTAGATGCCGACGGTACGCGGGAAGTACGCCGTGACGCGGACGGTGTCGTGGTGCGGCCACAGCCGCACGGCGAGCGCGATGGCGACCGCGAGCGCGGTCAGCAGCGCCAGGGCGCGGGACAGACGGCTCCTCGGGATACGGCGGGCGGTCATCGCGAGCCTCCCGTCCGCGGCACGACGGGCGCGGCGAGAAGGTTCTGGACGTAGGAGTCGAACCAGCGGCCGTTGCCGAGGGTGTTGGTGAAGACCCGGACGTAGGGGGCGAGCAGCTTGACGCTGCGGTCCAGGCTCGCCTGGTTGCGTTCCAGCATGGTGACGAACGTGTTGAGGTTCTTCAGGGCGGGCCCGATCTCCTTGCGGTTGTCGTCGACCAGGCCGGACAGCTCGATGCCCAGCAGGGCGGAGCTGGTGAGCAGTTGGTGGATGGCCGCGCGCCGCAGGCTGATCTCCTTGAACAGCGCGCTGCCGTCCTTCACGAGCGCGGAGAAGTCCATGGAGTGCTCGGCCAGCACCTTGGTGACTCCGTTCGCGTGGTCGAGGAGCCCGTGCAGCGCCTTGTCGCGCGAGGCGATCGTCATCGAGATCCTCGACAGTCCCCTGATGGAGGCCCGTACCTCCGTGGGGGAGTCCTGGAAGGTGGTGGAGATGGTGTTCAGCGCCTGCGCGAGCCGCTGGGTGTCGACCTTCTCCGTCGTGGTCGTCAGGTCGCTGAACGCCTGCACCACGTCGTACGCCGACACCGTCCGGGCGCGCGGAATCTCGCTGCCCGGCTTCAACTGGCCGGGGCCCTTCGGGTACAGCGCGAGGTACTTGGCGCCGAGGATCGTCCTGACCCGGATCGACGCACCGGTCTCGGTGCCGAACGCGGGCCCGTCCTCGACCTTGAAGGTCACCCTGACGTGGTCGCCGTCCAGGTCGACGCCCTTGACCTTGCCGACCTTGACACCGGCGATCCGCACCTCGTCGCCCGGCTTGAGCCCGCCCGCCTCCGAGAAGGCCGCACTGTACGTCGGTCCGCCGCCGATCAGCGGCAGGCTGTCGGCGTTGAACGCGGCAACCGTCAGCAGTGCCAGGACGGTGAGGCCGATCGCGCCGACGACGACGGGGTTGCGCTCGCGGAACGGCTTCAGCCGTGGCCGGCGCAGCCGGACACGCGGCAGCCTGGGCGGCAGGACGCGCACCTTCACCAAGGGCTCGGGACGGCGGCTCCCGCTGCGGCGGGGCAGCAGGCGCGGTTTCGGCAGCCTGGGCGGCAGCACGTGCACCTTCACCAGCGGCTCCGGGCCGGGGCGCCGATTCCCGCGGGGCAGCAGCCTCGGCCTCGGCAGGCGCGGTGGCAGGACGCGCACCTTCACCAGTGGTTCGGGGCGGGGACGCCGGGTTCCGCCCGGCACGACGCGCGGGCTCATCCGCCGCACCTCGCCTGCGCCACGTGCAACTCGGGGGTGAGCACCTGCTTCGTCTTCGGCAGCACGACGCGCCCGTCGAAATCACAGAGGTAGAAGTTGAACCACGAGCCGTAGGACGCCGTCCCGGTCAGCTCGTCGAGCTTGTTCGGCAGCCGCTTCAGCACGCCCTCCACGGTTTTCTCGTTCTTGTTCAGCGTTCCGGTGAGATCTCTCAGCCCGGCGATGTCGTCCTTCAGCGGCGGACGCGCGTCCGTCAGCAGCCCGGAGGTGGCTTCGGTGAGGTCGCCGATGTTCACCAGGGAGTCGCCGAGCGGCTTGCGGTCGGCGGACAGGCCGGAGATCACCCGGCGCAACTGGGTGAGCAGCCCCGAGAAGCGGGCGCCGCGCTGGTCGAGCGTGGCCAGCACGGTGTTGAGGTTTTCGATCACCGAGCCGATCAGCTGGTCGCGGTCGGCCAGGGTCGTGGTGAGGGACGCCGTGTGCGCGAGCAGGCTGTTCACCGTGCCTCCCTCGCCCTGCAGGGTCCGCACGATCTCGGTGGCGAGCTGGTTGACGTCGTTCGGGCTGAGCGCGGCGAACAGCGGCTTGAAGCCGTTCAGCAGGGCGTTGAGGTCCAGCGCGGGCTGCGTGCGGGACAGTGGGACAGTGCCGCCGGGTCGCAGCCGGGTCCCGTCACCCGCGCCCTCGGTGAGGGCGATGTACCGCTGGCCGACGAGGTTCCGGTACCGCACGACCGCATGGGTGCTGGTGAGCAGGGGCCGGTCCACGGCGACGGTGAAGGTGACCTCCGCCAGCGTCCGGTCCTTGATCCGGATGCCCTCGACCTGCCCGACCCGCACTCCGGCCACCCGGATGTCGTCGCCCCTCTCCAACCCCGTGACGTCGCTGAACACCGCGTGGTAGGTGTCCTTCGGGGTGAAGGAGACGTTGACCACGGTGGCGGCGAGCAGGGCCGTCGCCGCGATCGTGACCAGTGCGAAGAGGCTGAACTTCAGCAGCGGCGCGGCGGTCCGCCGGGCCTGTGAGGTCCTCATACCACGCTCACCGCCGTTCCGCGGGCCAGCGGCCCGAACAGCAAGGTCGCGACGGGCGGCACCCGGTCCGCGGACACGCCCATGACGGGGGCCACGAGCGAGTCGACGGCCCGCTGCTCGGCCTGGGTGGCGGACACGGCGGCTCCTTGGGGCAGGGCGCCGTCCGAACCGCCGCCCGACGTCCCGTCGTCGAGCCTGGGTTTCGGACCGGGCACCGGCGGATGGGGCAGGCCCCGGCAGTTCGGGCCCGACCGGTCGGCGTAGCGCGGCTCCTCGCCCGGACGGTACGCGCCCTGCGGGCGGACCGCCTCCAGGGTGATCCGCATCTCCCCGCCCCGGAACGCGTCCTCGGACGCCTGTTCCTGGCGGACCAGCCCGTTCAGCAGGCAGGGGTACTCGGGGGAGTAGCGGGCGAAGAGCTCCAGCGTGGGGCGGGAGACCCGGCCGAGGGTGATCAGCCGGTCGCCGTTGGCGTCCAGGTAGTCCCGCGCGGTGCCCGCGACCGTCGCGGTCGTGCGCAGCGCCGCCGCCAGCCGGTCCTTCTCCGTGACGAGGGTGCGGCTGGTGGTGACGGTGTTGCGCAGTACCGCCATCAGGTCGGGCGCCGCGTCGCCGTACACCTGGGCGACGTCGGCGAACCGTGAGATGTCCTCCTTGAGGGAGGGCAGATGCGGGTTGAGCCGGCGCAGGTAGCCCTCGACCCGGGTGAGGTTGCCGCCGATCCGGTCGCCGCGGCCCTCGAGAGCGGTGGCGAACGCCGAGAGCGTGGCATTGAGTTCGCCCGGCCGGACCGTGCGCAGCAGCGGCAGCAGGTCGTTCATCAGCTGCTGCAGCTCCATTCCGACCGTCGTGCGGTCCTGGGTGATGACGTCCCCGGCGCGCAGCGGCCGGGCCGTGGAGCGGGCGGGCGCCACGAGGTCGACGTACTTCTCCCCGAACAGCGTCTTGGGCAGCAGCCGCGCGTGTACGTCCGAGGGGATGTACGTCACGTACTGCGGCTTGAGCGCGAGGTCGAGGGTCGCCTTGGAGCCGTCGGCGTGCACCGCGCGCACCTCGCCGACCAGCAGCCCGCGCAGTTTCACGTCGGCGCGTGGATCCAGCTGGTTGCCGAGGCTGTCGGCCTGCAGCGTGATCCGCACGACGGGCGTGAACGCCTGCCGGTAGACGGCCACGGCCAGTGACAGCAGCAGTGCGAGCACGGCCAGGAAGACGATGCCGTACAGCCTGAGTCTCAGTGTTCTCACCGGCCTCACCCCGCGATCCTTACGGTCGTGTTGGCGCCCCAGATCGCCAGACTCAGGAAGAAGTCCAGGACGTTGATCGCGACGATCGAGGTGCGCACCGCACGGCCCACGGCCACGCCGACCCCCGCGGGGCCGCCGCTCGCGTGGTAGCCGTAGTAGCAGTGCACCAGGATGATCAGGATCGCGAAGACGATCACCTTGCCGAAGGACCACAGCACGTCGACGGGCGGCAGGTACTGGTGGAAGTAGTGGTCGTACGTGCCCGTCGACTGCCCGTAGTAGCCGGTGGTGATGGTGCGGGCGGCCAGGTACGAGGACAGCAGCCCGATCACGTACAGCGGGACGACGGCGACGAAACCGGCGATCATCCGCGTGGTCACCAGGAACGGCAGCGAGGGCACGCCCATCACCTCCAGCGCGTCGGTCTCCTCGCTGATCCGCATCGCGCCGAGCTGCGCGGTGAACCCGGCGCCGACCGTCGCGGACAGGGCGAGCCCGGCGACCAGCGGGGCGATCTCCCGGGTGTTGAAGTACGCCGACAGGAACGCCACGAAGTTGGAGGTGCCGAGCTGGTTGAGGGCCGCGTAGCCCTGGAGGCCGACCTCGGTGCCGGTGAAGAAGGACAGGAAGGCGATCACGCCGACCGTGCCGCCGACGACGGCGAGCGCGCCCCGGCCGAAGCTGACCTCGGCGAGCAGCCGCAGCACCTCCTTCTTGTAGCGGCGCAGCGTGCGGCCCGTCCACGCCAGCGAGCGGCCGTAGAAGGCGAGTTGGGTGCCCAGCTCCTCCAGGGAGCGCAGGGGGCGTCGTAGTGGTCCCATCGGTCAGCCCCTCTGCGGAACGACCTGGAAGTACACCGCGGTCATCACGAAGTTCGTCACGAACAGCAACATGAAGGTGATCACCACCGACTGGTTGACCGCGTCGCCGACGCCCTTCGGGCCGCCCTGCGCGGTCAGTCCCTTGTACGAGGCGACGATCGCGGCGATCGCCCCGAACACCAGCGCCTTCAGCTCGGCCGCCCACAGGTCGGACAGCTGGGCGAGGGTGGTGAAGGACGCCAGGTACGCGCCGGGAGTGCCGTTCTGCAGGACGACGTTGAAGAAGTAGCCGCCGGCGACGCCCACGACGGACACCAGTCCGTTGAGCAGGACGGCCACCACCATGGACGCCAGCACGCGGGGGACGACCAGCCGGTGGACCGGGTCGATGCCGAGGACCTGCATCGCGTCGATCTCCTCACGGATCTTGCGGGCGCCGAGGTCCGCGCAGATCGCCGTGCCGCCCGCGCCCGCGATCAGCAGCGCGGTGACGATCGGCGACGCCTCCCGCAGCACCGCCAGCACGGAGGCGGCACCGGAGAACGACTGCGCGCCCAACTGCCGCGTCAGGCTGCCGATCTGCAGGGCGACGACCGCGCCGAAGGGGATCGACACCAGAGCCGTCGGCAGGATGGTGACGCTCGCGACGAACCACGCCTGCTGGATGAACTCCCGCGCCTGGAACGGGCGTCGGGGCACGGTACGCACGACGTCCAGCGCCAGGGCGAACAGGTTGCCCGAATGGCGCAGCGCCGCGGTCGGGGACAGGCTCATGCGTCGGAGGCCTCCTTCCGGTGCAGTGCGGCCTCCCGCCTCGCGATGGCCTCCCAGCGCGGCGGGCGGGTGATGCCCGGCCCCGGCAGCAGGCGCGGAGTCGGCTCCCGGAGCGTGTGGTCGTCCAACTGCGCGAGCTCCTGCCGGACCTGGGCGGCGTCCTTCTCCTCCGCCATGCCGATCGGCCCCTGCATCCGGCCGTTCAGGAACTGCCGTACGACGGGCTCGTCGCTGGTCAGCAGCTGCTCGCGGGGGCCGAACATCACCAGCTCACGGCGGAACAGCAGCCCGATGTTGTCGGGCACCTGGCGGGCCGAGGCGATGTCGTGGGTGACGATCAGGAAGGTCGCGTCGATCTGCGCGTTGAGGTCGACGATCAGCTGGTTGAGATAGGCCACGCGCACCGGGTCGAGGCCCGAGTCGGGCTCGTCGAAGAGGATGATCTCCGGGTCCAGCACGAGCGCGCGGGCGAGACCGGCCCGCTTGCGCATCCCGCCGGAGATCTCACCGGGCAGCTTCTCCTCGGCGCCGATCAGCCCGACCATGTCCATCTTCTCCAGCACGATGCGCCGGATCTCGCTTTCGGACCTGCGGGTGTGCTCGCGCAGCGGGAAGGCGATGTTGTCGTAGAGGTTCATCGAGCCGAACAGCGCGCCGTCCTGGAACAGCACGCCGAACAGCTTCCGCACCTCGTACAGCTCGCGTTCGCGCAGCCTGGTGATGTCCCGGCCCG
This sequence comes from Streptomyces sp. NPDC046197, assembly GCF_040646295.1. NCBI lineage: Bacteria > Bacillati > Actinomycetota > Actinomycetes > Kitasatosporales > Streptomycetaceae > Streptomyces > Streptomyces sp. NPDC046197. The sequence goes on along the minus strand of NZ_JBEYZY010000049.1, from coordinate 11,239 downwards.
CGACCTTCACCGAACCGTGGTCCGGCCTCAGGAGTCCGACGAGCGTCTTGAGGAACACCGACTTGCCGGTGCCCGAGGGGCCGAGCATGACGGAGACCTCCCCGGCGGGCAGCGTCAGCGAGACGTCCTGCCAGATGACCTGGTGGCCGAAGGACTTGGTGAGCCCTTCCACACAGATCTCGACACCCATCCGGTCTACCCTCCGCCCGCGTGAACAGCTCCGACATCTGCTCTACGGGGAGGGGCGGGGCGTCCGTCGCGCCACGGCGAGATATTTTTTCGGGCCCCTCTACGGGGGCTTCCGGGCGCCTCTACCGGGAGGCGGCTACGGCAGCTTCGGCGAAGGCGTGCCCGGGCCGGGCACGGTCGGCGGAGCGGACGGTACGGCCCGGGTGACCGGGGCCGACGGCACCGCCGCGACCGACGGCCCCGACGGCGCCGGCGGGAGGACGGACCTGACCGGCAGGTCCGGCACCTTCGGCACGCCGGGCACCCGCGGGACCCCGGGCGCCGACAGCTGAGGAAGGGGGGCCGACGAGACGTCCCGCAGGGACGGCACGGACAGCGGCAGAAGCGTTCCGCCGGAGGGGGAGACCGATGTGCGCCGAGAGCGGGCCGCGGCCGTCGCGGAGGAGGACCCGGGTGCCGCTGTGGTGTGCACCCCGCCGGTGGTGTCGGCCCCGGGCGCCTGCGCACTGCTGGACACGGCCGGCCGCGGCGCCGGGGCGTCCGTGCCGTTCCCGCCCCCGCCGAGTGCGTACGGCAGCACCAGTCCCGCCGCCGCCAGGGTCGCCGCCGTGGAGGCGACGGCCGCCGTCTGGGCCTTCCCGGCCCCGCGCGGGCGCCCGTGCCCGATGAGGAACAGCGCGAATCCGAGCGTCCCGGCCAGCGAGGCGCGCAGTGTGCGCCGGGCCCGGGCCAGCAGCGACTCCACGGTCCGGTAGCTCAGCCCCATCCGCACGGCGACCTGACCGACGTCCAGGTCCTCGGACTTCAGCCGCAGCGCCTCGGCCTGGCGGGCGGGCAGCTCACCGCTTCGCACGGCCAGCCACCTGGCCTCGGCCCGGTCGCACACCGCCTCCTCGACGGGCACCGGACCCGGCGCGACGAGCGTGGGGCTGGTGCGTACCTGGGCCTCCCGGTTGACCTGGCGGTACCGGTCGACGCACAGCCGCATGGTGACGGTCGTCAGCCAGGCGCCGAGGCGCTCGTCGTCCAGGTCCGGGCGCTCGGCGGCGCGAAGCATGGCTTCGTGCACGGCGTCCTCGGCGTCCTCCGGGCTCATCGACCGGCGCCGGGCCACCTTGAGCAACTGCTCGCGGTGACTCCACATGCGCTGCCACCGGTCGTGGGCCGCCGTTACGTCCTGATGGAGGTCCGCGGACGTCTCCGCAGGCATGTCCGTCGCCATGAGGGCCCCTTCGCGCTCACCCGCCGGTCCTGTGCAACCGGCGGGGGGCGACATTACCGCCGAGTATCCGCGGTTGTGGAGGGGGAGGAACCCATCGACTTCTCATCCGCGCCGGTCAGCAGCCCGCCGCCGGGAAGCGTGACGCTCGGTGCGGGGACGGGCACACCGGGCTGCCGGGTGTGCGGCGTCTGCAGCGGCTGCAGTGGCGTGCCCGTCGTGCCGGACGGCGTGGGGGAGGGCGCGGGGTGCGGCCCGGACGGCGTCCGGGACGCGGAGGGTTCCGCGCCGTCCGGGCGCCCGGCCGACGGCTTGGGCGAGGGCTTCGGGCGGCCGGCCGGCGCGGGCTCGGGCGGCGCCGAGGCCCCGGCGGCCGCGTCCGGCACCACGCGGTGCCCGTCGAGGAAGTACGCGTACCAGGACCGGACCGTGCGCAGATAGGACCGCGAGTGGTTGTAGCCGAGGATCGCCCGGTCCAGTTCGGCGGGGTCGGAGAGGTCCCGCCCGCCCGCGCACAGGTAGCGCCCCGCGGCCAGCGCCGCGTCGTAGACGTTCTCCGGGTCGGCCCTGCCGTCGCCGTTGCCGTCCACGCCCCAGCGCGCCCAGGTCGACGGGATGAACTGCATCGGACCCACCGCCCGGTCGTACACGGTGTCCCCGTCGTGGACGCCGCCGTCGGTGTCCCGGACGGCCGCGAATGCGCCGCCGTCCAGCCGGGGCCCGAGAATCGGCGGCACGGCCGTCCCGTCCGGGCTCACCCGGCCGCCCCGCGCCTGCCCGGACTCCACCTGGCCGATCGCGGCAAGCAACTGCCAGCGCAGCCGGCATGCCGGCTCGGTACGCGCGAGCTCCGCCTCCGCGCGCCGGTACGCCGCGAACACGCTCGCGGGTACGGCGCCGCCGGTGACCGCCGATCCGGTGTGCTGCGCCGGATTCCGGGCCCGCAGCGGCGGGAGTTCGGTGCGGTACGGGGTGTCGCCCGACACGCTGGGGCCGTGATCGGCGGGTGCCGCCCGCCGCGCGGGCTCCGCGACCCCCGCCGGAACCACCCCCGGTGCCTGGGACGCGGTCAGCGCCGCCATGGCCGCCGCCGCGATCGCCGTTGTACGGGCCGTCCTGAGTACACCCTTCGATGTGCGCCCTGCCACCGTGCCGTCCCCTCTTCGTGCTGATGTCGCGCTTGATGTCCGTCGTCTGCTCTACGCGGGCGGGCGGAGCGTCCGTCGCACGGGAGGCGGTGACTTCGGAGACGGCGACTTCGGCGGGCGCGAGGCGGCGGCTTCCGAAGCGGTGACTTGGGGGGTGCGAGGCGGCGGGCGGGAGGCGGCGGCTTCGGGGGGTGCGAGGCGGTGACTTGGGGGGTGCGAGGCGGCGGGCGGGAGGCGGCGGCTTCGGGGGGTGCGAGGCGGTGACTTGGGGGGTGCGAGGCGGCGGGCGCGAGGCGGCGGCTTCGGAGGGCGCGAGGCAGTGACTTGGGGGGCGCGAGGCGGTGACTTCGGGGGGCGGGAAGCGGTGACTTCGGGGGACGAGGTCCTCATCTGCGTCGGTTAAGGTCTCACCAAGCGGCCGGAGCGGTCCGGCCCCGGTCGCGGACCCGGCGGCACAGCGCGGGCCGGAGCAGATGCCTGGGGGCACAGTGCGACTGAGAGTGGAGTTCACGACCGAGCCCTTCGACCTCGACGAGGCGCCGGCGCACGCGCTGGTGGCGCGCCAGGTCGTCGAGGCCGCCGAGCTCGACGCGGTGGACGTCGGCCCGTTCGGCAACACGGCGGAGGGCGGCGCCGACGCCGTGCTCACCGCCGTGGACGCCCTGCTGCGCAAGACCCTGGAGGCCGGCGCCACGCGGATCTCCCTGCAGCTCAACGTCGTCGGGGAGGACAAGTGACCGGCGCCGCCGACGAGCCGTTCATCACGGCGGTGAAACCGCTGGTCGACGCGATTGGCGGCGAGATGCTCCCGCCGGACGAGGCCGGTCCCGACGATGTCGTGCTGTCCTGGGAGGGCGCCGACGCCGTCGCCGTGCGGCTGCCGCAGCTGGCCGACTCCCTCGACCACATCCTGGCCGCCATGGAGCGCAAGCAGGGCAGGCCCCTGGCCGACCTGGACCGCAAGTCCAAGCAGGAGGTCGTACGGATACTGGAGGCGCGCGGCGCCTTCTCGGTACGGCACGGCGTGGAGACCGTCGCGAGCGCGCTGGGCGTGAGCCGCTTCACCGTCTACAACTACCTCAACCGCGAAAAGGCCTGAGCGGCGACTTCGGCCACCGCCGGGTCCCCGACGGGCGGAGGCCGGGCCCCGGCGAGCGGCCGTCGTGGCCACCGCCGGCCTGCTGACGAGCGGCGCCGTCCGGCCCGCACCGTCCCGCTGCTCTCGCCGCCCCGCCGGAGCCGCTTGTTACACCGAATTTTCAACAAAGTGTTGACGTGGTGTTTTCGAGGGCGTTAGCTACAGGCAGCCCGTTCAGCACCAGGCCGCGGAGGCACCCGTGAAGCCCACTTCCACGCCACCGGGTCTCGCCCGTCTCAACGCCCTGGAGGAGCGCGCGGCCCTCGCCGCGCTCCACGAGGCGTGCGCCTCCACGGCGTGGGGCAGGCGGCTGCTGGCCACCCGTCCGTACGCCACCCCCGAGGACCTCTACGCCGCCAGCGACGCCGCCGTGGCGGAGCTGACCGCCGAAGACCTGCGGGAGGCGATGGCCGGCCACCCGCCGATCGGCCGCCCCCGGCCGGGCGACCCGGCCTCGGCGCGCGAGCAGCGCGGCATGGCCGGGGCCTCCGAGGAACTGAAGGCGGAGATGCTCGACCTCAACCTGGCCTACCAGGACAGGTTCGGCCATGTCTTCCTCATCTGCGCCACCGGAAGGACGGGCGAGCAGATGCGCGACGCGCTCAAGGAGCGGATCGGCAACTCGCCGGAGCGGGAACGGGAGATCGTCCGCACCGAGCTGGGCAGGATCAACCGTATCCGGCTGGCCCGACTGCTTGAAGAGGACTGAGTATGAGCACCGCGACCACCGCCTCCGTGTCCACGCACATCCTGGACACCAGCATCGGCCGCCCCGCCGAGGGCGTCGCCGTCCGGCTCTCCGCCCGTGCCGGGCGCGAGGCGCACTGGCAGGCGCTGGGCGGCTCCGTGACCGACGCGGACGGGCGGTGCAAGGACCTCCCGGTCCTGCCGGAGGGCACCACTCACGTACGGCTCGACTTCGCCGTCGAGGCATACCTCGAAAAGTCCGAGAAGTCCGAGAAGTCCGAGAAGTTCGAGAAGAAGCAAGCCGATGCGCAGCAGGACGACCCCGCGAATCGGGACAGCGGTGCCGCGGACGTGTTCTTCCCCGAGGTGGCGATCACCTTCGCCGTCGTACCGGGCGAGCACTACCACGTACCGCTGCTGCTCAACCCGTTCGGCTACTCCGTTTACCGAGGGAGCTAGCTAAATGTCCGACCATTCCCGCCCTGCCCGCCCCGTGATCCTGGGACAGAACCAGTACGGCAAGGCCGAGAACCGAGTCGTCAAGATCACGCGGGACGGCGCCACCCACCACATCAAGGACCTCAACGTCTCCGTGGCGCTGAGCGGCGACATGGACGAGGTCCACTACTCCGGCTCCAACGCCAACGTCCTGCCGACCGACACCACCAAGAACACGGTGTTCGCCTTCGCCAAGGAGTACGGCATCGAGTCGGCCGAGCAGTTCGGCATCCACCTCGCCCGCCACTTCGTCACCTCGCAGGAGCCGATCCACCGGGCCCGGATCCGCATCGAGGAGTACGCCTGGGAGCGGATCGAGACCTCCGAGGCCAACTCCAAGTTCATCGGCGCCGACGAGGTCAAGCACTCCTTCGTCCGCAAGGGCCAGGAGATACGGCTCACCCAGATCACCTACGACGGTGAGAAGTGGGAGGTCATCTCCGGTCTGAAGGACCTGGTCGTGATGAACTCGACCAACTCCGAGTTCTGGGGCTACGTCAAGGACCAGTACACGACCCTCCAGGAGGCCCGTGACCGCATCCTGGCCACCGAGGTCTCCGGCCGCTGGCGGTTCAACTGGAGCGACGACGAGCAGAAGATGCCCAACTGGGAGAAGTCCTACGAGCAGACCAAGAAGCACATGCTCCAGGCCTTCGCCGAGACGTACTCCCTCTCGCTGCAGCAGACGCTTTACCAGATGGGCGCGCGGATCATCAACCACCGCAGCGAGATCGACGAGGTCCGCCTCTCGCTGCCGAACAAGCACCACTTCCTGGTGGACCTGGAGCCCTTCGGGCTGAAGAACGACAATGAGGTGTACTTCGCCGCCGACCGCCCGTACGGCCTGATCGAGGCCACCGTCCTGCGGGACGGCTGCGAGGCGAGGATCCCCGTGGACCTCACCAACCTGTAAAGCGTGGCCGGTGCCCCCGGCCCCATCGGGGGCACCCCCTTTCGGCACCCGCGGCCCCGGATCCGTCTCCCCGGCCGCGGCACTCAAAACTCCCAGGGTCCTGCCGTGCCCTCTCCACAGAGCGAAAAGGACCAACCATGGCAGCAGCCCAGCGCATCGTCATCGAGAACTGTTCGATCGCGACCGTCGACGCGAACGACACCGAGTACGCGAGCGGGCACGTCGTCGTCGCCGGCAACCGCATCGAGGCGCTCGGCTCGGGCAGGGCACCAGAGGGCCTGGAGAACGTCGTACGCCGCATCGACGCCTCCGGCCACCTCGTGACCCCCGGCCTGGTCAACACCCACCACCACTTCTACCAGTGGATCACCCGGGGCCTGGCCACCGACCACAACCTGTTCAACTGGCTCGTCGCGCTGTACCCGACGTGGGCGCGCATCGACGAACCGATGGTCTCCGCGGCGGCCCGGGGCTCGCTGGCGATGATGGCCCGCGGGGGCGTCACCACCGCCATGGACCACCACTACGTCCACCCCCGGGGCTCCGGCGACCTGTCCGGCGCCATCATCGGCGCCGCCCGCGAGACGGGCGTCCGCTTCACCCTGGCCCGCGGCTCCATGGACCGCGGCGAGTCGGACGGCGGCCTGCCGCCGGACTTCGCCGTGGAGAGTCTGGAGGGCGCACTGGCCGCCACCGAGGCGACCGTCGACGAGCACCACGACGCCTCCTTCGACGCCATGACCCAGGTGGCCGTCGCCCCCTGCTCCCCGTTCTCCGTGACCACCGAACTGCTCAAACAGGGCGCCGAGCTGGCCCGTCGCAAGGGCGTGCGGCTGCACACCCACGGCTCGGAGACCGTGGAGGAGGAGAAGTTCTGCCACGAGCTGTTCGGCATGGGCCCGACCGACTACTTCGAGTCGACGGGATGGCTCGGCGAGGACGTGTGGATGGCGCACTGCGTCCACATGAACGACTCCGACATCGCCGCCTTCGCCCGCACCGGGACGGGCGTCGCCCACTGCCCCTCCTCCAACGCCCGGCTCGCGGCCGGCATCGCCCGGGTCCCCGACATGCTCGCCGCCGGTGTCCCGGTGGGCCTCGGCGTCGACGGCACGGCCTCCAACGAGTCCGGCGAACTGCACACCGAACTGCGCAACGCACTGCTGATCAACCGCCTCGGCGCGCACCGCGAAGCCGCCCTCAACGCCCGCCAGGCCCTGCGCCTGGGCACCTACGGCGGCGCCCGGGTGCTCGGCCGGGCCGCGCAGATCGGCTCGCTGGAGCCGGGCAAGCTGGCCGACCTGGTGCTGTGGAACCTCGGCACGCTGGCCCACTCCTCGATCGCCGATCCGGTGACCGCGCTGGTCTTCGGTGCGGCGGCGCCGGTCACGGCCTCCTTCGTCAACGGCCGCCAGATCGTCGAGCACGGGCGGATGCTCACCGTGGACGAGGACGAGATCGCCCGTTCGACCCGCAAGGAAGCACAGCGCCTGGCGCGGATCGCCGCCCAGAGCTGACCAGTTGAAGGACTCCGGCCGGGAGGGACGGCTCCCGGTCGGCAGCCGTGGATCCGAGCGGGGTCCATGGCGGCCGTCTCCGGGGCGTGCGTCGCCGCGCACGCCCCGGACGGTCACCGTCCCCGGCCCCTCTCCCGAGCTCTCGGCCTCGCTCGAGCGGGGAGGCGCCGCCCTGCCCGCGCACCACCTCCATGAAACCCACGTCAGAGCCGACGTGTCACCCGACCGGAGGAGCCGCCGTGACCGCTCACCCAGTTGACGAGACCCGCCCCGTCGACGAGACCCACCCCGTCGACGAGAGACTTCCCGCCCTGAAGACGGCGACCAGCGGCCTGCAGCACGTGGCCGCCATGTACGCCGGTGTCGTCGCCCCACCCCTGATCGTCGGCGCGGCCATCGGCCTGACCGGCACCGAACTGACCTTCCTCACCGGCGCCTGCCTGTTCACCGCGGGCCTCGCCACCTTCCTCCAGACCCTCGGCATCTGGAAGATCGGCGCCCGGCTGCCCTTTGTCAACGGCGTCACCTTCGCCGGCGTGGCGCCGATGACCGCGATCGTCGCCTCCACCCACGACAAGTCCGACGCGCTGCCGATCATCTTCGGCGCGGTCATGGTCGCGGGCCTGCTCGGCTTCCTGGCGGCCCCCGTCTTCTGCAAGGCGGTCCGCTTCTTCCCGCCCGTCGTCACCGGCAGCGTGATCACCCTCATCGGTGTCTCCCTGCTGCCCGTGGCTTTCGGCTGGGCCCAGGGCCCCAACCCGGCCGCGCCCGACTACGGTTCGACCACCAACCTCACCCTGGCCGGCATCACCCTCGTCGTCGTGCTGCTGCTGCGGCGCTTCACCCGCGGCTTCGTCAAGCAGGTCGCGGTGCTGCTCGGGCTGATCGCCGGCACACTGATCGCCATCCCGTTCGGGGCCACGGACTTCGGGCCGGTGGCGCACGCCGAGGTGGTCGGCTTCCCGACCCCCTTCCACTTCGGCGCCCCCCGGTTCCAGCTCGCCGCGATCCTGTCCCTGTGCGTGGTGATGGTGGTCTCCATGACCGAATCCACGGCGGACATGCTGGCGCTGGGTGAGATCGTCGAGCGTCCCGCGGACGAGAAGACGATCGCGGCGGGGCTGAGGGCCGACACCCTCGGTTCGGCCCTGAGCCCCTTGTTCAACGGGTTCATGTGCAGCGCCTTCGCGCAGAACATCGGGCTCGTCGCCATGACCCGCGTCCGCAGCCGCTTCGTCGTCGCGACCGGCGGCGGCTTCCTGGCCCTGATGGGCATGTGCCCGATGGCAGCCTCCCTCATCGCCGTGGTCCCCCGTCCGGTGCTCGGCGGCGCGGGAGTCGTGCTCTTCGGGTCGGTGGCCGCGAGCGGCATCCAGACCCTGGTCCGGGCCGGCCTGGACCAGGACAACAACGTCCTCGTCGTGGCCGTCTCGCTCGCCGTGGGCATCGTCCCGATCACCGCGCCGGACTTCTACCACGCCTTCCCCGATACCGCGAGGACCGTCCTCGACTCCGGCATCTCCACGGGGTGCGTCACGGCGGTGCTGCTCAACCTGGTCTTCAACCACCTGGGCAGAAGCCCTGACGCACCGGACGTCGCCCACCCCGTGGAGGCGGGGCAGGAGATCGCGGCCGTGCGCTGACACCCGCCGCGAGGGCAGGGCGACGGCCTCGACGACACCGAACCGGCCGTCGCCCTGACCGGGGTCACGGGACCTCTACAACCCGAACAGGGCCGGAGCCGTGGCCAGTTCCTTGAAGTGGTCCTGCGGGGCCGCGACCAGCTTCCTGGCCTTGAGGTCCAGCAGTCCGCAGACCGCGGTGATCTCGGCCGCGACCGTGCCGTCGGCCTTCCGTACCGTCTGCCGGATCCGGAACGTCTTGCCCTCGCCCCACTCGAAGGCGCACGTCACGTCGACCTCGTCACCGGCGAGCAGCTCACGCCGGTAGCCGATGGTCGTCTCCAGGGCCACCGGACCCACGCCCCCGGATATCAGTTCCGTCTGGCTGATTCCCGCCGCCCGCAGCAACGACCAGCGGGCGTGCTCCGCGTAGTTGAGGTATACGGCCTGGTTGAGGTGTCCCTGTACGTCGGTCTCGTACCCGCGGACGGTCACCCGGACGGAAAACGGCTCGCTCACGGCATCCCCTTCTCGCACTCATGGCCCTGGCCCATCGACCGCCGTCGATCTTGGCATGTTCGTCACACCCGGCGCGGAGAGGCCAGGAGATAGCGCACCCTGGTTCGCGGCTCCGTGTACTCGCCCGCCTGCCAGCCCGCCCCCTCCAGCGTGGCCGCGCAGGCCCGCAGCGTCCCGTCGTCCGGCCCGTACACCGCGACCGCCTCAGGCTGCGGGGTCGCACGTACCCGGTAGCCGTCGCCATCCGGCGCCGCCGGGGCGTGTCCGGCCGCCTCCAGGGCGAGTGCAGCGGCCTGCACCAGATGCGTGCGCTCCCAGCCGCAGGGCCGGTCCGTGGCCCCGTCCGGATTGGTCATCCGGCGCAGCTCGACCAGCCCCTGCCAGGCGCTGCGCACCTCACGCATCCGGGAGGGGCCGGGCGGCTCCTCCTCGCCGCCGGCCCGGGCCGCGAACACGCCGGTGCCGGCGGGCGCCTCGGCGGGCTCAGGGGTCTGCGGGGTGCCCTCCCGTATGCGGTGGCCCGCCGGGGTCAGGAAGTGGTCGTGCGGCGGGCGCGGATGGCGGAAGGCGAGCCCGCGCCTGACCAGTGCCGCCAGGTGCGCCTCGGCGCCGCTGAGCCGGCCGGTGACCGGGTCGGCGGCGTCGATGACCCGGCGCTGCGCGGCGGTGGGCGGTCGTGTCACGGCGTACTCCCCCCTGGTGGCAGCCATCTCTTCTCGGGCCTCAGCGGTGCCTCAGTGGTGCTCCGCCCGGCCCATTCGAAGACTACGGCCCAGGTCTGACACCGCGGTCCGCGAAGGCCTCCCGCCGGCTCATCCGGTGCCGGGTCTGATGTTCCACCCCGCGATCACCGGCCGTCCGTGCTCCGTGCCCAGCCGGCACAGGGTGCCCGTGGCCAGCTGGAACAGGGCGCCGCCCGACGGCGGCAGGCCGAGGCGCCGGGCGGTGAGCACCCGCAGGAAGTGGCCGTGCGACACCAGGACGACGGTGCCCTCGGTGTTGGCGAGCGCGGCGTCCACCTTGGCCAGCATGCGGTCGGCGCGTTCCCCGACCTGCTCCGGCGTCTCGCCGGGGTGCTCCGGCGGCCCCGGGGCGACCCCGTCCCTGAACAGGAACCAGTCCGGCAGGGTGCGCTGGATGTCGGCGGTCGTGACGCCCTCGTAGCCGCCGTAGTCCCACTCCTGCAGGTCCGCGTCGATGCGGGCGTCCGGAATGCCGATCAGTTCCGCCGTCTCCCGGGCCCGCTGCCGCGGGCTGACGAACGCGGCGCCGATCCGGTGCGAGCGGATCAGCGGCGTCAGCCGGCGCGCCTCCCCCCGGCCGTGCTCGGTGAGCGGCACGTCCGTCCAGCCGGTGTGCCGGCCGGACCGCGACCACTCGGTCTCCCCGTGCCGGACGAGAAAGAGATCACCCATGTCGTGCCCTTCTTGCCGCACTCCTCAGCACGGTGTCACACACCGGCAGACGCCCGCAGGACGGACTGGGCCAGTCGGCGTTCTCCGGGAGGCACCCCCACCGGGCGGGAAGGTGAAGCGCCGCCGGCCCCGCAAGGTGCACCCGTGGTTCCGGCCGCTCTGACAGGAGGCGGCCGGAATCGTCCGCGGGTGGCGGCGCCCGCGGATGGCGATGCCCGCGGATGGCGGCGGCCGCGGATGGCGATGCCCGCGGATGGCGATGCCCGCGGATGGCGGCGGCCGCGGATGGCGATGCCCGCGGATGGCGGCGGCCGCGGATGGCGATGCCCGCGGATGGCGATGCCCGCGGATGGCGGCGGCCGCGGATGGCGATG
>NZ_JBEYZY010000048.1:0-49351 GCF_040646295.1 Streptomyces sp. NPDC046197 | reverse complement strand
TGGCCGTGTCAGCCCGTGGAGCGCAGGTAAGACCGGTACCCCTACCGGCACAGCGCGTTGAAGCAGGAACCCGCCCGGAGCCACGCCCGACAACGACACGGCAGACGGGAATCGCCCTCCGTTAGGGGGGCGAGGATGTCAATGGAACTACTTCAACCGCCCCGGTGTCGCCGACGCCGAGTTCGCGCAGGATACACGCACCGCTCTGCGCAAGTTCGTCTATTGGGCTTCCGGCGACGCCCCCGACGCCGGCGAGCGCAAGCAGCCACTGGTTGATCCCGAGCGCGGCTGGCTCGCGGCCATGCCGGACCCCGAAACGCTGCCGCAGTGGTTCACCGAGGACGACCTCGACGCGCTCACCGAGAGTTTCACCGAGGGTTTCACCGGGGCTCTCAACTGTTACCGCAACCTCGACCGCAACTGGGAACTCACCGCCCCGTGGCACGGCGCTGCCGTCACCCGGCCCGCCCTGTACATCTACGGCGACCGCGACGTCGTGCCCGCCTTCCCCGGCACACCCGAACTCATCGAGAAACTCACCCACCTGATGCCCAGCCTGTTGCGCAAGCCCCTCAAACTGGAGGGCTGCGGACACTGGACTCAGCAGGAACGCCCGGAGGAGGTGACGCGGCACTCATCGAATTCCTCCAAGCTTGTTCCTGAGCCCGGCCTGCCGGATCTTGGCGCCTGCGAGGGGCGCGGGGGTTCAGCCGGGCGCGGGGCTACAGGTGTCAGGGCGGCACTTCGGAACGCGAGGTCGAGATCCGGCTCAGTGAGCCAGCGTCGCAGTTCCGCGCGTCCGGTGTCGGTGATGCCGTAGCCATAGATCTGGCTCTTTTGAGCGGGCCACACCATGGCCAGACCGTCGCGCTGGTCACGCACTGGGCGTCCCTGTGCTGGACGCTGCTTTCGGTGATACGGATCGGCCTGCGTTTCATCGAGCGCGGAGCCGCACTTGACGCCGTATGAGCCGCCCACTCACGCACGGCCGTCAGCCGCTCAGCGACGGCTCACCCGCTCCTCGGTCTCAGTGGTGTCGGTGACCACGATGTGCGCAGCATTCGTCGAATGCCTGTGGAGTGGGTGCACCTCCCAGGGCGTTGCCCGCGCTGGTCTGCGCCGCGCATTGGGCCCGCTGTGCGCGCTCGACCATGCGGTCACTGTCGGACGCGGCGTTGGCCAGGCTGGCGCAGCACACGGTGAGCATGAGGGCGCCCAGCGCCAGGGGCAGAGTGCGACGGGGAGGCGGTGGGGCAAGCAGGGCGCGTACCCGCTGGGGTACCGCACCGCCGGTCGCGGCCAGGGCGGTGGCGCGGGCCACGGCGGAGGAGGCCAGGGCCGCCCGCCCGACGGCGCGGGCGACCAGGGTGCGGCTGCCGACGTGGGTCGCCGCCTCCTCATCGGCCCACCGCTCCAGCACAAAGGCGCCTGCGCCGGCCATCGGGCGCAGCAGTGGGTTGACGGCGGCGGTGAGCCGCCAAAGGGCCTGGAAGAGGTAGTGCCGGGCCCGAAGATGGGCCCGTTCGTGCGCCAGCAGGGCCTCGCGCTCCCGGTCGTCGAGACAGCGCAGCATGCCTCTGGTCACCACGATCCGGCCGGGTGAGCCGGGCAACGCGAACGCCTGCGGGAGATCGTCGTCGAGCACGGCCAGCTCTGTCACGCCGGGCACCCGGGCGCACTCCTTCCGGGCCCACAGCACGTGGCGGACCTGCCGTACGGCGGCCACCCCCAGCGAGAGCACTCCCGCGGCCAGGGCCAGGGCGCTGACTGTCACGACGGCGAAGGAGACCGGGTCCTCGGCACGCAGCGCGGACACCGACCAGTGGCCTTCCCGAGCCACCTCGGGAATCTGCGCGAAGCCGGTGAACGCCAGCAGGGCCAGCGATCCGAGCCAGCCGGTTGCCGACACCAGCGCCGCGCAGGCCAGGGACCAGGCCGCGGGCCGCGGCGGCAGCCGCCGGGCCGCACGGGGAGCGAGCACTGCGAGGACGACGGTGACCACGAGGGGGATGTAGACGCTGACTGCCACCGGCTCACTGTCCTTCGTCGCTGTGGCCGGCGTCGTGTCCGGCCAGCAGCCTGTGCAGCAACTGCTCGTCCTCCTGGGAGAGTTCGGAGACGAAGCGGGTGAGCACCGCCTCTCGGTCGGAGCCTCGCTCCAGCAGCGTACGCATCCGTGCGGCGGTGTGGGACGCCTCGTCACGGGCCGGCGCGTAGGCATAGCCGCGGCCAGCGCGGTGCCGGACGAGCAGACCCTTGTCGTACAACCGCGTCAGGATCGTCAGCACGGTGGTGTAGGCCAGGTCCCCGGGCAGTCGCTCCATGACCTGACGGGCCGTCAGTGGATGGTCGGCACCCCACAGGGCGGCCAGCACACCGCTCTCCAACTCGCCGCGGGCCCGCCTGCCGGATGCCTCGCCGGTTTCGTCGCTCCTCCGGTCGCGCACCACGCACCGCCCTTCCATTCGGCGCACCAGCCTACCCCTGAACTACTACGGCTTGTAGGACGAGGGTGTCGGGAGCGACCCACGCGAGCTACTACATGTTGTACGAGCTTACCTACTACATGTTGTAGAGTTTCGCCGCCTCGCTCCGCCATCGCTGAACCGCGGAGCGCTCGCTCCTCCTGCCCTTCTGCGGAAGAACACGCCCATGCCCCACTTCGGAAGCACGGCGCACCTGCGCGCGCTCGCGGCCGCCGCTCTGCGGACCGCACCGGCGCCGACGACGGCGGCGGCGCCCACCGAGCGCGTCACGATCGTCTCCGCGAGCATCGGCGCCGGCCACGACGGCGCCGCGGCCGAACTGGCCCGCCGGCTCACGGCCGACGGCCTCGCCGTGGACCGGATCGACCTGCTGGACCTGCTGCCCGCCCGGATCGGCCCGCTCGTCCGGGACGGCTACCACCGGATGCTCGTGCACGCGCCCTGGGCGTACCAGCGCATCTACCGCAGCTCCGAGCGCGCCGGAGGCGGCGGCCCGCTGGCCCGCACCCTGCTGCGTACGGCGGAGCACCGCGTACTGCGCGCTCTGCCACCGGGCACCGGGGCGGTCGTCTCCACCTATCCCGGTGCCAGCCGGGTGCTGGGCAATCTGCGACGCGCCGGCCGGCTGGCCGTTCCTGCCCTGACCTACCTCACGGACTTCTCGGTACACCCGCTGTGGGTGACCGGTGGCATCGACATCCACCTCGCGGCGCACGCGGTGCCCGCGGCCCAGGCCCGCGCCGCCGGTGCGCCGGACGTCCGGGTGTGCGGACCGGTGACGAATCCACGGTTCCGCCCCGCCGACTCACGCGAGCGCTCAGCGGCCCGCATCCGCTTCGGGCTGCCTCAGAACGCCCCGCTGGCGCTGCTGGTCGCCGGGTCCTGGGGTGTCGGGCCGGTCCGGCAAGTCGCCCTGGAACTGCGCGACTGCGGAGCCGCCGTGCCGGTCGTCGTCTGCGGCCGCAACACGGCACTGGCGGCGCGGCTGCGTGCGGACGGCATCGAGCATGCCCTCGGCTGGGTGGACGACATGCCCGGCCTGATGCAGGCCGCGGACGTGCTCGTGCAGAACGCGGGCGGCCTGACCTCCCTGGAGGCGTTCGCCGCGGGCCTGCCGGTCGCAAGTTACCGCTGCATAGCGGGCCACGGGCTGACGAACGCCGCCGCACTGGAGGAAGCAGGGCTCGCCGTCTGGATCCGCCGTTGCGCCGACCTGAAGGAGACCGTCGGTGACCTGATCACCGGACCGCGCGGGCTGCTCCAGCGCGAGGCGGGCCTCGCACTGTTCACCGCGGCGGCATGCGGCCCGGCCGCCGAGATCAGCCGTGCGTGCCGAGCGGGCGGCCGCCCCGCCGTCCCGCCCGCCCCCACCCGGCGGACCCGCCCGGCCGTGCGGCGGCTTGCCGCCACCACTGCCGTGGCCTGCGCCATATGGGCGGGCGCGTTCGGCACCGCGGTAGCCACCACCGGCGAGGCCCCCCGCCTGGTACGCGCCCTCGGCCACGAACTGGACCCGGACGACGCTCCCCGCACCCACGCGAACCACCCGGAGGGCCACCACCAGGAGGATCGTCGTCCGTGACCCCCACACGCCTGCTCCGCGCCACCGCCTGCGTCGTACTGCCCGCACTCGCCGCCGCCCACGCCGCACCCGTCGCCTCCACCTTCGGGCCGCTGCGCAACCGGGTCATGCCCCGCCTGTCCGGCCGGGGCAGGGGCGATCATGTCGCCCTCACCTTCGACGACGGCCCCGACCCGCTGTCCACACCCCTCTTCCTGAAGGTGCTGGCCGAACGCCAGGTGCACGCAACCTTCTTCCTCCTCGGCCGCGAGGCACACCAAAGACCCGGACTGGTGCGCGAGATCGCCTCCGCCGGACACGAGATCGCCGTCCACGGCTGGCTCCACCGCCCGCTGCTCCTGCGCGGCCCCCGGGCGACCTACGACGACCTTGCGCGCGCCCGGGACACCGTCGGGGACCTCGTCGGACGGGCTCCCGCGCTCTTCCGGCCCCCCTACGGTGTGATGTCGACGGCCGCCCACCTGGCCGCCCGCCGCTTGCGCCTCACTCCGGTCCTGTGGACCTGCTGGGGCGAGGACTGGACCGCCCGCGCCACGCCGCAGTCGGTCCACCGCACGGTCGTCCGCGACCTGCGCGGCGGCGGCACGATCCTCCTGCACGACTCCGACTGCACCTCGGCCCCCGGCGCCTGGCGCTCCACGCTCGGGGCCCTGCCCCGTCTCCTCGACACCTGCGGCCGAAGCGGCTACGACGTCGGCCCGCTGCGTGACCACGGGTGAGGTGACCTCGAGCGGCGTGCCGGTAGGTCAGGGTCGGTCTGCCCGCCGGGTGACCGCCTCCCGCCGCGCAATGGCGGTCCTGCGCTCCCGCGCCTGGGCGTAGGCCATCAGCCCGAACAGGATCGCGAGCAGCACCGCCGACGAACCCGCCGTGCCCAGATTCAGACCGCCCTTGGCGACCGGCTTGGTCAGGAAGTCACCCGCGGTGGCTCCCAGGGGGCGGGTGAGAACGAACCCGATCCAGAACAGCAGCACGTTCGGCACCGCGGGCACCTTCATCAGCGCCGCCAGGACGGCCAGCAGGCCGGTGACGAGCAGTGCCCCGCCCGCGTAGCCGAGGCCGGAGCTGTCGGAGAGGAAGTCGCCCATGGAGGTGCCGAGGGTGTTGGACACGAGGATCGCCGACCAGAACAGCGCCTCACCACGGAAGGTGACGATGTCACAGATCTGGAAGGTCATCCCGGACAGCTTCCAGATCGTGAAGATGGCCAGCAGGATCGAGACGAGGATCGCGGCGCCGGCCGGGTATCCCAGACCCAGCCCCTGCGGTCCCCAGCCCAGCGACGTCGCGCCCTTCGCGAGGTACTTGGCGCTGGCGTCGCGGTTCATGAAGTCGGACATGGTGGTGCCGGCCATGCTGGTCGACAGGATCACGGTCCAGTAGAAGAACGGGTTGTAGCGGCGTGACCTGAGCTGGACGACCAGGGTGACCACGAAAACCAGGAAAAGGGCGATCGTGGTGAGGAAATAGCCGAGCTTCAGGGTCTGGGCGAAGAGGTCTCCGGCGGTCTCGCCAAGAGTGGTCGCCGCGATCTTCATGATCCAGAACGCGAGCGTGACCTCGGGGAGTTTCTTCGTCACCGACGTGGGCGGGCGGGCCGACGAGCCGTGCGTGCTCGCGGCACCGAGGTCGGTGAGGACTTCCGGTTGCTCCACCGTCGAATGCTCCTGTCCGTCGAACGGCGGGGCGCCCACTCCCGAGCGGGACGAGCGCCCCGCCGAGTGGGGTCGACCACGTTGGGCGGGCGAGGGTCCCACGATGGCAGACATACCGCGAAAACAGCATGAATGTCCGCAATGAGGCAGGCTCGGGTCGTCCGAGGGGCGTCCCCTTCCGGCTCGGTGACGCACCTGCGCCGAGGCCGCCGCCCGGTGTCAGCCACGCCTGCGCCTCACCAGTGCCTGGGGGGCGGCGGCTTCACCTTCACCGGGGTGAGCCTGGCCGTCTGCGGCGCGGTGGACGCCCCTTCTGGGGCCTGGGCGCTCTGGAGTCTTCTACCGGCTCGCTCGACGCCTCCCCTGCGTGTCGCAGCAGAGGCCGGATGCCCTGATGGAGTGGGCTGCCGCGTACGCGCTGTGCTCGGGTGGTCGATCAGTTTTGGCCAACCACGACAGCCGTGGTCTTCCGATTCCCACTCCGAGTTCCGATTTACCCCTCCCCCAGGGTGTTGTACGGGCACGGGAAGCAACTGGCGCAAGAGGCCGCAGGCTTGGCATATTTGCGATCTCAATGTCCGCTGAGCCACGCATGAGCGGCGTCGGACGGGCCCGGTCGGCTTCTGCCCGAAGCCGACGCTTTGGTACTTCCTGGGGAGAATGGTGCGTACGAGCAAGGAGATGCGTCGGCTCGCCAACGCGCTCATTGACCCGATCCGCGTTCCGTTCCCTGCGGACCCCGCTGATGTCTTCGACGCCCTCGTGGAGTCGGTCAGCAGGTGGAGAGGACGTCCGGTCTACGTCCACAAGAAGACGTTCCCGCCCCACACGGCCACGGGACTTTGGCTCGAATGCGAGGCGCACGACGACGTCATCATCGAGGCGCGCGCGGCCATCTGGCACCAGATCGTGATCTTCTGTCACGAGGTGTGGCACATGAATCAGGGCGACGCATACGCGCTGCACCATGTTCTTGCTGACGCCTCTGCTCAACCGGCCGCCGCACGCACGGATTTCAGCCTGCGGGCCGAGCAGGAAGCCGACAAGTTCGGCATGCTCGTCGGCCGTCGGTTGCGGCACTGGCTGGAGGCCTCCGCCGACTCGGTCTACGCAGCCGACTGCAACGGGCCTGATGAGCTCGCCGGACGCATCGGGGCCGCCCTCAACTACCGGGGGACACGGGGACGATGAGCAGTCTGATCAACTATGCAAGCGGCGGCCTGCTGTGGCTCGGACTGCTTGTGAAGATTCCCGACCTCGTCCGCCACCGACGGGACCCCTTCCTACGCGCCATATGTTCGGTCCTGGGCTTTGCCGGGCTCTCCTTCTTCCTCGGCGCGCCACCGACTGTGGGTGCAATCAACGACGTAAGTGGCATCCGGAACCTCGCTGCCCCCCTCACCTATGCCTCGATCACCGCGGTCAGCGCGTCCTCCCTGGTCCTGATCGTCTACTGGCGAGGCGGACATCACGTGCAGCGGACCGCTCGCCGCTGGATAACCGGCTATGCGATCCTCCTCGGCGGTATCGCCGCCACCTTCGCCATCGGGGACACTCCGCTGGAGCGCCGCACCGACTTCGACACCTTCTACGCCACCACCCCCTTCATCCGGGAGATGATCGTTCTGTACCTGGTCGGCCATCTCACGGCCGCCGGCGTCACCACCGTGCTGTCACTGCGGTGGGCTCGCGAGGTGCACGGATGGCTGCGGGCGGGGATGGTCACCCTCGGCATCGGCATGGCGTTCAACTGCGGTTACAGCATCTCCAAACTGACCGCTGTCGTGGCCCGCTGGTGCGGACGGGACTGGTCGATGCTCGGCACGACCGTCTCGCCCGCCGCCGCCGGGTTCGGGGCATTGCTGTCGACCGCGGGGATCGTGATCCCTTTGGCCGGACACCGCCTGTCCGTCATGGCGCGCTCGTGGCGTACCTATGTGCGCCTTGGCCCGCTGGAACGCGAACTGGACGGTGTCCTCGTCCGTCAGGTCTTGCGCAACCCACGCCCTCGCTGGCCCTCCCCGGACACGCGGCTGATGTGGCGCCAGACGAGCATCCACAACGCGCTGCACCACCTTGACGCGTTCTTGGACTTCGACCTGTTCGAAAGCGCCCGTGCGGCAGCCTTCCAGGTCACGGGAGACGGACAGAGGGCAGAGGCAGCCGCTTGGGCGGCAGTCATCAGCGCGGCAGCACGCGATGAGCACTCCCCGCTGACCGGCTCCTCCTCCCCCGGCGCGGTCCGCCGGCTGTCGAGCCAACCCCTTGACCGTGCCGCGCTGGTACGGATAGCCGATGAACTGGCCACCTCCTGCTCGGTCGCCGAAGGCCGCGAACGCACAGCCATGCCCGCGAACGGCACGAAATGAGACGGTCCGCCATCACCAGCTTCGCCGTCCTCCACTTACGCGGACCTGAACGGAGTACTCGGGCATGAGTCTCGTCGTGTACCTGGCGGCCATCGGCCTGGCCACCGCGTCCGTCCTGCTCTTCCGCCGGCCCCGTACGGCGCTGCGGGACCCGCTGACAGCCTCCACCTGTGTCGCCATCGCACTCGGGGCGCTGGTGTTCGTCTGCTCCGCCCCGCTCACACTGGGCGCCGTCAACCGACTCACCGGCATACCGAACTTCGGCGCGCCCCTCACCTACGGCACGATGTCCGCCTACAGCTGCTCTTTGCTGATTCTCCTGGTCCACTGGAGAGGAGGCTCCCGTCACCAGCGCCGGAAGATGGTGAGGCGCTGTGTCGCCGCCTACAGCCTTCTGATCATCGCGATCGTGGTGCTGTTCGCGAAGTCGGACGCGCCCACCGAGCGGCTGTCGGACCTCGACACGTACTACGCGAACACGGCGTACATGCGGGAGACGATCCTGCTGTACCTGATCGGGCACGGCGCGGCCATCCTCACGATGTGCTCGGTGTGCGTGAAGTGGGGGCGTGAAGTCGGTGGCCTGCTGCGAACCGGACTGCGGCTGATCCTCATCGGCGCCCTGGTGGATTTCGTGGGCTTCCTGTTGACCAAGTACACCGCGGTCATGGCCCGCTGGACCGATCACGACCTGGATTTCCTTTCCACCACGGTCGCGCCGCCGATGGCGTCCCTGGCAGCCCTGATCTGCTCCGTGGGGTTCGTCCTGCCCCGGCTGGTGCCCGCAACCGCTGCCCAGTGGCACAGCATGGGCGCTCTGCGCGAGTTGCGACCGCTGTGGCGCAAGGTGCAGTTCGCGTCGACCGCCCCCAAGCCCTCCCCGTCGTGGTGGCATCTTCCACAACAGCGGCTGCACTGGCTGGAGGTGTCCATCCACGACGCGTTGCTCGACCTCGCACACCACTTCGACGAGACGGTCCGGCAGACGGCGTTCGAGGCCGCCCTCAATGCCGGCCGCACCCCGCACCAGGCCCGCGTCGTCTCCGAAGCGGTCATGCTCGCCGACGCAGCCTGCCGCGCTGCCGCACACGAGGAGCCTCTGGAAGCCCCGAGCACGTACCGGCTGAATGCGGCTGAAGTATCCGGCACGAGCGGGCTGTTGGAGTTGTCGCACGCCCTCACGTGCTCCCCTGCCACTGACGCTTTCCGTGAAGGTACGGTGAAGACCTCGCTTGGCTGAACACTTGGCTGAATACAAGGAGCCTCATGTCGCGTAGAGCTGTCGTCATCGGCGCCGGTCTGGCAGGCATGCTGGCCGCAGCCGCATTGTCGACGGTGGCCGACGAGGTGATCGTGCTGGAGCGCGACGACCTGCCCGACGGACCGGAGCACCGCAAAGGGCTCCCCCAAGGGCGCCACGCCCACCTGCTCATGCCCGGCGGCCTGTACGCCATGGACGGACTGCTGCCGGGGGTGAGCATGCGCAAGCATCTGCTGGCCGCCGGCGCTCACGAGACATCCCTGAGTTCAGGCTTGGTGGCGCTCACCTCAGAGGGCTGGTTGCGGCGCTGGCGTCACGACGGACCCAGCATGATCACTTGCAGCCGTGCCCTGCTGGACTGGGTCGTGCGCGTGGCGGTGCTGGCCAACACCAATGTGGAGATCCGCAAGGCTCAGGTCACCTCACCGATGGGCAGCGGGAGCCGGGTGTGCGGCGTCCGAATCGCCAGTGGGGCCCAAGAGGTGGGGCTGGACGCCGATTTCGTCGTCGACGCGAGCGGGCGCGGCTCCCGCATCGTACGCTGGCTCGGCCTCCTCGGCTGCTTCGGCGTACGCGAACGCGCCATCGACTCCGGCTTGGTCAACGCAACACGTATCTACAGGGTCCCCGCCGGGGCCCAGGACTTTCCCCTCACCGTCGTGCAGGCCAACCCCTACGTGTCCCGGCCGGCCCGCAGTGGCACGGTCGTGCCGATAGAGGGCGGCCGCTGGATGGTGAGCCTGGCAGGCAGCCGTGGTGGCGAACCAAACGCCGACCCGGCCGGATTCCTGCAGTACGCGCTCGATCTGCCGCACCCCATAGTGGGCCGGCTCATCTCCGGCGCCGAGCCCCTGACCGACGTGTTCGTCAGCCGCAGCACCAGCAATGCCCGCCGCTACCTGGAAAACGCACGGCTGTGGCCGGAAGGATTTGTCGCGCTCGGTGACGCCCTGGCCACCTTCAACCCGGCCTATGGGCAGGGCATGTCGGTGGCCGCACTCGGCGCGCGGGTGCTGCATCGCGAGGTGACCCGGGAAGGTCTGGCCGCTCCCGGACTGGCCCGCCGTACCCAGCGCAAAGCGGCGAAGTCGGTGAACGCCGCCTGGACCCTTGCAGTCAGCCAGGACCTGTTGTATCCCGGCGTGCGGGGCGGCACGCCCACCCAGGCGGACAAACTCGCCGCGCGGTACGCACGCCGCCTGACGCGGGCCGCCACGGGTTCCTACCCGGCCGCATCTGCCCTCTGGGACGTCACCAGCCTCAAGTCCGGTCCCACACGCTTGGTGCGGCCCGGAGCATTGCTGGCCACCCTCAACGGCTCCCCGCTGCCCTCCCTGTCGGGGCCGCCGTTGACCGTCAATGAGCGGCAGATCCTGGTCGGTCTCGATCGCACCGTACGCTGACTCGGTCTGGGCCCTGGACGCCGAACCGGACATGACCGAGGTGTTCCGCGGCCAAGGCGGCCGCCAACGACGTAGCCCATATCCGGGCGGTCACCGCCCGTGCCGAGGGCCTGGATGCCGAGCCTGGTGGGGTGATTCGGCGAACAGGGTGCGGGTGATCTTCGACTACTTCAGACACGCCGCGCCCGCATTCTGCGCCGCCACGGAAGAAGTCCGCACGAGCGAGGGCGGCTCGGTCACCGATGCTCCGGTCGGCCGTGGCCTCGGCGTGCGTCGGGCAGCCCGGCGTGGCGGCCGACGTCCTCGCCGCGACGTTCTGCGGGCGCCGAGCCAGCTGCGACCGGGGCGCGGCTCGGCCGGAGCGAATCGTCCCTTCGCGGCGGCGCTTCCGGAATGATGGGCGAGGCAGAGCGCAGGACCGGGGGACGTCAGTGACAGCACCAGAACCTTCTTCAGGCAACCGCGATCCGGCCGCCAACGGGCCTTCTCCTCAACCAGAGCCGGGCCCGCAACCCTCACCGGCGGCGACGCTCCTGCGGTGGCAGGCAATCGTGGTGGCCGTTATCGCGGCGCTGGCTACGGTGGTCGCGGCACTGATCGCCACCTCTGGCAGCGCGGACCATGGCGCTCAAGGCACCGAGACGAGCGGCACCAACGGTCATGAACTGCTCGTCGAACGGCCCGAAGGGACGCGGCTGTTCGAGGACCATGAGGTTCAGCGGCCGCGCCACCCGCTTCTCGATCACGGTGTGGATCTCACGCGTGCTGACGGCGGGCGCGGTGGGCAGGTGCCACACACGGCCGTCACCGCCGGACGCTCACCCAGGGTGGCGAGGCCGGCGGCCACATCGCCGATGCAGGTGTGGCTGTGCGGCAGGTCGATGTTGCTGCTGACCGATCTGATCCGGGACGCGTACGCCGACCTCGCGGCCGCCGTCGCCGCGGCGGCGGACGCCCTGCCGACGGGCACCGCTGCAAGGACGCGGCTGCGGGCCCTTGCGGCGGCCGTTCGGGACTGGGCGGTCGCCGAGCCGCACCGTTACCTGCTCACTCAGGGCACACCGGTGCCGGGCTACACGGCTCCGCCGGACACGCTCGACAGTGCGCGAGCGGTGCTGGGGCCGTTCCTGGCCTGCTTCGACGGTGCCGAGCCCTCCGCGGCGGTGCTGCCGCTGGTGGACCAGACGACGGCATGGGCCGCAGGGAACGCGGCGGTCGACGCGTGGGCCCGGGAACACGTGCCGGCGCAGGCGGCCGGGACGGCACTGGCCGGAGCCGTGCTCGCCCGGGCCCATCTGCACGGCGCCGTCGGCCTGGAGGTCTCCGGGCAGTTCGAGGGCATGGGCCACGACGGGGCGACACTCCTGACGGCGCAGGTCGAGGCGCTGGCGGACACGTTCGGTCTGGCCCGGACCGCCTGAACGACCGCCCGCCGCTACGGCACGTACACGTACGGCGTCGTGGTGGTCAGCGGTACGAAGCCGAGCCGTTCGAGGATCGGGCGGCTCTGGTCGGAGGCGTCGACCTGGACGTAGCGACAACCGCGCTCGATGGCGATGCGAGCGCGGTGCGCGACGAGGGCGCGGTAGATGCCGCGACCCCGCCAGCCGTCGACCGTGCCCCCGCCCCACAGGCCCGCGAACCCGGTGCCCGGCACGAGTTCCATCCGGGCCGCGCTCACCGGTGCGTCACCGGCGAGCGCGACCACGGCGACGAGCCGCTCCGGGTCGGCGGCGAGCTGGGCGAGGATACGGTGCCGCAGCCGCGAGCCGTCCACCCCGAACGCCTGCTCGTGCACGTCGACCAGCAGATCGACGCCGGCCGCGTCGGTCACGGGGAGGAGCCGGACGCCCTTCGGCGCCTCGATGTCCAGGACCAGGTCGGCCGCCTCGCCGACCAGCAGCGTCTCCTCCGGCTCGGGGGTGAACCCGGCGGCCCGCAGCCGCCTTCCGAGGTCCACGGGCAGGTCGTGCCCGTACAGCTTCCACTCGAAGGCGCGGCCGAGGGCGGTGAAGTACGCGACCTGCCCGGCGATCGCCGCGTCCGCGTCGCCCTCGTGGAGACCGGACCACAGCACGCCGTTCCAGTCCCGCTCCGCGCCCACCTGGCGCACCACGTTTGCGGTGCGCTCCACGCGCGCAGTGGGGCCGTCGGGCCGGGCGCCCTCGCGCAGGTGCCGGTCGTGCAGGGCGAGTACCGCGGTGTGGTCCATGCGCCCACCCCAGCAAACGGCAGGCCCCGACGGCAACGGGATTACGGGGAGGCGGCGCTCGACACCTCCTAGCCGAGTTCCAGCGTGGTGACGCCGAAGACCCGGTCATGGGCGTAGGGCCGTACCGGGCCCGTGTACATCCGGGCCGTCTCGAAGGAGGGGGTGAGACCCGCTTCCCGCGCGATGGCGATGCCCGCCGCGTTGGTGTCGGGCACGTCGATGGCGATCTCGCGTCCCTCGGCCTTGGCGGTCAGCGCGGCGAACAGGGCGTGCGCGTCCTCGGCGGTGTCGGCGAACAGTGGGCCGATGCGCAAGCAGTCGTGGCCGGGGCGGAGGACTCCGTACCCGGTGACGCGTTCGCCGCAGTGGCGCACGACGGCGCGGTGTCCCGGGGCGGTCAGCCAGTGGGCCAGGAACCGCGGGCGCTCGGCCGGGTGGCACACGGTGTCGTAGGCGGTGACGGCCGGCAGGTCCTCGGGCCCACATGGCCGGATGCCCGTCGGCGCCTGCGCGGCGGGCGCCGGACCGGTGTACCGCACCGTGCGGTGGGCCGGCCGGAAGCCGGACTGACGGTAGTTGCCCTGCTGGGCGACGACGCCGTCGAGGCCGATCGTGCGGTTTCCGGCGTGGGCCAGGGCGGTCTTCCAGGTGGCCAGGCCGTGACCGTGGCCACGCAGGTCGGGGCGGACGAGATAGCAGCCCAGGAAGGCGAAGTCAGGGCCGTGGTTGACCACCGAGATGGCCGAGACGGGATCGCCGTCGATCCGGCCCAGAAAGAATCCCTCCGGGTCCTGCGCGAAGAAGGCGGGGCCGTCGGACAGCCCGGGGTTCCATCCCTCGTCCGCCGCCCAGCCCCTGATCACCGGCCAGTCCGCCAAAGTCGCCTGGGAGACGACGAGGTCTTCGGGGCCCTCGGAGGCCATCGGTACGCTCCAGTTCGGTGGGGGTCGGGTGCCCGCAGCATCCTTCCGGATCATGCCCGGGCGCGCCACGGCGGGATCAAGCCGCGCGGGACCGGCCCGGACGGTGGTTCAACCGGCCGCTGCCGCAAGGGAATCGGGCCTGGGGTTTCACCCCATGACGTCGGTGAACGTCGCACTTCGCCCCGTGGACCAGGACGACCTGTCCGTCATGGAGCGCTTTCTGCTCGAACCGGAGGCAGCGTCCGCCTTCCAGTGGTTCGGCCGGCGGGATGCCGGCCGCTGGCGCCGTCAGTGGTTGGAGAACGGCCTGATCACCGACGACCAGGGGCAGCACCTGATGGTGGTACGCGGGGCGGAACGCCTCGGCTTCGCCGCCTGGCGGAAGGTGACGCCGGCCCCCAACTCGTTCTACTGGAACATCGCTACAGCCCTGGTGTCCGAGGCCCGTGGGCGGGGCGCCGGGACCGAGGCACAGCGGCAGCTGGTCCGCTACCTCTTCGCCACACCGTCGCGATGCGCATCGAGGCGGGCACCGAGGCCGTCAACCTTCCCGAGCAACGCGCCCTGGAGAAGGCCGGCTTCACCCGGGAGGGCGTCCTGCGCAGCGTCGTGTTCCGGGACGGGCGCTGGCGGGACGGGGTGCGCTACAGCGTCCTGCGGGGGGACCAGGGGTGGTGAAACACCGTACGGGACGGTCGAGGTGACGCTTCCTTCGCACATCCGCCCGTGTTCCGGTGGCCGCGGAGGCCCCACCGGCCATGGATCCGGTGGGGCCTTCCGTCACGGTCACGGTTACGGTCGCGGGCTCGCGTTCAGCGGGACGCCCTGGGGCGGAAGCGCCTGCACAGGGCGGTACCGCCGAGTACGAAGGCCGCGCTCGCGGCGACGGCGGGCACGGTCAGGTCCGTGCCGGTGTGGGCGAGCGAGGCCTGTGTGCGCGGAGCGGGGTGGGGCATCGGCCGCGGCGCGGGCGCAGGCTGCGCCCTGGGCGGTGCCACCGGCTGGGGCGCCGGCTGGTCGGGGTGCGAGCCCGAGTTCGTGGAACTGTTGCCGACGGCCGGGTTGCCGACGCCGACCACGCTCACGCTGTTGCCGCTGACGTTCACCGGCACATGGACCGGAAGCTGGATCCCGTTGCCGGAGAGCACTCCGGGTGAATCCTTTCCGCTGCCGCTCGCCGTCGCTCGGCCGGCCCGGCCGGCCGACGGCGCCCGATCGCTCCCCGACGACTCGTTCGCGCACCGGTTGCCCGACGCGGGGTTCAGGAGCCCCACCACGCTCACCGTGTTCCCGCACACGTTCACCGGGAGGTGCACCGGGAGCTGGATGGTGTTGCCGGAGATCAACCCGGGCGAGCCGGCCGCGGCACCGTCCGCCGCGGCGCCGCCGTCGGCCGCGAAAGCGGCGGACATCGGCACCGTCACGGCCATCGCGCCGGAGGCGGCAGCGACGGCGATCACACCGTTTCGCGTAACCCGTTTCATAGGTTCCCTGCCTTCCAGACATGGTCGCGGGCGCTCGCCCGCACCGGGTAAAACGCCGGTTGAGCCATCCGAGTTATGGCTCAGCGGCCTTTCACCCCATCGAGCGGCACCGTTATCGAACTGCACGTACGACCGCGGCCCGGTCGCGCGGGACGGCAACACCGTCACCGTGCGTGACATTGCCGGGAGGCGAGGCCCCGGGAGGGCCGCATATGGTGAGCGAGGGGCGCTGTTCCCGGGCCGTGGCGGACCGCTCCTGGAGGCATCGATGCTGGCCATGCTGTCGACGCGACGCACGGCCCGGCGCTGCGTATGCGCCGGAGCCGTCGCGCTGGCCCTGCTCGGTGCGGGGCCGCCCCTGGCGGCCGGGGGCGGTGACCGGCCGGACCTGAGCCGGTTCTACCGCCAGAAGGTGAGCTGGTCGGCGTGCGGCGCGGACATGCCCAAGGACATGCAGTGCGGCAAGGTGACCGTGCCCCTCGACTACGCCAGGCCGGGCGCGCGCACGCTCGACCTGGCGCTGGCCCGCTACCGCGCCACCGGGCCCTCGCGCGGCTCGGTGCTGCTGAATTTCGGCGGCCCCGGGGGGCCGGGCGTCCAGCAACTGGCCACCGGTGCCGATGACTTCATGGACCTGACCAACGGCTACGACGTGGTCTCCTTCGATCCCCGCGGTGTCGGCAGGTCCTCTCCGGTGACCTGCGGCCGGGGGGGCGACCAGGATCCGGCCTCCACCGGCGGGAGCCCCGACCACTCGGATCCGCAGGCCCTGATCAAGCAGTGGCAGAGGGTGGCCGCCGAGTGCGCCCGGAGCTCGTCGCCGGTCCTGGCCCACATAGGCACCGTGAACGCGGCGCGGGACCTCGACGTGATACGCCAGGCGCTCGGCGACAAGAAGCTCAACTACCTGGGCTTCTCCTACGGCACCCGGCTGGGCGCGGTGTACGCGGCACAGTTCCCCGACAAGGTCGGCCGACTGGCGCTCGACGGGGTGGACACGCTCACCGAATCGTTGGCGCAACAGGGTGTGGTGGCCGCCGAGGGACAGCAGACCGCGCTCGACGACTTCCTCGACTGGTGTGTCCGGGAGGTCACCTGCCCGTTCGGACAGGACCGGCGCGCGGCCGACGCCCAGGTCCTTCGGCTCGTCCGCTCGCTCGACAAGAACCCGGTGTCGACGGACGTCGGCGGCCGGCTGTCCGGCCAGGACCTCGTGGGCGCCATCGGCCAGGCGCTCTACAGCAAGCGGACGTGGCCGTCCCTGGAGCGGGCCGTCGCCGCGCTGGTCGACGACGGCGACACCCGGAGGATCGAGGCGTTCGTCCCCGGAGGGGTCGCCCTGCCGACGCGGCGGGAGCCCGCGGAGCGCAGGGACGGTGGACTCGTCGACCCGGCGGACGTCCCGCTGGACAACACGCTCGCCGCGATGATGGCGATCAACTGCGCCGACGACCCCGACCGGCCGGGCGCCGGGCAGATCACCAGGGACCTCCCCCGGCTGCGCGCGGACTACGAGCAGGCCTCGCCGGTCTTCGGGCAGTACCGGCTGAGCGAGCTGCTGATGTGCTACGGCCGCCCCAAGGGCTCCGACTTCATCCGCGAGAAGGTGAAGAACGTCGACACCGCGAAGATGCTCCTGGTGGGCACCCGTGGCGACCCCGCGACCCCGTACCGGTGGGCCGTGGAGACGGCGCGGCGGCTCGGCTCGTCGGCCGTGGTGCTCGACAACAAGGGCGACGGGCACACCGGATACGGGTCCTCCCGCTGTGTGCACCGGAAGGTGAACGACTTCCTGCTCTACGGCTCGCTGCCTCCCGACGGCAGCTCCTGCCCGGCGGACCCGGCGGCGACCACGAACCGGTGAGCGACCGGGCGGCGGACGGCGACGGCGCGCCGTCGCCGTCCGCACCGCCCCCGGGCCGGGCGACCGGGCTCAGCCGACGACGAGCTCGGGCCGGTAGAGGTCCAGCCACAGGGCCAGGTCGAGGGTCTTCTCCAGGCCGCGGCGGGCCGCCTGGGTACTGACGGGGGTGTCGCGGTACGCGGCCCGGTGCACGCGCTCCCGGTCGACGAGGTCGAAGACGGGGTGGCCGGGCCGGGCGAGCAGGTCCTTGACGTGGTCCTGGAGGGCGACGGCGTACTTGGGGTCCTGGGTGGACGGGTACGGGCTCTTGACCCGGTCGTACACCGACCTCGGCAGGAGGTCCGCGGCGGCCTCCCGCAGCAGGCTCTTCTCCCGGCCGTCGAAGGACTTAAGGGACCAGGGCGTGTTGTACACGTATTCGACGAGCCGGTGGTCGCAGAAGGGCACGCGGACCTCCAGGCCCACCGCCATGCTCATGCGGTCCTTGCGGTCGAGCAGGGCGCGGACGAAGCGCGTGAGGTGGAGGTGGCAGATCTGCCGCATCCGGAATTCGAAGTCGCTCTCGCCGTCGAGCCTGCGGACGCCCGAGAGGGCGGTGCGATAGCCGTCGGCGATGTACGCCGGGAGGTCCAGGGCCCGGGTGAGGTCCGGGCGCATGACGTCGGTGTCGTCCCCGAAGTCCCGGCTGAAGCGCACCAGCCAGGGGAAGGTGTCGGCGCGGCGCGCCTCCTCGTCGAAGAACTGCTGGTAGCCGCCGAAGACTTCGTCGGCGGACTCGCCGGACAGGGCGACCGTGGAATGGTCGCGGATCGTCCGGAACAGAAGGTACAGCGAGGAGTCCATGTCGCCGAAGCCCATGGGCAGGTCGCGGGCCCGGATGACCTTCGCCCGTACGTCGGGATCGGCGAGCGTGTGCGCGTCGAGCACGATGTCCTGGTGCTCGGTGCCGGCGGCGCGGGCCAGGTCGTGCACGAAGGGGGTGTCGGGGGTTGCCCGCAGGTCGTCGGCGACGAAGTGGTCGGTCTGGCCGACGAAGTCGACGGCGAAGCTGCGTACCTTCTCCCCGTGCGCGGCGAGTTGCCGGGCGGCGAGCGCGGTCATGGCGGAGGAGTCCAGGCCGCCGGAGAGCAGGGTGCAGCGCGGCACGTCGGCGACCAGTTGCCGGCGCACGATGTCGTCCAGGAGCGAGCGGACGGTGGAGATGGTGGTGGCGCGGTCGTCGGCGTGCGGCCGGGTCTCCAACTGCCAGTAGACGCGCGTGCGCAGACCGCTGCGGTCGAGGGTGACGACGGTGCCCGGCTCGACCTCGCACATGCCGTCCCACACGGCGTGTCCGGGCGTCTTGACGAAGGTGAACAGCTCGCGCAGGCCGTCGAGGGTCACCCGGGGGCGGGCCAGGGGGTTGGCGAGGATCGCCTTGGGCTCGGAGCCGAAGAGCACGCCGTCGGGGGTCCAGTGGTAGTAGAACGGCTTGATGCCCATGCGGTCGCGGATCATGACGAGCTTGTCATGGCGTCCATCCCAGACGGCGAAGGCGTACATGCCGTTGAGCCGCTCGGCGAGGGTGTCGCCCCATTCGAGGTAGCCACGCAGCACGACCTCGGTGTCGGAGTCGGTGGTGAAGCGGTGGCCGCGCGCGGCGAGGTCGCGGCGCAGTTGCGTGAAGTTGTAGGTCTCGCCCGAGTAGACGAGGGCGACGGTGCCGTCCGGGGTGCCTGCGGTCATCGGCTGGCGGCCACCGGGCAGGTCGATGATCGCGAGCCTGCGGTGCCCGAGCGCGGCGTGCCCGTCGGTGAAGGTGCCGCGGTCGTCGGGACCGCGGCAGGCCATCGTCTCGGTCATCGCGTCCAATGTCGCGGCCTCGGCGCGCAGGTCGCGGTCGTAGGAGACCCAGCCGGTGATGCCGCACATGTGTACCTCCTGGCGGTCGGCTCGCCGGAATGGGGCCGCTCACCTGCGCAACTCTGGTGGAAGCCGGGATCCCGCCGAACCAGTTGTATCGAGCACCTATATGGCGAGCGTGTGTCACCCGCACCGGGCCGGTCAACGCGGCCGCCACCCGGACGGCGCGGCGACCCCCGCACTTTCGGCCTGACTTTGCTTCCGCGACATCCAGGGAGCCCGCCCGGACCAGGAGTGATCGGTAGGAAATCGGCCAAGGGCAAAGATTTTTCCAACCCTACCGGCCGTCCGGCCCGTACCCGATACGCCATTGCACAGTGCACACATTGCTCCAAATGCCTGATCTGTTCATCAGTCCTATCGTGCTGTCATGGAGCACGAGCTGAGTCCCGCCACCCTCGTCGAGCTGCGACGGCCACGGCCCTATCCCGCGGTGTCCGTGCTGACGCCGACGCACCGCCGTGAGCCCGACAACGCACAGGATCCGGTCCGGCTGCGCAATGTCGTGGCCGAGGCCAAGAAGCAGCTGGAGACCGATCCCGCGGTCACCCGGGAACGGCGCGCCGACGTCGTCCGGCAGCTCGACCAGGCCCTCGCCGAGGTGGACCTGGCGCATGCCGAGGACGGCCTGGTGATCTTCGCCGCTCCGGGCGAACACCAGGTGTGGTCACTGGCGCGCAGCGTGCCCGAGCGCGTGGTGCTCTCGGACACCTTCCTGACCCGCAACCTGGTCTCCGCACAGGTCGCCGAACACCCGTTCTGGGTCATGTCGGTCTCCGCCGATCGGGTGACCCTGTGGAGCGGCGGCGCCGACCGGGTCACCGAGGAGTACACCGGCGGATTCCCACTGACCAGGAGACTCGTCGAGAACTTCGACGCCGAGCGGGAGGAGCGGACCGGCGGCCGGCCGAGCACCTTCAGCGACGAACGCACCCGCCAGTTCCTGCGCGAGGCGGACACCGCGCTGAGCGCGGTGCTGCGAGAACTGCCCCGCCCGCTGTACGTCACCGGCGAGCAGGCCGCGCTGTCCGTCCTGGACGAGGTCGGCAGCGTCACCAAGGGCGCCGTGCACTTCCCGCACGGTGGTCTGGCGCACGGCACCGCCGAGGCCGTGTGGCGCGCGATCCGGCCGCTGCACGAGGACGAGGCCCGCAGGGGCACCGCGGCCGCGACCCGGGAACTGCAGACGGCACGCGGGCGCAGGGAGTTCGCGGCCGGGGTCGACGAGGTCTGGCAGAACGCTCGCGAGGGCCGTGTCCGGCTGCTGGTGGTCGAGGAGAACTACCGCATCAGGGTGCGCGACGACGCCGGTGACCATCTGATCCCGGCCGAGAGCGGTGACCCCACCGCCCGTGAGGACATCGTGGACGAGATCGTCGAGCAGTGCCTGGAGACCGGCGCGGAAATCCGGTTCGTCCCGGACGGCACCCTCGGCGAAGCCGACGGGATCGCCGGAGTGCTGCGCTACTGAGGGGGGTCGCACGCCTGCTTCCCGCGGGGGCCTACGCTACGGCCGGACCGTCGGCGAAGAGGGAGCATGCACGTGGGTGACCTGCTGGGCGTGGCCGTGCTGGGTGCCGGACACATGGGGGCCGATCACATACGACGTCTGGAGCGGGTGGTCAGCGGGGCCAGGGTCGCCGCCGTGGCCGACCCCGACCCGGAGCGGGCACGGGAGGCCGTGGCCGGGATCGAGGGCGTGCCGGTGCACGCGGATCCGGTGGCTGCCCTCGACGCGCCCGGGGTCCAGGCCGTGCTGATCGCCTCGCCCGGTCCGGCGCACGAGGAGGCGCTGCTCGCGGCCTTCTCGCGCGGGCTCCCGGTGCTGTGCGAGAAGCCGATGGTGCCCGACTCGGCCGGCGCGCTGCGGGTCGTGGAGGCCGAGGCGCGGCTCGGCCGCCGGCTGGCGCAGATCGGGTTCATGCGACGCTACGACGCCGGGTACCGGCGTCTGAAGTCGCTGCTGGACGGCGGGCGGCTGGGGCGCCCGCTGATGCTGCACTGCACCCATCGCAACGTGTCCTCACCGCCCCACTTCACCAGCGCCATGCTGATCAACAGCTCGGTCTCGCACGAGATCGACGCCGCCCGCTGGCTGCTCGGGCAGGAACTGACCGCGGTGACCGTGCTGCGGCCCACCCCGTCGGCGGGTGCCCCCTCCGGACTGCTGGACCCGCAGTTCGTGCTCTTCGAGACCGAGCGGGGCGCCCTGGTGGACGTGGAGGTCTTCGTCAACAGCGGGTTCGGCTACCAGGTGCGCTGCGAGGCCGTCTGCGAGTCGGGCAGCGCCCGGATCGGCGACGACCACGCCATGGTGGTCACCGCCGGGGGCAGCGCCTGCGAGGAGGTTCCGCAGGACTACCTCGTACGGTTCGCCGACGCCTACGACCGCGAGGTGCAGGCCTGGGTCGACGCCACCCGGCAGGGGCGGGTCACCGGCCCCGGCGTCTGGGACGGCTACGCCGCGTCGGTCGTCGCCGAGGCCGGGGTCCGGGCACTGCAGGAGGGCCGGCGGGTGACCGTCGACCTGGGGCAGCGCCCGGAGCTGTACGCCACCGTCAGCCGCTGACGCTGGGCGCGCCCGTTTCCAGGTGCCCGGTGAACCGGCGTGACCAGGTGGTGTCCGAGTCGACGGTGATCGTGAAGTCGTACCAGCCGTTCTGGTACGCGACGGCGTTGAAGAAGTCCTCCACCGACGCGCCCGCGGCGACCGGGTAGGTCCACGGACCGTCGTTCCGGTAGTGGCTCGAGGTGATCGTGAACTTCACCGGGGAGGAGCCCGAGTTGGCCATCTTGAAGTAGACGGCCGGTTTCCCGGTGCCGGGCTCGACGGCGTAGCGTGAACTCACCTCGGCCGACCTGCCCGCCTTGGTGGCGTCGCCCTGGAACCGGCGCAGGAAGCGGTTGGGGCCGACCATGGTGAGGTCGTACCTGCCGCCGCCGGAGCCCAAGCCGATGTTGAAGTAGTCGGAGGCGGTGCCTCCCGCGGCCACCGTGTACTGCCAGGGCGTGGTGTCGCGGTAGGCGTTGGGATGGACGGAGAAGTGCGCCGCCCTGGTGGCCGGGGCGCCCTGGTTGGTCATGGTGAACCAGGCCAGGATCTTCCCGTTCGACCCGAACTCCAGGTGGTCCAGGAAGCCGTTGGGCTGGTACGGCAGCGCACGGGCGGGCCGGGTGCCCGCCTCCTGGACCGGCAGGGCGTTGGTGGTCGGGACCGGGTTGGGCAGCGGGCCGCAGGTGCTGTAGCCGACGACGCCGGTCGCGGGCAGCGGCACGGGGCCGTACACCGGGTTGGCGAAGGCGAAGACGCCGGTCAGGTCGCCGCTGACCGCGCGCCGCCAGGCGCTGATGTTGGGACAGTTGGCGGGCTTGCCGAGGGACGCGGTCCAGGTCTCCAGAAAGCGCAGCACCGACGTGTGCTCGAAGACCTCGGAGGAGACCCAGCCCCCGCGTGTCCAGGGCGAGATCACGATCATCGGGACCCGGAAGCCGAATCCGTACGGGACACCGTTGAGGAACTCCCCAGCGGTTCCGGCGGGCGGGACCGGCGGCGGCACATGGTCGAAGTAGCCGTCGTTCTCGTCGTAGTTGAGGAGCAGGACCGTGGAGTCGAAGACATCCGGGTCGGCGGCCAGGGCCTGGTAGACGAGGTGGACGAAGTGGGCGCCGTCGCCGGGCGGGGCGTACGGGTGCTCGGAGAACGCCTGGTTGGCGACCACCCAGGAGACCTGCGGAAGTGTGCCCGCGAGCACGTCCGCCTTGATGGCGGCGGCGATGTCGTCGGGGGTCGAGCCGGTCACCTTCGGGACGGAGGACATGCCCCGGTCGTAGAGCGGGTTCCCCGGCCGGCCGTTGGCGAAGTTCTTGAAGTAGGCGCAGCCGTTGTCCCCGTAGTTGTCCTGGGCGTTCTGGTACACCTTCCAGGTCACGCCGGCGTTCTGCAGCGCCTCGGCGTAGTTCTGCCAGGTCAGGCCGGACTCGTCGCCGCCGTCGTAGCTGGCGGAGTCGACCTTGCCGCTCCACAGGTAGGTGCGGTTGGGCCCGGTCGCGCTGAGGGCGGAACAGAAGCAGGCGTCGCAGATGGTGTAGTTGTCGGCGAGCGCGTAGTGAAAGGGGATGTCGGAGCGGTCCAGGTAGCCGAGGGAGCGGACGCTGCCGACCCCCGCCACCCAGTTGTCCAGGCGGCCCTTGTTCCAGGCGGAGTGCTGCGAGGCCCAGGAGTGCGGAAGGTCGCCGCTGCACTGCGCCAGGGTCTCGCCGTCCTTGCCGCCCGCCGCCGGGGTGGCGCTCAGCTTCCACGGGTACTGACGGTCCAGGCCGTTGGGCTGGTCGAAGACGGGGTGGCCGCCGCCGAGCGTGATCCCGCTGCGGTCGTCGAAGCCGCGGACGCCCTTCAGCCGCCCGAAGTAGTGGTCGAAGCTTCGGTTCTCCTGCATGAGGATCACCACGTGCCGTACGTCCGAGATCGTGCCGGTCGTCGCCCTCTGCGCCGCGGCCGCCGCCTGGGGTACGCCCGCGCCCACCGCCACGCCCGCCGCCATGGAAGCGCCGAGCCCCACGAAGCCTCTTCGGCTGATCGGTGTCATACGCCCCGTCCTCGTCGCAGGAGTGCCCCTGCGGCACACCGCGCGCCAGGGTGCACGCAGTGATCGTCGAGGTCCATACCCGTGCGGTGAGACGGAGGTGAACAGGAGTCGACGCGGCCTTCGGTCCGCCCGCCCCCGGGTCAGACCGTGCCGAACAGGACGCTCAGGCCCCGGTCGACCGCCGCGCCGACGTCCTCCTGTCCGGCCGCCACCACGGCGTAGCTGCGCAGCAGGAAGCGGTGCAGCGCGCCCGTGTCGAACTGGAGCAGGGCGAGGCCGAGCGGGGAGTGCAGTTCCAGCACCGTTCGGGCCCGGCCGCTGGGCCAGATGTGCACGTCGCCACAGCCGGCGGGCTGCTCCAGCCCCTCCTCCAGCAGGGCGCGGGAGAAGGTCCATGACACCGCGCACCCGTCCAGGGACACCTCGGGCGGGAAGTCCAGGTGCACGGCCAGCGGGTCCGCCGAGACGTAGCGAAGCGTGGCGGGCACGGAGAGCTCGTGCTCGTCCGCGGTGATCAGGCGGGCGTGGGCGGACTGTTCGAGGGTGATGTCCATGGTCGGTCTCCCCTGCGGGTCGAAGGTCGGCCGGTTGTGCCGTGTGCTGTTAGGAGCCCGCAGCGGCGGTTTGCATTACGCCTGATGCCCCATCAATTGATGTGAGCTCGGTCACGTCGCCATCATGGAAGCCTCGCCATCGACCGAGCTGGAACAAAGTGCCGTCGAACGCCCACTTGAATGACGGGCCGATGACGCCGACGCTCCGTCATATGACGTAGCCCGTCTGCGACTTCACTCCTCCGGCCACCTAGACAAAGAGGCTGGACAATCACACCGGGAAGACTGTGGCATATGTCAGAAGCACCACCGTATCGTGTGTTGCCAAATCCCTTACGGGGCGTCGCGGGCTGTGCAACAGTCGTAACGGTCCTGCCGTCCCCTCCATCCCCTCCGTCCTCCTTGGCCGTACCGTTCCCGCATCGGAGTGCGCCATGCCGTCCCACGTCTCCGCGGACCGCTCATCCGCCCAGCCGCCCGGGCGCGGCCCGGTCGACGCCCTGATTTCACAGGCGCGCCGGCTCAAGGGCGAGGTGGACGCCGTGCGGCGGGACGCGCAGGGCGACGGATCGGACCCGCAGGGCCGGTGGGAACGCGCGCTCTACGACTTGGCCCTGCACCAACTCAACGACCTGGACGAGCACTTGGCGCAGCTTCGGGAGGGCCCGCCGCCGGTGCCCGCGGCGGTCGGCGCAGTGCGCGTCGCCCCCGTCCCACCGGCCGGTCCCTCGCCCACCTCGCTGCTCAGCCGGGTCGGCAGCGCGGAGTGGAACCTCCTGACCGACGAGGCGAGTTGGTCCGGCGAGCTCTACGAGATCCTCGGCCGCGATCCCACCGCCCCGCCGCTCACCCTGGACGAACTTCCCTCGCTGGTGTTCGACGCGGACCGGCCCGGCCTGACCTCGATGGTCACGAACTGCCTGGTCGACGCCAAGCCCATCGACGGGGAGTTCCGCATCGTGCGGCCCGACGGCGCCGTCCGCACCGTGCACATGATGGGCGAGCCCGTGCTCGACGCCGACGGCAGCACCGCCTCGATGTGGGCCGTGCTGCGCGACGTCAGCGAACTGCGCCGTAGCCAGCTGGCGGTGCGCGAGACCCGTGACTCGCTGCAGCACCACCAGCACCTCGCGCAGACCGAGCGCAGGCTCGCGGTCGAGCTGCAGGAAGCCGTGCTGCCGCCGTGGCGGGGCTCCCTGCGGCTCCCGCGCCGCGGACGCCAGGCGCTGGACCTCGCGGCCCGCTATCTGCCCTCCGCGACCGGCTCCCTCATCGGGGGCGACTGGTACGACGCGCTGGAACTGTCCGACGGCGACACCCTGCTCAGCGTCGGCGACCTCACCGGGCACGGGCCCAGCGTGACCTCGGGCATGGCGATGCTGCTGGGCGCCCTGCGCGGCATGGCGATGGCGGGCACCCGGCCGGGACCGCTCATGGCCTTCCTCAACCAGCTGCTGGACTCCACCGTGCAACCGGCCCTCGGCAGCGCGGTGTGCGGCCGCTACGACCCCGCCACCCGCACCCTGCAGTGGGCCCAGGCAGGACACCCCGCCCCGCTGCTGTTCCGCAACGGGGCGGGGCGCGTGCTGGACCCACCGGACGGCGTCCTGCTCGGCGCCACCTCGGCAGCCTGCTACGGGCAGGCCGAGGAGACCCTCGTGGTGGGCGACCTGCTCCTGCTGCACACCGACGGGCTGGTGCCCCGGGGCAGCCGGGCGGCCGCCGTGCACCGGCTGCTGGACCTCGCCCCGCGGCTGGCCGGGGCGCGAGGCGCGCAGGACTGTGTGCGGACGGTCGTGGAGGAGTTCGGTGAGATCGAGCGCGAGGACGACGCGTGCGTACTCGTCGCCCGGGTGGCTTCATAACCGGTCACCGGGGTGACCCGAGGAGAGCGCGGCACAGACCTCTTTGTGCCCGTGCCCGTATCCGTTCGTCAAACCCGCGCCGTCAGACCTGTGCGCCGGTGGCGCTTCTGCCCTTCGCCTTGGGCAGCGCCAGTCGGATCTCCTCCCGCAGTTCATGGATCTTCGGATAGCTGGCGTACTGGGCGGTGAGCCGGTACATCTGGCGCAGGCGGTCCCAGGTGCGGTGGGAGGAGTTGGAACCCATCGACACAAGGGCCAGCCGTGCGTAGCGGTCCGCCTGTTCGGGGTCGTCGGCGATGAAGCAGGCCGAGGCCATCGACAGGAAGTCGAAGATCTTCGAGCGCTGCCTGCCGTCATTGCGCAGGGACAGGGCCTTCTCTGCGTAGTACTGGGCGTGCGCGGCCGCGCCGGGCTCGAACTCGGCCAGGGTCCGGTAGGCGAGGGCCTGCATGCCGTACAGGTCCTCCTCCTTGAAGGTCTGCATCCAGCTCGGCGGCGGCACGTCGCCCTTGTCGGAGACGAACAGGTCCTCCGCCTGCCCCAGGGTGCGGCGCATGGCGTGGCCCTTGCCCATCGACGCCTGCGCCCAGGCCTCGATCGTGCAGAGCATCGCCCTGGTGCGGGGCAGCACCTGGTCGCCGGAGCCGGACTGGGCGAGCTTCATCAGATCCAGCGCGTCGTCGGGCCGTCCCAGGTGCACCATCTGGCGGGCCGCCCGGGAGAGCGCCTCGCCGGCGCGGGGCCGGTCGCCGCCCTCGCGTGCGGCATGGGCGGCGATGACGAAGTACTTCTGGGCGGTGGGTTCCAGGCCGACGTCGTGGGACATCCAGCCCGCGAGGACGGCGAGGTTGGCGGCGACGCCCCACAGGCGCCGCTGGAGGTGGGGTGGGTGGTGGTAGGCGAGCATGCCGCCCACTTCGTTGAGCTGTCCCACCACCGCCTTGCGCTGCAGCCCGCCGCCGCGGGCCGCGTCCCAGGCTCGGAACACCTCCACCGAGCGCTCCAGTTCCTCGATCTCCTGCGACCCGATGGGGGCGGCCTCGTAGCGGTCGAACCCGGCGGGGTCGGCGTGCAGGGGTTGGTCGGGGCCGGGGGCGTCGGCCGTGAGGGTCGGATCGGTCTGCAGCCAGTCGTGCATGGCGCTGCTGAGTGCGGATCCCGCGGCGAGCGCGGCACCCGCGCCCACCAAGCCGCGTCGGTTGAGCATGAGGTCCATTCCCGTGAATTCGGTGAGGACCGCGGCGGTCCGCTCGGGCGCCCACGGCACTCCGTCGGGATGTTCCGCACTCCCGCCGCCCTGCCGTTTCCCCGTGCGCCCGTGCCGTACCAGACCGAGGTCCTCGATGGTCACGACACGGCCGAGACGCTCGGTGAACAGGGCCGCCAGCACCCTCGGCACCGGATCGCGCGGGATCTCCCCCATGTCGATCCAACGCCGCACCCGCGAGGTGTCGGTCGCCAGCTGGGGGTGACCCATGGCCGCCGCCTGCCGGTTGACCAGCCTCGCGAGTTCTCCCTTGGACCAGCCGGCCAGGCCGAACAGGTCCGCGAGACGGGTGTTGGGTTGTCCTGTCACGTCAAGCCCCCAGGTACTCGGCTGAGTTGACAGTAGACCCGCCCGGAGTTGCCGGGCGAGTATTCGCCAGGGTTCGCCAGGGTGCGCCAGATGGTGTGCCAGTGGCGGTCGGGTGTCAGGTAGAACCGCGCCACCCCGACCCGGTCACCGAGGGACATTCCCCAGGGTGCACCCGGGCGGCCGGGCCGGGCAGCGCGCACCACCAGCAGGCACACGAAGGGATCTGTCTCGCCCATGTACGCAGCATCGTCCTCCGTGTCCGCCCCGCCCCGGTCGCTGCGCCCCCGCCCGGGCAGCGGCGGCCCCTACCTCGACCCTGCCGCACGTCCGGCGGCGCCCGTACTCGGTGCCGGCCGGCCCAGGCGTCCCGCGGGGCTCGGCACCCCGCCGCTCAGCGGACGGCTGGACCTGTCCGGCCCCCAGGGCAGCCAGTTGCGCACGGCGATCGCCTCGGTGCACCGGATCTGCCCGGAGTTCGCCCCCGTGCAGGTGCTGCGCCGCAGCGGACGTTCCGTGCTCCTGGTCGGTACGACCGGACGCAGCACGGCCGTCGCCAAGTGCTTACTGGACCACTCCCCGGCGTGGGCCGAGCGCTACCGGCACGAGATAGCCGCATACCGCTCGTTCGTCCGGCACCGGCCGCCGGTACGGGCGCCCCGCCTGATCGCGGCGGACCCGGACAACTGCACGCTGGTCATCGAGCGCATGCCCGGCCGGGTGGCCGCGCTCCAGCGGCATCCGGCGGAGGCCCCGCCGCGGGCGGACATCAGGGCGGCCCTCTCCGCGATCTGCCGGCTGAACGCCTGGCGGCCGCCGGCGGGCACCTTCGACGCCCCGCTGGACTACGCCGCCCGGATCGCCCGCTACCACGAACTGGGGCTGCTCACCGACCGGGACATGGGCGACCTGCAGAAGCTGCTGCACGGCATCGCGCACGCCGCGGGCCGACAGGGCATGGGCCAGTTCTGCCACGGCGACGCGCTGCTCGCGAACATCCTGCTCTCACCGGCCGGTCCAGTGCTGGTGGACTGGGAGCACGCGGGCTGGTACCTGCCGGGCTACGACCTGGCGACGCTGTGGTCGGTCCTCGGCGACGCGCCCGTGGCGCGGCGGCAGATCAGCCAGCTGGCCCAGGCGGCGGGGCCGGCCGCGCGCGACGCCTTCCTGGTGAACCTCATGCTGGTGCTGACCCGTGAGATCCGCACCTACGAGACGGCCGTGCAGCGCTCGATGCACGACGCGGCCCCGGCGGCACCGGGCCCGGCCCACCCTGGTGCTGCGCCGTCCGGCGAGGAACAGCGGCTGCTGCTGCGGCGGCTGCACGACGACTGCCAGCTGGCCCGGCGGGCCGTGCGTGCGGCGGTCGGCACTCGCTGACGGGGACGACGGTCCGTGGCGCGCCACCGAAGGCGGCGCGCCGCGGACTTTGTCGTATCCCGCTTCCGGAGCACCCTCACGGGGGCCATTGGTATAAGCCACTGACGCCCCGCAGGCCCGCGAGCCGCCGCCACGAAACTCGCCGGAACCCCGCTTGACGTGGGAAATCACCTTCCTGTGCGCATGATTGACGGATCGTCGGCAAGCCGGTACCACTGACCCACGCCGGCCCCGCACGCTCCGTCACGCTTGAGTGCCCCAGGAGGCTGCATTGCGAGGATCCGTCACCGACCCCAGACCCGAGCCGGGCCACAGACGCACCCGCAAGACCGCGGGCGCACTCGCGTCCGCGGTCCTGCTGCTGCCGTTGCTGGGCGCCGCCCCGGCGGAACGTGCCGCCGCGTCCGACCCGGGCCGGCTGCAGCGGGCGTTCTCCGCCGCGTCCACCAGGTACCACGTGCCGCTCAGCATCCTGCTTGGCGTCTCCTACCTCCAGTCCCGCTGGGACGCGCACGGCGGCGCGCCGAGTGTGACCGGCGGGTACGGCCCGATGCACCTGACGGACGCGCGCACCGCGCTGAGCCGGGCCCCGCACCACAGCGAAGGCGCCGAGGACGCGCGCGGCGACGCCGCCCGTAGGGCCCTGCACCCGGCCACGAAGCTGCCGAAGGCCTCCGCGCTGCCCGCCCGGCTGAAGACGCTGACCAGGGCGGCCGAGCTCTCCGGCATCCCGGCCGAGCGGCTGCGCACCGACGAGGCCGCGAACGTGGCGGGTGGTGCCGCGCTGCTGGTCGCGGCCCAGAAGAAGCTGCATGAGCCGCTGAGCGAGGACCCCGCGGCCTGGTACGGGGCGGTCGCCCAGTTCTCCGGCGCGGACGACAGCGCGACCGCGGCGGCCTACGCGAACGACGTGTACGACGTGATCCGCACCGGCCGGCAGCGCACCACGGACGCCGGGCAGCGGATCGTCCTGGCCGCGCGGCCCCACCTCGCCCCCGACACCGCCCAACTGCGGCGGACGGGGCTGCGCCATGTCTCCTCCGCCGGTACGGAGTGCCCCGCCGCGGTCTCCTGCGAATGGATTCCGGCGCCGTACCAGCAGTTCGGCGACAACGACTACGGCAACCACGACCTCGGTGACCGGCCGGTGTCCCAGAGCATCCGGTACATCGTCATCCACGACACGGAAGGCCGCTGGGACGGCGTCATCAACCTCGTCCAGGACCCCACCTATGTGTCGTGGAACTACACGCTGCGCTCCACCGACGGGCACATCGCCCAGCATGTGAAGGCCAAGGACGTGGCCTGGCACGCGGGTAACTGGTACATCAACGGCAAGTCGATCGGCCTGGAGCACGAGGGCTTCCTCGCCTCGCCGGACTCCTGGTACACGGAGGCGATGTACCGGTCCTCGGCGCGGCTGGTGAAATACCTCGCCGAGAAGTACGGCATTCCGCTGGACCGGCAGCACATCCTCGGCCACGACACGGTGCCGGGCCCGACCACCGCGGGCATCCCCGGGATGCACACCGACCCGGGCCCCTACTGGGACTGGCGGCACTACTTCGAGCTGCTGGACCACCCCTTGGAGCCCACCGCCGGCAAGAACGGCGGGCTGGTCACGATCCGCCCCGACTACACGGCCAACCGTCCGGAGTACACCGGCTGCGACGCCGGCGGCGTGCCGTGCGCGGCGCACGGTTCCAGCGAGGTACGGCTGTACTCACAGCCCGACACCTCCGCACCGCTGATCAAGGACATCGGTCTGCGGCCGGACGGCAGCGGATCCACCATCGACGTGAACGACGTGGGATCACGTGCGGAGACCGGGCAGCAGTACGCGGTCGCCGACCGCCAGGGCGACTGGACGGCGATCTGGTACCTGGGGCAGAAGGCGTGGTTCCAGAACCCGGCGAAGCAGCCCGCGGCGGTGGACGCGGCCGGTCTGGTGGTGACGCCGAAGGCGGGGCTGGACAGCGTGCCGGTGTACGGGCGCGCCTATCCCGAGAAGGCGGCCTATCCGGCGGGCGTCCCCGCCCAGCCCGTCTCCGCGCTGCCGTACAAGCTGCTCGCGGGCCAGAAGTACGTGGTGGGCGACACGGTGCCGGGTGAGTACCTGTACGCGGTCACCTTCACCACGGACTCGCACCGGGTCGTGGTGGGCAAGGACCCGTACTACGAGATCCAGTTCGGCCACCGGGTCGCGTTCGTGCGGGCCGCGGACGTGGTGGTGCGGCCGTCGGGCTCGTAGCACGCGCATCCGGAAGGGCCGGTCCCCCCTCGGGCGGGGGCCGGCCCTTCCTGCGCCGGTCGGGCGGCGGTG
This sequence comes from Streptomyces sp. NPDC046197, assembly GCF_040646295.1. NCBI lineage: Bacteria > Bacillati > Actinomycetota > Actinomycetes > Kitasatosporales > Streptomycetaceae > Streptomyces > Streptomyces sp. NPDC046197. Next base: position 17,929 of record NZ_JBEYZY010000048.1, on the reverse strand, counting down.
GACGGGAGCCGAGGAATCGAGGGGCCGGGCTGTCAGCCCTGCTGGAAGAGCTCGGCGGGCAGCGGCTTGAGGAGGGCGTACAGGTCGTCGGTGATCGGGCGGTCCCAGGCGGCGATGGTGACCAGGACGCCGTCGCTGCGGTCGAACTGCACGCAGGAGATCCGGCTCTCGGAGAGCTTCAGACGCCGCACGATCAGGAGGTTGTCGCCCTGCAGCACCGGCATGTCCTCGACACCGACGACGGTGATCTCCTCGTCGTTCCCCAGGGCCAGGAGCAGCTGCGCCGCCTCGAAGGGGATCTCGCCCTCGGCGACGTCGCGGGCCGGGGAGCCCTCCGGCAGATTGCCGATGATCATCGCGGTCCCGCGGCCGCCGAAGAGGTCGTAGCGCAGGAAGACACCCTGGCAGGTGCCGTCGGGCGCGGGAAGCAGCCCGGCACCCAGGTTGCCGGGCCAGTCGCCCGGGTCCATGGCCAGTACGTCGAAGTCGGGCCCGGCGGGCGTGGCGCTGCGGCGACGGAGGAACGACATGCGGCCATGGTACGTGTCCCGGCCTGCGGTGTGACGTGCGGTAGGCCACCGGGGGGCGCGGAATCGACCGGAGCGGGCTACGCGGTCTTCCGGTGACGATCGTGGTGGCGGGCGACCCGGGCCCGGTTGCCGCAGGAGGGCTTGCACCACTCCTGGCGGAGGTGCTCCCTGAGGAAGTAGCGCACACAGCGCGGCGCGTGGCAGGCGCGCAGCCGCAGCCGGTCGGGGCCGGCGAGGAAGGCGATGGCGGCCTGGGCAAGCGCCGGGGTCGGCTCGCCGGGGCCGCTGACGGCCCGGCGCCGGACGACGGGTTCGGCGTCCTCGTCCCAGTTCGGGGCCGGCACGGTGGGTGTGCGGGCGGCCTCCGCGTTGAGCCGCTCGACGGCGTCGGCCACGGGCATCAGCCGGCCGGCGTCGGCGGGGCTCGGCTCGGCGGGGCGGACGGCGCGGGTGAACAGGGCGCGGACTGCGGCGCGCAGGTCGTGGACGGCGGCGAGGACGGCCGCGTCGGCCAGGTAGAGGTCGGCGTGCGGTACGACGGACGGGTGGGCGCGGACCCAGGCAGTGAGCCCGTGCGGGTCGGCCAGGTCGTCGGCGAGGCCGCCCTGGCCGTCGTGGCGGATGGTGAGGGCCAGGTCGAGGGTGGGGCGCGCGTCTGTGCCGGGCGGGTCCTTCATGCCCCGCATGCTGGGCGCCCTTGATGACAGGCGCACCGCCGTCCATTGGCTCCCTGCCGGGACCGGCCGGGCACCGGCGTCGGCCACGGCAGGGCCTTGGTTCACCGGTTCACCTGTCAGGTGAGGTCGAACTCCCCCTCTCGTGCCCCCGAGACGAACGCGCCCCACTCCGCGGGAGTGAAGATCAGGGAGGGACTTTCCGGGCGGCCGCTGTTGCGCATCGCGATGAATCCCTCGACAAAGGCGATCTGGACATCCCCCAGGCCGCGGCTGCTGGACTGCCACTCGGCGTTGCTCAGGTCCAGGTCCGGCTTGTCCCATCCCGCGAGCGGGTGCTGCTGGATAGTGCTCTCGGCCACGTCCGTGCTCCTCCCGAATCGTCGTCCGCGGCCAGCCTAGCGATCGCGTCGGACCGCCGACAGGCCACGTGTGGGGGACCTTTCAGGAGTCGGGACGCCGCGATCCCACGAGCCACATGGAGAAGAACTGGGACCCTCCGCCGTAGGCGTGTCCGAGGACCCTCCTGGCCCCCTCCACCTGGTGTTCTCCGGCCTGCCCACGCACCTGGAGGGCCGCCTCCGCAAAGCGGATCATGCCCGAGGCGCCGATCGGATTGGTGGAGAGGACACCGCCCGACATGTTGACGGGCAGGTCCCCGTCGAGCTCGGTCACCCCGGACTCGGTGAGCTTCCAGCCCTCGCCCTCCTCGGCGAAACCGAGGTTCTCCAGCCACATGGGCTCGTACCAGGAGAACGGCACGTACATCTCGACGGCGTCGATGTCCCGGCGCGGATCGGCGATGCCGGCCTGCCGGTAGACGTCGGCGGCACAGTCCTTGCCGGCCTGCGGCGAGACGAAGTCCTTGCCCGCGAAGAGGGTGGGCTCGCTGCGCATGGCTCCGCCCAGCATCCAGGCGGGCGGCCGGGGCGCGCGGGCGGCTCCGGTGCGGCCGGTGAGGACCATGGCGCAGGCGCCGTCGGAGGACGGGCAGGTCTCGGAGTAGCGGATCGGGTCCCACAGCATCGGCGAGGCCTGGACCTTCTTCAGGGTGATGTCCTGTTCGTGGAGGTGGGCGTAGGGGTTCTTCAGGGCGTTGCGCCGGTCCTTGTAGGCGACCAGGGAGCCGATCGTGTCGGGCGCTCCGCTGCGCCGCATGTAGGCGCGGACGTGCGGGGCGAAGAAGCCGCCCGCGCCGGCGAGCAGCGGCTGCTGGAAGGGGATCGGCAGGGACAGCCCCCACATGGCGTTCGACTCGGACTGCTTCTCGAAGGCCACGGTGAGCACGGTGCCGTGCACCCGGGCGGCGACCAGGCCGGCGGCGACGAGGGCGGTGGATCCGCCGACCGAGCCGGCGGTGTGCACCCGGAGCATGGGTTTGCCGACCGCGCCGAGCGCGTCGGCCAGGTACAGCTCCGGCATCATCACGCCCTCGAAGAAGTCGGGCGCCTTGCCGATGACGACGGCCTCGACGTCCTGCCAGGTCAACTCGGCGTCGTCCAGGGCCCGGCGGGCGGCCTCCCGGACCAGCCCGGCGATGGACACGTCCCGCCGCGCCGCCACGTGCTTGGTCTGGCCGATCCCTACGACGGCCACGGGCTCCTTGCTCATCGGGGATCCCCTTCGAGTACGGCGACCAGGTTCTGCTGCAGACAGGGGCCGGAGGTGGCGTGGGCCAGGGCGCGGTCGGACTCCCCCCGCTGGATGCGGGCGGCCGCCTCGCCGATGCGGATCAGCCCCGCGGCCATGACCGGGTTGGCGGCGAGGGCCCCGCCGGACGGGTTGACGCGGACGCCGGCGCCGAGCCTGAGCGCCTTGCGCAGCACCACTTCCTGCGAGGTGAAGGGCGCGTGCAGCTCGGCGGTGTCGACCGGCCGGTCGAAGGCACCGGCCCGTTCGGCGGCCATGCGGGTGGACGGTGAGTCGGTCAGGTCGCGCACTCCGAGCCCGTGCGCCTCGATCCGGTGGTCGGCACCCCGGATCCAGGCGGGCCGGGGGCACAGGTCGCGGGCCCTTTCCCCGGCCGCGAGGATCACCGCGGCGGCGCCGTCGCCGATGGGCGGGCAGTCGCCGGTGTGCAAGGGCCGTACCACGTAGTCGCCGTGGGGCACCGAACCGCGCAGCTGGGCATGGGAGTTGGCGGCCGCGGCCGCGCGGCTGCGGGCGCCCACGGCGGCGAGCGCGGGCTCGTCGGTCTCCCCCGCGTCGATCAGGGCCCGGGCCTGGAGGGCGGCCAGGGCGACGGAGTCCGGCCACAGCGGCGCCAGGTAGTACGGGTCGAGCTGCCGGGTGAGCACGTCGCGCACCGAGCCGGGCGAGGACTTGCCGTACGAGTACACCAGTGCGGTGTCGGCGTCCCCGGTCAGCAGTTTCGTCCACGCCTCGTACAGCGCCCACGCGCCGTCCATCTCGACGTGCGACTCGGAGATCGGCGGCCAGGCGCCGACACCGTCGAGGGCGAGGGTGAAGGAGAAGGCCCGTCCGGCGAGATAGTCGCTGGAGCCGGAGCAGGTGAAGCCGATGTCGGCGGTCTTCAGGCCGGTCTGGGCGAGGACGTCGTGCAGGACCGGCATGAGCATCTCCACCTCGGAGAGCTCGTCGCTGGTGCGCCGGTGGTCGGTCTGTGCGAAGGCCACAACGGCGATCTTCCGCGTCACAGCAGCTCCTTGTAGGTCTCGTAGTCCGCGTCGGGTTCGCCGGTGGGCCGGTAGTGGTCGGGGTAGCGGGCCCCGTCGGTCCACACCGGCTCGACCCGCAGCCCCATCCGCACCTGGTCGTAGGGGATTCCACCGATGCGGCCGTGCAGGGCCAGGTCGGCACCGTCGAGGGCGATGTGCGCGTAGACGTACGGCACCTCGATGTCGAGATTCGGTGTATGTGCGGCCTTGATGTTGACGATGCAGAAGGTGGTGACCGTGCCGCGGGGACCGACTTCCACCTGGTCCGTCGTGGCGACACCGCAGGTGGGGCAGGCGCCTCTGGGCGGTACGTAGACCTTGCGGCAGGACGGGCAGCGCTCGCCGACGGTCCGCCGGCCGGAGAGGGCGTCGATGTAGGCGGACTGGGCGCGGCCGGGCGAGTAGGTGTAGTCGAGCCGGGCGGCTGCGACGATGCCGGTGACCGGATCCGCGAACTCACCGCTGTGGCCGGTCGTTGCGGACGCGTCGCCCTCGTACGGTTCGAAGCAGGCGATGTCCGTGATCGCGCCGGAGCGTTCGCCGGCCCACCGGATCCGCACACGCATGCCGGTGTGGACGCTGTCCGGTCCGGGCGCGTCCAGGGCGTGCAGCAGGGCGGTGTCGGCGCCGTCGAGGCGGACCAGGACCCAGGCGAAGGGCGTGGGAAGGGGCTGGCCACGGCGTGGTTCGGAGTTCCACGCCCAGGTCGTGACCGTGCCGGTGGCGGCGACCTCGACGAGGTGGCGGAGTTCCTCGGCGGTGACGGGGTCGTATTCGACGGGCGGCACCAGGGTCCTGCCGTCCGCGGCCCTCACCCCGAGGACGAGGCGTTCCCGCAGTCCGGTCAGGAAGGCGCTCTGCACGGGGCCGAGGGAACGGGTGAAGGGGAACTCGACCACGAGGGGGGCTTTGAGGATGTCGGGCATGGCGGGCTTGCTCCTTCGCCTCGGTCACGCACGCTTGTAGACGGGCGGCCGCTTCTCGGTGAAGGCGCGGGCGCCCTCCTTGGCGTCGGCCGTGTCGAACACCGGCCAGCCGCGCCTGAGTTCGGCGGCCAGACCCTCGGTCTCGGTCAGTTCGGCGGTCTCGTACACGGACGCCTTCACGGCCTCGACGGCCAGAGGGCCGCAGACGTTGATCTGCCCGGCGATCTCCAGCGCCTTGGTGAGCGCGGTGCCGTCGGGGACGACATGGCCGACGAGACCGATGTCCGCTGCCTCGCGGGCGCCGTACGGGCGGCCGGTGAGCAGCATCTCCAGGGCGTGGGTGCGCGGGATCTGGCGTTGCAGCCGGACCGTGGAGCCACCGATCGGGAACAGGCCGCGCCTGACCTCGAACAGGCCGAAGGTCGCGGACTCGCCCGCGACCCGGATGTCGGTGCCCTGGAGGATCTCCGTGCCACCGGCCACGCAGTACCCCTCGACGGCGGCGATCACCGGCTTGCGGGGGCGGTGGTGGCGCAGCATCGCCTTCCAGTGCAGGTCCGGGTCGGCCTTGAGCCGGTCGCGGTACCGCTCCCCCCGCATGCCCTGGCCGGCCAGGGCCTTGAGGTCCATCCCGGCGCAGAACGTTCCGCCGGCGCCGGTGAGCACGATCGAGCGGATCGCGTCGTCCTCGTCGGCCGCCAGCCAGCCGTCGTACAGGCCGACCAGCATGGGAAGCGAGAGGGCGTTCTTGGCGTCGGGCCTGTTGAGCGTGAGCACCAGTGTGGCGCCTTCGCGCCGCACGGTGAGGTGTTCCGTCCCACCCATTGCGGTCTCCCGTCTGCTGAACGAGAACAGGTTGCAGGAGTGGGGAGGGCACTTCAAGAGTTTTCTGACAGGCAGTCAGATTTCTGCTGCGCGGGCCCTTCACAGTTGCGGTGCCCTTTGCTCTGATGACCGGCGAGCCGACGCATGCGCCTTTCTTCGCCGAGCGTTGCCTGGGTCAGGAGGAGCGGTGGAGTACAACCTTGCCGACCTGTTCGAGTCGGTCGTCGACGTGGTCCCGGACCGCGAGGCACTCGTGTACGTCGATCACCCGGGAACGGGCGCCGAACGCCGGCTCACGTACGCGGAGCTGGACGCGGCCGCGAACCGAATCGGCCACCACCTGATCGACAGCGGGATCCGCCCCGGCGAGCACCTCGGTCTGCACCTGTACAACGGCGTCGAGTACCTGCAGACGGTGCTGGGCTGTCTGAAGGCCCGGGTCGTCCCGGTCAACGTCAACTACCGTTACGTCGAAGAGGAGTTGGTGTACCTCTACCGGGACGCCGATCTGGTGGCGCTGGTGTTCGACGCGGAGTTCACCGACCGGGTGGCGGCCGCCCTGCCGCGCGCGGAGCGACTGCGGCACCTGGTGCGGGCGGGGGCGCCGGAGCCCGGGTGCCGGGAGGTGCCGGCCGCCGCCTTCCGGGACGCCGAGGCGGCGGGGTCGCCCGAACGCGGATTTCCCGCGCGGTCGGCGGACGACCAGTTCATCATCTACACCGGCGGCACGACCGGGATGCCCAAGGGCGTGATGTGGCGGCAGGAGGACTTGTTCTTCTCCGGGCTCGGCGGCGGCGCACCGACCGGGGAGCCGGTCAAACGGCCGCAGGAGCTGGCGGAAAGGGTGGCGGCCGGCGGCGCCGGCATCACCTTCTTCCCCACTCCCCCGCTGATGCACGGCACCTCCACCCTCACGGCGTTCATCGGCTTCCACTTCGGGCAACGCATCGTGGTCCACCGCAAGTTCGTGGCCGAGGAAGTACTGCGGACCGTCGAGAAGGAGAAGGTCACCAGCATGTCGCTGGTGGGCGACGCGATGCTGCGGCCGCTGATCGACGCGCTGAACGGACCCATGAAGGGCACCGACTGCTCCTCGCTGTTCAGCGTGTCGTCGTCGGGCGCGATCCTGTCGGAGACGGTGCGCAGGCAGTTTCGCGAACTGGTACCCGACGCGATGCTGCTGAACAACTTCGGCTCCTCGGAGTCCGGGTTCAACGGCACGGCGACGGAGGACTCCGGACCCGGGCGCGGCTTCCGCATCCGCGTCAACTCCCGTACGCGGGTGGTCGATCCGGCAACGCACGAGCCGGTGGCCGTCGGCGAGGTGGGCCGGGTCGCCCAGTGCGGCCACGTGCCGCTCGGCTACTACAACGATCCGGGGAAAACGGCCGAGACGTTCTTCGAGAAGGACGGCGAGCGCTGGGTGCTGCTCGGCGACATGGCAACCGTCGACGAGGAGGGTGTGGTCACGGTGCTCGGCCGGGGCTCGCAGTGCATCAACACCGGCGGCGAGAAGGTGTACCCCGAGGAGGTCGAGCAGGCGCTCAAGTCCCATCCGGACGTCTACGACGCGCTGGTGGCCGGGGTGCCGGACGCGACCTGGGGCAACCACGTGGCGGCCGTGGTGCAGCTGCGCGAGGGCGCCCCCCAGCCGTCACTCGAGCAGATCCAGGCACACTGCCGCGCCCAGCTGGCGGGTTACAAGATCCCGCGCCAGTTGGTGATCACCGAGTCCGTCCGGCGCTCGCCGAGCGGCAAGGCGGACTACCGGTGGGCGCGGCAGGTGGCGGCGGCGGCCGCGCGCTGACTGATCTCCCGCCCCACCGGACCGTCTCGTGTGAAGGAGCGCAGACGTCGTACAGCGAGCGCTGTTGGCCCGGCGGTCGGCCTCACGCGGCTGCAACCAGCTCACGGCCCCGGGCCGCCCTGGAGGCGGCCGGACGGCGCGCCGACCGATCGGCGCCACGCACCCGCGGCGTTGCTCACCGGCCGACGCGGTTCTCGCCGGCACCGGAATCCAGTCCGGGACACGACACGACCTCCCGGGCACGGCACGACCTGCACCAGGTATGCCTACTCGCCCTTCAGCCGCACCTACTTCGTCGGCGGCAGTCCGGGGCCGCCGAGGAACGTGCCGACGCGCCGTACGAACCAGTCGGGGTCGTCCAGCCACGGATAGTGCCCGGCGCCGGGCTGCACCGCGACCTCGGAGTGCGGGAAGGCCTCGGCGGCACGACGGGCCGGCTCGGGGCGGGGTCCGCCGTCAAGTCCGCCGGTGAGAACGAGAACCGGGGCGGTCAGATCCTGGAGTGCGGCACGCGTGGCGACCGGGTCGAACGCGGCCTCGGCGAAGTAACGGTCGGCGGCCTCTTCGTTGGTCTGCTGCTCGTCGGCCTCGGCGTGGGCGCGGGCGGTCTCGTCCCAGCGACCGTAGAAGAAGGGGGCGCACGCCGCGTCGTAGTCGCCCGTACCGGCCAGCCAGGACCGCAGCGCCGGATACGCCTGGTCGAACCACGGCTCGTCCTCGCGCATCCGGGCCGCGGCCAGCCGGTCCTCGGCACCCGCGCGCATACCGAGAGGCCGCAGGGCGGTACTGACCAGTACGAGCCGTGCGACCCGCCGGGGACGCCGGGCCGCGTACAGCACGGCCAGGCTGCCACCGGCCGAATGCCCGAGCAGGTCCATCCGGTCCAGGCCCAGGTGCAGGCGCAGGGCCTCCACGTCGTCCACCTGCCGGTCGCAGCGGTACGTCGCGGGGTCCGCCGGCACCGCGGAGTCCCCCGTGCCGCGCAGGTCGAGCAGGACCAGCCGGCGGTGGGCAGCAAGGCCGCCCAGGTCGCCGAGGTAGGCGGAGGCCCGCATCGGGCCTCCGGGCAGCACGACGAGAGGCTCACCCTCCCCACGCACGTGGTAGGCCAGCTGTGTCCCGTCGGGCGCGGTGAAGGTCGGCACGGGCTCGATCATCCCGGCGCGCCGGCTCCCGCCACAATGCCTTTTCCGCAGGACGACGGCCCCACCGGTGTCGTCGAGAAAGTGGCCGCCAAAGTCTTGCCCGGGGAGCGGCGGCCTGGATTACTGATCTCCAGCGCCTCGACCGAATGATCGGTCGCCCGTAGGGAGATGGTTGGTGAGGGAGAACCCCGATGGCGGATGCGACGGAGCTGCTGGACTCGGGGGAACGGCTGGACGCGCAGGAGCTGCGGTCGCTGCAGCTGGAGCGGCTGCGGGCCTCGCTGGGGCACGCCTATGAGAACGTGCCCTTCTACCGCGACTCCTTCGACAAGGCGGGGGTACGTCCCGACGACTGCCGTTCGCTCGCCGACCTCGCCCTCTTCCCCTTCACCACCAAGGCGGACCTGCGGGAGAACTACCCGTACGGGATGTTCGCCGTACCGCGGGACCGCATCCGCCGCATCCATGCCTCCAGCGGTACGACCGGACGCCCCACGGTCGTCGGCTACACCGACAGCGACCTGTCCATGTGGGCGGACATGGTGGCCCGTTCGATCCGCGCAGCCGGTGGGCGTCCCGGCGACACCGTCCATGTCGCCTACGGCTACGGGCTGTTCACCGGTGGCCTCGGGGTCCACTACGGCGCCGAACGGCTCGGCTGTACGGTCGTCCCCGCGTCCGGGGGCATGACGGCCCGTCAGGTGCAGCTGATCCAGGACCTGCGGCCCCGGATCATCATGGTGACCCCGTCGTACATGCTCACCCTCCTCGACGAGTTCGAACGCCAGGGCGTCGACCCGCGCGGCACCTCCCTGCGCGTCGGCGTCTTCGGTGCGGAGCCGTGGACCGAGGAGATGCGGCGGGAGATCGAGGAACGGTTCGCGATCGACGCGGTCGACCTCTACGGGCTGTCGGAGGTGATCGGTCCGGGGGTCGCGCAGGAGTGCGTGGAGACCAAGGACGGCCTGCACATCTGGGAGGACCACTTCTATCCCGAGGTCGTCGACCCGATCACGGGTGAGGTGCTGCCGGAGGGGGCTCAGGGCGAGCTGGTGTTCACCTCGCTCACCAAGGAGGCCATGCCGGTGATCCGCTACCGGACGCGGGACCTGACGCGGCTGCTGCCCGGCACGGCGCGCGTCTTCCGGCGCATGGAGAAGGTCACCGGCCGCAGCGACGACATGGTGATCCTGCGCGGCGTGAACCTCTTCCCCACCCAGATCGAGGAGATCGTGCTGCGCACCCCGGGCGTCGCACCCCACTTCCAGCTGTGGCTCACCCGCGAGGGCCGCCTCGACGCCCTCACGGTGCGCGCCGAGGCCCGCCCCGACGCCGGGCCCGAGGTGCGGCAGGCCGCCGCACGGGCCATCGCGACGGCGGTGAAGGACGGCATCGGCGTGTCGGTCGCGGTGGAGATCGTCGAACCGGAGTCGCTGGAGCGGTCGGTGGGCAAGATCAGGCGGATCGTGGATCTGCGCTCGTGACGGACGTCCGTGTGTGGTTCGCGCCCGGCCACGGACGCGAGAGTACAGCGCGTTCCTGAGCGGGCGGCATGCACGCCGGGCCCCGGTGGCCGCCTCTCGGCGGAGCCTCTAGCGTCAGGTTATGCACTCGGCGGGCGGCAAGCAGGTCGTTCAGACGGCACCCGGCCTCTCCGCCGGACCAGTCGCGCTGGCCTGGCTCACCCAGTTCCTCGTGGGAACCGATCTGTTCGTGGTGGCACCGCTGCTTCCCGCCATCGCCGCGTCGTTCGGCGTCTCCGCGACCAGCACCGGCTTGCTGGTCACGGCCTTCTCGATCGCCTATGTGGTGGCCTCGCCCTTCGCGGGCTGGCTCTCCGACCGCAGGGACCGTGCCACGGTCCTGGTGGGGGCCCTGGTGCTGTTCTCGTTGGCCAACACCGCCACCGCCCTGGCTCCCGGCTTCGGCCTGCTGCTGCTGACCCGCGTGGTGGCCGGCGTCGCAGCAGCCGCCACCGGCCCCACTGTGTACGCACTGGTCAGCACCCGTGCCCGGCCCCAGGCCCGGGCCCAGGTGCTGGCCGTCGTGGGATCGGGCCTGCTGACCGCCCTGTGGGTGGGCGCCCCGGCCGGGTCGCTGCTGGGCCGCCATCTGGGCTGGCAGGCCGCCTTCGTCATCCTGGCCGGGGGCACGTTCCTGCTGGCGTTCCCCCACGCGTTCGTCTGGCGTGCCCGGCCGGTCCCGGCGGCCGCGGCCCCGGGGCGGACGCCGGAGCCGGGCGGGCGGACCGGTACCCGCGTCGCGATGTCCGCCGTCGCGGTCACCGCGCTGTGGGCCTTCTCCGTGTACTGCCTCTACACCTTCCTGGCGGTCGCGCTGCACGCCGACGGCAGGGCGGGCCGCGAGACGTGGCTGCTGGTGGTCTACGGCGTCGGCGCCGTCGTGGGCGGTCAGGTGGGCGGCCGGTTCGCCGACCGGGCGGGGGCCGTGCGGGTCGCCAGGTCGGCGCTGGCGCTGACCGCCGTGCTGGAGGCCGTCGTGGCGCTGATGTACCCCGTCACCTGGGCCCTGGCCTGCGCGCTGGGGCTCTTCGCGCTGGCCGCGTATGCCTTCTTCCCCGCCCAGCAGCGCCACCTGGTCGACCTGTTCCCCGAGTGGGCGACGGCGATGCTGTCGTGGAACAACAGCGCGCTGTTCGTGGGCCTGTCCCTGGCGGGCGCCGCAGGGGGGCAGATCATGGACGCCCTCAGCTACCCGGCGCTGCTGTACATCGGCGCCGCCGTGGCCGTGCTGGCGTGCCTGACGGCCGGCGGCCGGCCCCGCGGGGAGCAGCCCCGCGGCGAGGAGGTGCGGCGATGACGCGATTGCCGTGCGCCGGTGCGCCGGCCGTCGGCGATGTGCGCGGGCAGGGCCTGTTCGAGCCGAGCGTGTCGCCGTTCATGCCCCCGCCTTCGTGTCTGCCCTGCGGGAGACTCAGGTCTGGACGGGGTTCGTCCGCTCTCCGCCGAACCGGTCCCGCAGTTCCCGCTTGAGGATCTTGCCGCTGGCGTTGCGCGGCAGTGCGTCGACGAACAGGACCCGCTTGGGCGCCTTGAAGGGGGCGAGGTGCTCGCGGGCGTGGGTGATCAGGTCGGCCTCGGTGACCTCTCCGCTCGCAACGACGAACGCCGTGACGGCTTCGATCCACCGGTCGTCGGGCAGGCCGACGACCGCCACCTCGGCGACTTTCGGATGCGTGTACAGCGCGTCCTCGACCTGACGCGAGGCGACCAGCACACCACCGGAGTTGATGACGTCCTTGACCCGGTCGACCACGGTGAAGTAGCCGTGCGCGTCGCGCACCGCGAGGTCGCCGGAGTGGAACCAGCCGTCCCGGAAGGCCTCGGCGGTCTCCTCGGGCTTGTCCCAGTAGCCCTCGCACAACTGCGGGGAGCGGTAGACGATTTCGCCGGGTGTGCCGTCGGGCGCGTCCTTGCCGTCCTCGTCCACCACCCGGGCGTCCACGAACAGCACCGGCCGCCCGCAGGAGTCCATGCGGCCCTTGTGCTCGTCGGGTGCCAGGACCATGGCCAGGGGGCCGATCTCGCTCTGTCCGAAGCAGTTGTAGAACGCCAGCTCGGGCAGGCGGGCGCGCAGCCGCTCAAGGACGGGCACCGGCATGATGGAGGCCCCGTAGAACGCCTTGCGCAGCGCGTCCAGGTCGCGGGTGGCGAAGTCGGGGCGGTTGGCCAGACCGATCCACACCGTGGGCGGCGCGAACAGGCTGTCCACCCGACCGGCCTCGATCAGGTCGAACAGCCGGTCGCCGTCGGGCGCGTCGAGGACGATGTTCGTCGCGCCGACCGCGAGGTACGGCAGCAGAAAGACGTGCATCTGCGCCGAGTGGTACAGCGGCAGCGAATGCACGGGCCGGTCGCCCGCGCCGAGGTCGAGCGCGGTGATCGCGCTCAGGTACTCGTGGACCAGGGCCCGGTGGGTCATCATCGCGCCCTTGGGCAGGGCGGTCGTGCCGGAGGTGTACAGCAGTTGCACGAGGTCCTCGGCGCGCGGCTCGGGCCCGTCGTACGGCGGTGTCTGCGCCAGCCTCGCCAGGAGCGAGTCGCCGGTGTCGCGCAACGGCAGGGTCCTCGTGCTCTGGGGCAGCCGGCCCGCGAGGGCCGGGTCGGCGAGCACCAGCGTGCAGCCGGACTGGCCGACGATGTACGTGAGGTCGTCGCCGGTGAGGTTCTGGTTGACCGGCACGTGCACCAGGCCGGCGCGGGCGCAGGCGAGAAAGCCGATCAGATACGCGTCGGAGTTGTGCCCGTAGGCACCCACCCGGTCGCCCGGCGTCAGACCCTGGTCGAGCAGGACGCCGGCCGCCCGGGAGACGGCGTCGTCGAGTTCCCCGTACGTCCAGGAGCGCTCGCCGTACTCGACGGCGACCCGCGCCGGGGTGCGCCGGGCGCTGCGGCGCAGGACTCCGTCAACCGTGCTCCCCTGTCCAGGCGTCATGACACGTGATCCTCGGCCTGCCGCACGGACAGGTCAAGCACTCGGCCTTCCCTCGCACACCCTTTTGCGCGGTTCGCGTCCCGGTTCGGCCGCGGGCACGTCCCGCCCGGTGTCCACGGTCAGACCGGCCGGGTGCGTCCTTCCCAGTGCGGGTCGCGCAGCCGCCGCTTGTACAGCTTGCCGTTGGGATCGCGGGGCATCTCGGCGATGAAGTCGACGCTCCGGGGCCGCTTGTAGCCGGCGAGCCGGCGGGCGCAGTGGTCCAGGAGGGCGGCGGCCAGATCCGGGCCCGGCCGGTGCCCGTGGGCGGGTTCGACGACGGCCTTGACCTCCTCGCCCCAGTCGTCGTGCGGCACGCCGAAGACGGCGGCGTCTGCGACGGCGGGATGGGCGAGCAACGCGGACTCGATCTCCGCCGGGTAGATGTTGACGCCGCCCGAGATGATCATGTCGATCTTGCGGTCGCGCAGGAAGAGGTAGCCGTCCTCGTCGAGGTAGCCCAGGTCGCCCACGGTGAAGAAGTCCCCGATGCGGTTCTTGCGCGTCTTCGCCTCGTCCTTGTGGTAGGAGAAGCCGCCGGTGGTCATCTTCATGTAGACGGTGCCCAGTTCCCCGGGCGGCAGCCGCCTGCCGTCGTCGTCGAAGATCGCGAGCTCGCTGATCGGCCAGGCCTTGCCCACGGTGCCGGGTTTCTTCAGCCAGTCCTCGGCGGTGGCGAAGGCTCCGCCGCCCTCGCTGGCCGCGTAGTACTCCTCCACACAGTGGCCCCACCAGTCGATCATGGCCCGTTTGACGTGGTCGGGGCAGGGTGCCGCGCCGTGGATGGCGTGCCGCATGGAGGAGACGTCGTAGCGGGCCCGCACCTCCTGGGGGAGGGCCAGCAGCCGGTGGAACTGGGTGGGGACCATGTGCGTGTGGGTGCACCGGTGGGCGTCGATGAGACGGAGCATCTCCTGTGGTGTCCACTTGTCCATGAGGACCAGCCGGTGCCCGATGTGCAGCGACGCGCCCGCGAACTGGAGCACGGCCGTGTGGTAGAGCGGCGAGCACACCAGGTGCACGTTGTCGTCGAAGGGCCGGATGCCGAAGATGCCGAGGAAGCCGCCCAGGTAGGCCTCCTCGGGCGGTTTGCCGGGCAGCGGGCGCCGGATGCCGCGCGGGCGGCCGGTGGTGCCCGAGGTGTAGTTCATGACCCAGCCGAGGGTGCGGTCCGCGGGCACCGAGTCCGGCTGCCCCTCCAGGAGTTCGGAGTAGGGCCGGAAGCCCTCGACCGCCCCGACCGCGTACCGCTGGGTGGCGGGCAGCCCCGCCTCGTGGGCCGCCTGGCGTGCGGACTCCGCGAACCGCTGGTGCGCGATGAGCACCTTGGCACCCGAGTCCGCGACGATCCAGGCGATCTCCGGGCCGACGAGGTGGTGGTTGACGGGGACGAGATAGAAGCCGGCCTGGCTCGCGGCCAGGTACGCGGTGAAGAACTCGACGCCGTTGGGCAGGACGACCGCGAAGGCGTCGCCGCGTTCCAGGCCGGCCGCGCGCAGCCCGTGGACGAGCCGGTTGGCGGCGGCGTGCAGCCGTCCGGCGGTCCACTCCGCGCCGTCCGGGGCGACCAGGATCCCGCGGTCGGCGTCGGCGGTGGCCTGGGCCCAGAAGCCGGTGGGGGGTGCGCTCTCGGCGCCTGCACGGGGGCTGCTCGTCACTTGCCGCTCCTTCCGGCGATGCGGTTGATGCGGTCGACCGCCTGCTCGAAGCCGCGGGTGAGGTCGTCGAAGACGGCCTGGACACTGCGCTCGCCGGTCATCCGGCCGACGATCTGGCCGACGGGAGTGCCGAGCAGCGGTTCGACCTCGTACTTCTGGATACGGGAGACCGCCTCGGCGACCAGCAGGCCCTGCAGCGGCATGGGCAGCGTGCCGGGCCCGTCCGGATCCTCCCAGGCGTCGGTCCACTCGGTGCGGAGCTGGCGTGCGGGTTTGCCGGTCAGCGCGCGGGAGCGGACGGTGTCGCCGGAGCCGGCGGCGAGCAGTTTGCGGGTCAGGGCGGGCGAGTGGAGGTCGGCCTCGGTGGTGGTGAGCCAGACGGAGCCCAGCCACACGCCCTGGGCACCGAGGGCGAGCGCGGCGGCCATCTGCTGCCCGCTGCCGATGCCGCCCGCGGCCAGCACGGGCAGCGGGGCGACGGCGTCGACGATCTCGGGGGTGAGCACCATGGTGGCGATCTCGCCGGTGTGGCCGCCCGCCTCGTAGCCCTGGGCGACCACGATGTCGATGCCCGCGTCCTTGTGCTTGTGGGCGTGCCGGGCACTGCCGGCGAGCGCGGCGACCAGGACGCCCCGGTCGTGGGCGCGGGTCACCACGTCGGCGGGCGGGGAGCCGAGAGCGTTCGCGAGCAGTCCGATCGGGTAGTCGAAGGCGACGTCGAGCTGGGTGCGGGCGACCTGCTCCATCCAGCCGGTGATGCGCCAGCCGGACGTCTCTCCCCCGGGCAGTTCGGGTACGCCGTGCCGGGCGAGGGTTTCCCGGACGAACTGCCGGTGCCCCTCGGGGATCATCGCCTCGACGTCCGCCTCACTGACTCCTTCGACCTTCTTGGCGGGCATGACGACGTCCAGGCCGTAGGGCCGGCCCTCGGCGTGTGCCTCCAGCCAGTCCAGGTCCCGCTTGAGTTCGTCCGGGGCGGTGTAGCGGACCGCGCCGAGCACCCCGAAGCCGCCGGCCCGGCTGATGGCCGCGGCGACGGCGGGGAACGGCGTGAAGCCGAAGACGGCGTGCTCGACTCCGAGTTGCTGGCTCAGCTCCGTCTGCATGGGCGCAGGATGCCGCAGTCCTCCGGACGACGGAAGACCTTTTCTGATAGGCCGTCAGATTCTCTTCGGCCGGTACTCACCGTTGACACCCGCCCCGACTGACACGAAAGTTTCACCGCGCGCAACAAGCCCCGAAAGATACTTTCAGGCGGTGCGACGGGAGGCCCCCACCATGACCGACGATGCGGCAGGCATGGGCGACGGCGGGCTGACCCGCCGCCAACTGGCACGGGCCTCCCTGGTCCTCGGTGGTGCCCTGGCGCTCGCCGCCCTTCCCGCGGGGCCGGCCGGCGCCGCGACCGCGGCCGGTCACCCCACATTGCGGCACGGCTCACCCGAACGCGCCGGTCTCCTCCCCGCCCACCTGCGTCAACTCGTGGCAGACGCGGAGACGTTCCTCGGCCCTTCCCCCAGGCACCCCTGGTATGCGGGCGCCGTGCTGCTCGCCGGGCGCGGCGGCATCGTGGCGCTGCACCAGCCGATCGGCATGGCGGTGCGCTACTCGGCGTACGACGAGAAGACCGACACCGGCGTGGAGTTCCCGCCCGACCGTCGGATCCCCATGTCCCGGGAGACCGTCTTCGACCTGGCCTCCGTCTCCAAGCTGTTCACCTCCCTGCTCGCCGTGCAGCAGATCGAGCGGGGCGCCCTGGCGCTGGAGGGCAGGGTGGCCTCCTACCTCCCGGACTTCGGCCGCGCGGGCAAGCAGAACATCACCATCCGTCAACTCCTCACCCACACCTCGGGGTTCCGCGCCTGGATCCCGCTGTACGAGGCGCCGACCCACGAGGGCAAACTGGAGCTCATCCGGGACGAGGCGCCCGTCAACCCGCCCGGCACCGCCTACCTCTACTCGGACCTGAACCTGATCTCCCTGCAACTCGTCCTGGAACAGATCACGGGACGCGCGCTGGACAGGCTGCTGCGCGAGGAGATCACCGGGCCCCTCGGCCTCGACCGCACCCGCTACAACCCACCCGCCTCCTGGCGCCCGTTGATCGCGGCCACCGAGGACGCCCGCAGGCCCTGGTCCGGGCTGGACCGCGGACTGGTCTGGGGCGAGGTGCACGACGAGAACGCCTTCAGCCTCGGTGGCGTGGCAGGTCACGCAGGGGTGTTCTCCTGCGCGTGGGACCTCGCGGTCCTCGGCCGTACGCTCCTCAACGGCGGCGCCTACGGGCGTACCCGCATCCTGCAGGAGGACTCGGTGGAGTTGATGTTCACCGACTTCAACACCGCCTTTCCCGGGAACGAGCACGGCCTGGGCTTCGAGCTGTACCAGCACTGGTACATGGGCGCGATGGCGACCCCGCGCACCGCCGGGCACACCGGCTTCACCGGCACCTCCCTGGTCCTGGACCCGACGACGGACTCCTTCCTGATCGTCCTCGGCAACTCCGTGCACCCGGTGCGCAGCTGGCGCTCCGGATCCGCGCCCCGGGTCGCGGCCGGTAACAACCTGGCGCGGGCCGTACCGGTACGCCCGGCGCGGGGCCGTACGGCCTGGTTCTCGGGCATGACGAGCGCCACCACGGCGACCCTGACCCTTCCCGCGCTCGACACCTCGGCCGGCGGGGCGCGGCTGGGGTGCGCCCTGTGGTGGGACACCGAGCCGCAGTCGGACGTGCTGGTGCTCGAATCGACGGCGGACGGCGGCGCCACCTGGCAGCCGGTCCCGTTCACCACCGAGAGCCGGGGCGAGGAACCCGAGCAGCACCCGGCGGGCAGCGCCACCGGCTTCTCGGGCCGCGTCTGGCACCGGCTGACGGCCGGTCTCCCGGCGGCCCGCCAGGTCGCCCTGCGCTGGCGGTACACGACGGACCGGCTGTACGTGGGCCGCGGAGCCTACGTCGACGCGCTGCGGGTCGAGACGGCCGGCGACATCCTGTTCGACGAGGCACGCCCGGCGGACGCGGCCCGCATCGAGGCCAGGGGGTGGACGGCCCGCGCTGACTAGTGTCCTGCGCCGGAAGTTCCTAGTGCCCCGGCATGCAACGTTCGCCCGTCAAGGAGTGACGTCCGGTGCGTGCTCTCGGCGTGCCGGCCGGAAGTCCTCGTACTGGACGTACTTGGGCTTTCGGCCGGT
>NZ_JBEYZY010000047.1:24083-53272 GCF_040646295.1 Streptomyces sp. NPDC046197 | reverse complement strand
TGACCACAGAGCTCAAACGGCTCCGGTGTGGGCAGTGCTCACCTGCTGGCGGCCACGGCACCGAGTCTCTACGACCCGGCAGCTCCCATTAGGTGAGGGTGCGGTGGT
Source organism: Streptomyces sp. NPDC046197 (assembly GCF_040646295.1). Classification (NCBI taxonomy): domain Bacteria; kingdom Bacillati; phylum Actinomycetota; class Actinomycetes; order Kitasatosporales; family Streptomycetaceae; genus Streptomyces; species Streptomyces sp. NPDC046197. The sequence continues at coordinate 53,164 of NZ_JBEYZY010000047.1, read as the reverse complement.
GGCGCGAGGAGCCGGCCGTCATCCCCGGCTTGAGCGTGTGGCCTACGGATACCCGCCCGGTATGGCGAAGCTGTATATTCCAGGGCGAAAAGACCATCACCGCGGCGATCGGGCTCCAGCCTCCGACGCGTCGTTGCCGAAGGAGGCGGGGCCGGGCCCCCGGGTCGAGCAGGCGGCGCCAGATGCGCCGACGCAGCTGCCGAAACAGGCCTGGGGCGCGGTCCTTAGGGGCAGCCTGAAGGAGTTCAAGGACGACGAGCTGACCGACCGGGCGGCAGCGCTGACCTACTACGGCGTACTGTCCTTGTTCCCGGCCCTGCTGGTGCTGGTCTCTCTGTTGGGGATCACCGGGAAATCGACGACCGACAGGGTGCTGGCCAACCTCAAGCAGCTGGCACCCGGCTCGGCGCGGGACATCATCACCCGGGCGGTCGAGCAACTGCAGGGCAGCGCCGGCACCGGATCGGTGATGGCGCTGGTGGGCATCGTGCTGGCGGTGTGGTCGGCGTCCGGGTACGTGGCCGCCTTCATCCGCGCCGCCAACGCCGTCTACGACATGCCGGAAGGCCGGCCGGTGTGGAAACTCCTTCCGGTGCGCCTGGGCGTCACGGTCGCGCTGATGGTGCTCGCGGTGGCCAGCGCACTGATCGTCGTCTTCACCGGTGGCCTGGCCAGCAAGGCCGGGCAGGCGCTCGGGATCGGGGATACGGCGCTGACGGTGTGGGGAATCGCGAAGTGGCCGGTGCTGGTCCTTCTGGTCACGGTGATGATCGCCATCCTGTACTGGGCGAGCCCGAACGCGAAGGTGAAAGGGTTCCGCTGGGTTACCCCGGGCAGCTTCCTCGCGCTGCTGATCTGGATGATCGCCTCCGCCGGGTTCGCGTTCTACGTCGCCAACTTCGCCTCCTACAACAAGACCTACGGCACCATGGCCGGCGTCATCGTCTTCCTCGTCTGGCTGTGGATCACCAACCTGGCGATCCTGCTGGGCCTGGAGTTCGACGCCGAGACCGTGCGCCAGCGCGCCGTCGCCGGCGGGCACCCGCTCGAGGCCGAGCCCTACACCCAGCCGCGCGACACCAGGAAGTGGGACGAGGAAGACGTGCGCCGACTGGACGACGTCTGATCAGGCACGGCCTACAACCGCGGCAACAACAGGACGTCCTGCGCCGTCGGGCATCAATGCTCTGCGAACGGCGATCGGCCTGGGTCCCTCCCATCATGATCACAGAGGCATGGCGGGTGATCTCCGGGACACTTGCAGTTCATGAGGCTGCTGGCGGGATTGCGTGAAACGGACCGGCGTCTGACCCAGCGGATCGCCGCCTGCACCGCGCCGGGCGTGCACCGGACGCTGTCGGCGGTGGAGGAGTGCGCGGAGAGCACCAAACTGTGGTGCGGTGCGGCGGCGGTGATGGCCTTCGCCGGCGGCTGGCGCGGGCGCCGCACCGCAGGGGTCGGCCTGGCGGCGCTATCGGTGGCGCAACTGGTCTCCAACGGCTTGTGCAAGCATCTGGTCCACCGGCCGCGGCCGCCGAAGCAGTGGATCCCGCACGACGAGGTCGAGGACCGCCCCGAGTCGTCCTCGTTTCCCTCCGGGCACACCGCGGCCGCCGCAGCATTCACCGCCGCTGTCTGGCCCGCATGGCCAGTCGCGGGGATGGCGTGTACGGTCCCGGCCGCCATGGTGGCGGTCGAGCGCGTGCAAAGCGGTGCCCACTACCCCAGCGACGTCGCCGCCGGCGCCGTCATCGGCCTGGCCGCCGCCTGGCTCGTCCGCCACAGCCCCCGCTGGGCGCTGCGGTGGCGGCTGCCGTAGCCGGGCCGACCGGAGCACCCATGATCGGATCGAGACCGTGTGAAGGTCTCGTACGCGATGGCGGCCCTGCCGCGGAAAGCGCCCCCGCTGGGGCAGAAGTTCAAACAGCACTTCCCCGTGGCCTGCGCGGTGCGGCCAGTCGGGCAGTGGCATCGCGTGCTCGCCACCTGCCGGCCGCACCGCGCAGGCAGTGAGCCCCTCATCCCAAAGAAGGCGCAGGGCAGGACGGAGACTGCGGCCATGGCGGCTCCTTGACAATGGCGGCGCCTACCGGTGCCAAGGCTTGGTCATGTCACAGTAGGGACCTCCAAGCGCTCCCCGTTGGAGTGGGTGAGCGGAGCCCTCGGCGCGGTAGACCTCTCCCGCCCGGGGGCTCCTGCTTAGCCACCAAGCGCTCCTCGCCCTTCGACGAGCCGGCAGACAGTCGCCCTGACCACAGCTGGCCGACCAGGCGGTGTCGCCGAACCAGCCAGCCCACATCGGTGCCCTGAACTGGGCCATTCGGGGTACCCGCGCGATCACCAGGGGTGCCGCGGCGCCCTTCCTGGCGGAAAAGAACCAGTAAAGGGGAGGTGATCGCCATGTCGTCCAGCACGCAGCCGTCCCATGGCCCAGGCCAGCAGACACCCGGTTCCGAGCCGGTAAACGAATTGGTACAGCGCGCCTCACAGCAGCTGACCGAGCTGATACGCGGTGAACTGCGCCTGGCACAGGCGGAGATGAAGCAAAAGGGCAAGCGCTACGGCAAGGGCGGCGGACTGTTCGGCGGTGCCGGCCTTGTCGGCTTCTTGATGGCCCAGGCGCTGGTCGCCACCGTGATCGCAGCGCTGGCGGTGGCGCTGCCGGTCTGGGCGGCGGCGCTGATCGTCACGGCGGTGCTGGGTGTGATCGCCGCGGTGATGGCCATAGGCGGAAAGAAGCAGGTCGACCAGGCCGCCCCGCCCACACCCGAGCAGACGGTCGAGAACGTGAAGGCCGACGTGGCCGAGATCAAGGAGAGTGCGCACCGATGACCCAGCCGCCTCATGACGAGCCGACAGCCGAGAACACCGAGGAACTGCGCGAGCAGGTCGAGCAGACCCGCGAAGAGCTCGGCCAGACCGTGGAGGCGCTCGCGGCCAAGACCGACGTCAAGGCCCGCGCCCAGGACAAGGCCGCCGAGGTCAAGGGCCAGGCCGCGACCAAGGCCGGTGAGCTGAAGGAGCAGGCCGCGTACAAGGCCGGCCAGTTGAAGGCAAAGGCGGCCGAGGCCGGGGCTGTAGTGCAGAACAAGCTGCCGGGCCCGGTCAAGGACAAGGCGGCCCAAGCTGCCGGGCAGGTCCGTGCGAAGGCGGCCGAGGCCGGTCAGTTGTGGCAGGACAAGGCGCCCGAGCCGGTGCGAGCCAAGACATCCCTGGCCGCCAAGGCGGCTCAGGAAAACCGTCTGTGGCTGGCAGCCGCCAGCGCGGCCGTCGCCATCTGGCTGGTGTGCCGACGCCGGAAAGGATGAGGCCAGGAAAGCGTCCAAGATCGCTTACAAGCCGGTTGGTCTGGTCCTCGGTGCGGTCAGCGGCATGCTCGCCGGTGCCCTGTTCAAACAGGCGTGGAAGATGCTGGGGCACGATGACGACGCACCCGATGCCACCGATGAAGAGCGTGCCTGGGGGGAAGTGGTGACGGCCGCCGCCCTGCAGGGCGCAATCTTCGCCGGGACGAAGGCGGTCGTGAACCGTGCCGGCGCAGCCGCCACCCGCAGCCTGACCGGCACCTGGCCCGGCTGATCCGCTAAGGATGCGGGGCCGGTGCCACCCGGTACCGGCCCCGCATCCGCCCGGTACCCCACGAAAGCCCCACGCAGATGTCTGATCAGAAGGCGGCTACCACGCTGACAGCCGCAGCAGTCATCGCCATGATCCTCATGGCCCGGGCAGCAGTCCTGCACCACACCGGTCGAGGGCGCGCCGCCTGCACGGCGCGCCCGCCACAGCGGGTCACTACACCCCGCGATACGACTCCGCCACGTGCTGCCGCACCGCCGGATGACGCTGCTCTCTGCGCGGTGCGAGAGGCCGAACAGCACATCCACCACTGCTGGCAGCAACTGCAAGCACGCACCGACCCGCCCGACTGACCCACCTGCGAGCCAGCCGGGAAAGCCCGCTGTCATCGGCCCGTTCAGCCGCTGGCCCGACGATTCCATGGTCGACAGCCACGACGCGGACGGCGAGGAACGTCCGGCCGGAAACGGCAAGAACCGAATGCCTGCACGTCCCAGAAGACAGAACGGGCCCCCGGTGCCGGGCAGGAATCGAGGACCCGTCACGCCCAAGTGCCGCGGGGACGTGCACCTGTCTTGCAGCACAACGCATCCGCGTCCAGAAGGTCACGCCGCTGGCGCCGCTGATCAGGTTCGAAGGCCGTTGCCGGGCCGACCTGTACACGGCAGCTGGGCAGGGCGCGCGGCGTCGTCGTCGTCCGGAAGGCATGGGTCGGGCCCTCGCTCCCAGTGATCGCCGAATTCGCCGAACGGGACTGCAAGATCATCCACTGGCGGTTCGGCGAGGAACTCGCCAAGGCTCAGATCGGCGAGCGCCTCGGGGTGTCCCAGATGCATGTCTCTCGGCTGATCTCCCGCCTGCTGGCTCGCCTGCGCGAAGGCATGCACAGCGCCCACCAACGTCCGGAATTGGGTCAGTCGGACGGTGATCCCGTGCCCTCGCGGGGGCACGGGAAGGTGTCAGGCGGTGTGCCCCACTTCGCGCGGTTCTGCCGGTCGGGCAGGATGCCGCAGCTGAGCAGGGTGGAGGTGGCGCCGCCCGGCTGGGTGATCTCGCGGATGTAGACGGCCTTGTCGGGTGGGTACTTGTTCTTGGCGTCCAGTTGCAGCACGCCCGAGGCGCCGGGGTACTGGGACACGCCGTGGGCGGTGAGCCATAGGTAGATGTCGTTGGGCTGGACGTCCTGGGACGCCGGCAGCAGGTTCTCGATGACCTTGGAGACGATGCCGACGGTGTCGAAGCCGCCGGCCGCGTCGGCGTCGGCGCTCAGGTGCCCGAAGACGGCGGCGAAGTCCTGGGTGAACTGCGCGTACGGATCCCGGGGGTCCGACGTGGGGGCATTCGTCGTCTCGTAGAAGAGCGTCATGTACGGGTAGGCCCCTGCCGTCCGGGCGGGATGGAGCTGGAAGTCGATGGGGGCGCTCTCGGCGATCAGGGGAATGGTCGTGCCCTCGGGTGGCTGGCACTGGCCGCCGGCACTCTGCATGGCGTTGAGGAGGCTGGGCAGTACGCCCGACCGTGCGAGGTAGACGACGATGCCGTGCGTGGCAGAGACCTTGTTGCACACGTCGGTGGCGATGCTGTCCGGTGTGGTGGCCCCGGGCTTCTCGCTGTAGGTGACCTCGTCGATGCCGCCGTAGGACCGGTAGGCGCGCAGGAAGACGTTCCTGAGGTCCGTACTGAAGGAGGTGTCGGTCGGGTCGTAGACGACGACGGCGTGGGGCCTGCCGCTGGTGAGGCGGTGGATCTCGGGGGAGCGGCGGATGAAGTCGGCGAAGATGGGGCCCAGGCGCGTGTTGGGAGCCGAGATCTGGAAGTAGCGCTGCGGGGAGTCGGGTCCGACCATGGTGCTGCCGGACACGCCGTTGGCGATGACTGGGATGCCGGCCTGGTCGAGTTCCTGGACCGCCTTCAGTGATTCACGACGGCTCTGCGTGATGCCGATGACCGCCGCGATGTGGTCCTCGCGTTGGCGACTGATGATCATGTGCGCGACGTCCGGGTCCTTCGGTGTCGCGTCGTTGTGCGCGCCGTACTGGAAGTACTGGCCGGTGTTGGCGATGAGCAGGCGGATGGGCATCTTGTTCTGGCGGACGCCGGCGTTCAGCTTGTGCTGCTGGGCGATCGCGCCGCGCAGGATCTGCAGGCCGAGCGGAGGGTCGTCGTACACACCCTTCTGCAGGCTCAAGGGTGCGAGGAAGACCAGGGTGCGGTACCGCCCGTCGGGGATCCTGGCGTTCTCCTCGGCGACTTGGCGTTCCAGGTCCCGCAGTTCCTTCCCAGGGCCTCCGGGCACGGCCAGATCGCACTGCTCGCCGTCGGAGACACCCACCCGCTCACCGGTGCGGACGGTGACGCATGAGGGCGGTGCGGGACGCGCGGTCCCTGGCCAGAGAGAGACAGGGGCCAGGTAGAAAGTGGCGGTCGCCAGGGCCAGGACCGGCAGAACCGATGGGCGCACCCAGTCGAGGGGGTGGTCCTTGCGGGCCATGATGCCCGTGCCCTTCTCGATCTTGTTCTTCGCTGTGCCTTCCGTGTCGTCGTCGGCCGGCAGTGTGACGAGGCGTACGGGCTCGGGGCTGTCCTGGCTGAGGACAGCGAACACCTTGTCGGCGATGCCGTTCGGCCGGTCGAGGTCGGCGTCGAGCGGGACGGCGTAGTCCGGCGGCGGGCCCGCGCAGCCGGCCAGGACGAGAAGCGGCCGGGACGGATGGTCGCCGACCAGTTCCGCGAGCGTGCCGAGAAACGCCCGGCCGGGTCCGTCCGCGCCGTCGATCTCCGGGATAAGGACGACGAAGGACCACCGTCGCCGGGCCCACAGGTGACTCAGCCGGGTCCTGCCCCGCGTCGCTGTGCGCAGGTCGGTCAGGAGGGCGCGCAGCAGGATGCGTCGCACTCGGGCGTCCTCACGATCCAGCTCGCCGTCCCGGCAGAAGGAGAGAGCTGCGTCCAGGAAGTTGGCGGCATGACACTCGTCCGCCACCCACCTGAGGCCCCAGTGCCGTAAGAACCACCGGTAGCACAGCTTGGGAACGCCGACGACCATGGCGGCGACGAGCCCCTGGAGCCAGCCGGTGAGGACATGCTGCCCCAAGAAGTCCGCCGTATACGCGCCGGCGCGAAGCGTCCTCCTTCGCTTCAGGAGCTCCGCGTACAGGCTGTCGACAATGGGCTGCTGCTGGGACTGGAGGTCTCCCGTGCCGCGCTCCGACTCCAGCACGGCCCGGCACGTGTGGAAGTCGCGCAGCCGCAGGCGCCCTGAAGGCATGGTGAGCTGGAACCTCAGCGCCACTCGGTCGACCGCCGCGAGGAAGCCGCCGGTCAGTTCCGCGTCGTCGACGACCGCGTGCGGCACCTGGCCGTGTGCGTTGCCGTGCCCTCGTGTCAGTCGGTGCTCGTACTCCCGGATGACGAAGGCGGCCCATCTGGGATCACCGCCGTTCTGCCTGCCGAGCACCAGAGCAGGTACTCTCTCGGCCCCGGACCTCCTGGCCGCGAAGGTGTCGATCTGGCGTATCAGGCGGTCCGACCACCTGGGGTAGGCCGGTGTCGAGTCCGCAGGGGCGGGAGAGTTGGGCACGCGTGCCTCCCCGGAAGAAGTAGGGAGGTCAACATGCCATGAGCACATGGCTCGCAAGCGCTACGTATCCGCCAGTGACTCCTACTGCCCGGTTCGGATCATTTCGATGTCCGCGGGTGGCAGCGCCGTGCTGCGAGAGTTCCGCGCCTTGACGGCGTCACGTCACAGACCTCGCGCGGCTACGTCGGCTGGATCAAGAGTGGTTCGGCCGTCGACTGATCGCTTCCTGATCCGGAGCCACGGCCCCGCGTCCGGACGGTCGGACAGGCTCGACGGTACGGAATGATCACTGGGCGATGCGCCACTGGACTGCCCTCACCTGGGGTTCCCCCCGCTGCGTTTGTCCACGTCGACAATCATCTGCGGCGCACTTCTGTCGCTACGGGCGGGCCCTCCCACGCGACGATGCTCCATGCTCCGGCCGGATCCGGCTCAGAGACACCGCCTCGTCGAGATTCGCGACAACCTGATTGCCCGAATCATCGAAGCCGAACAGGAGGGATGGCTCGGTGAGATTGAGGGACTGCAAGTAAGCCTCGCCAGCGCAGAGGAGAAGCTCATCCAGCTCGTTGCAGAGCAAGTCCGTCAACGCCAAGTGATCGATCTCGGCATGCCCCGCTTCAGCCAGATCGCGACACGAATCAGTTCGGCAAGAGGACCTTCAAGTTAGCCGAGCCTCATCCAGGCAGATGATCTACACCACCCCGACCCAGGCCACGGCCCACGCCCTACGGGCGGCGGCCCAGCAAATGGGTGTCGAGGAAGCCCCGCTCGGACGCTGGGTCGTGGAGCAACCGAGCCACGGTGACGAGGCCAGCCCCGGCCAGCAACTCGGAAAACCGCTCCGCCGGCCAGCTATAGGCGGGCGCCACCTTGTGGTCGAAGCGAACCGGCTCCGGTCCCTCGGTCCCGAAGAAGGACACCAGGAGCAGGCCCCCTGGTGCCAGGACACGCACCTGCTCGGCGAGCAGCGCGGGCAATTCTCCAGGTGGGGTATGGATCATCGAGTAGTGGGCCAGCACTCCGCCGAGCGCGCCGTCCTCGACCGGCAGGGCTTCCATTCGCGCTTCGTCGAACCGCAGCGCCGGATGGGCCCGCCGAGCGTGGGCGACCATGGCCGGGGAGAGGTCGAGCCCGAAGGCGTCCAGCCCCAAGTCGTGCAGCATGGCCGTCAGATGACCAGGCCCGCACCCGACGTCGGCTACCCGCAGGTTCCCCGTGCCACGCACGAGCTCGGCGAAGGTGCCGATCATGTTCCGCGCGAACGGCTGCGTCTCCAACCGATTAGCGAACATCGACGCATACAGCTCGACGACCCCGTCGTAGGCCGCCCTGGTCTCGTCCTGGTGTTTTAACACGGGAAGCAAACTAACACCCGCGCCGTTCGCAGCCGTTCTCCGGCCCCATACCGGCCCTTCCCCTCAGGACTGATCGTCCCGTCACCTGATCACGGGACGCTCTCGTTGGTTCAGAGAAGAGTTCGCCCTCGCCGCCGTGCTGCCGGTGTCGTCCGGCCTCGCGGACATCGCCGTGCTGCGCGAGCAGCTGCAGCAGTCCTTCCAGCACGACGGGCTGACCCTGCAGCCGCGCGTGCCGATCGGGAAGGTCTGCGCAGCAGACCTTCCCGGCGAGGACACCGACCGCCTCCTGCGCGCCGCCGACACAGCCACGTACAAAGTCAAGACCGGCCGCGAGGTGTTCCCGTATCTGGCGACACGGGACGACGCCTACGCCGACGCCGTCAATGGCCGCCGCGCCGGCCGCCTCGGCACGCACCTTCCGAGCGCGTGAGCCCGCGTACCGCACACGCAGAACCCCTCCCGTGGTTGCTAGCAGATCGCTAACATTTCCGCTATGTCTCTCACGCAGCTCAACACGCGCGTCCCGAAGGAACTGGCCGACAAGGTCCGCACCGCCGCGAAGCGCGCTGGCATGTCCATCAACGACTACGTGACCGAAGTCCTTGCCGCCGACCAGGCTGCCGCCGAGGGCCCTGAGGAGATGCGGCAGGCCCGCGCCCGCATGCACGCCGCCGTCGCCTACAAGAAGTGGCTGGACAGCGGACGGTCCGAGGCCGACGCCATGGACATGGACGAGGTGTTCGGGTGACGGCGGTCCCCACCCGGTTCGCCGCACACGTCGGCGAGACCATCAAGAACTTGCCCGGCCCCGACAAGGAAGAGCTCCACGAGGCCGTGCTCCGCGCCTGCAACGATCCGTGGTCGTGGCCGCAGGCCGACAAGTACGACGGCATGGACGAGTCGGTGCGCGTCATCACGACACGCGCCGTCATCGTCCACTATGTGATCATCCCGGGGCCGGACCCTCACCTGTGGGCGTTCGCCATCACGGTCTGACCTCGGCCACCTGCATCCACTGCCGCAGCAGCGACAGCACCCCATCCGTGTCGCCGGGAGCGGGTGACGCCGCTACCGAGGGCGGCCCGCCCTCGGCCGGCGCGTGAATCTGCGGCACCGGATGGCTGCCGCCGAAGGTGAGCACCAGCCCGGTCAGCACCGTGGCGGTGCAGCCGATCGCACCGACGCGCGTTCCGTGAGCACGTCAGTTCAAACGGCGAACCGGTATCTCTTCCGGTGCGCGAGCTCGCTACCAGCGGTGTTTGATCCTGTGGGCAGCCACTCCACGTGGGGTCACGCGTCGGCCCCATCGAACATCCAAGCGGCTCAGCGACGGCCTCGCCGGTCCTCGTAGTTGACGAAGTAGCTCACAACGACGAGCACGCCGAAAATCCCCAGGCCGAAGGTGCCGAGAATCGTCCAGATCCCTTTCCCGTTCAGCGCGGAGCGCACCCCACCGGCGAGCCCGCCGACGGCAAAGCACATGCCGAAGACGAGAAATCGCGAACTCTGGGGTCTCAGCCAGTGCCGCAGGTCCGGGCGGCGGCGGCCGCGCGTCGGCGGGCCTGCGGAGTGCGTCATCGGTACCTCACCTTTCCTGGCTCCCCCGGGGCGTCCACATGGGTGTCGCCCGGCCCCTTGGGCGCCTGGGGCGTGTAGTAGAAGTCGATCCCCGTCGCGATCACGGCGACCGGCACGCCGAATATCTTCTCTCCGAACTTGCCGATCGTGTTGATGAACGTGGGGCGGTGGTGTTTCCCGCGCACGTCGCTCAGGAGCGCACCCTTGGCGAGGTGCTTGCTGGCCTCTCCGCCGGCCGCGGAGGGGGCCCCGCCGATTGCGCCCTGTACCGCGCCGTTGACGTCTCCGTGCAGTGCCGCCTCGCCGCCGTCCATCCAGGAGCGATAGCTGGGGAACTCGGCAATGGGCTTGATGAAGCCGCTGCCCCACTTCGCGGGCGGCGTGTACTCCTCCGAATCCGTCTTGGTCAGCTGCGCCTGCCGGGCGTCGGTCCTCGCGTCCTGAGCGAGCCGTAGTACGTGCTGCCGAACTGGTGCTTGTCCTTGGCGAGTTGCCACAGGCCCCAGGAGCAAGTCAAGTCCGCTTCAGCCGCCCGGCCGGTGATCGCATCGATGGGTCGCTGCAGAGCGTCGAAGTCGTCCTCAGTCACTGCGTACTGGGGATCCCCGTGGGACATGCGCTGGGGCTGGACGCTACGGCTCAGCGTGCCGGCGGCATGGATCGTGATGCCCGCGGGCGGCGCGAGTGGATCAAAAATGCCAGCCGCTCTGCCTGATTGGCGACTCCGGCACCGGCAAGTCCCACATGCTCATCGCCCTGGGCACCGAGGCCGCCATGAAGGGCTACCGCGTCCGCTACACACTTGCCACCAAGCACGTGAACGAGCTGGTCGAGGCTGCCGACGAGAAGCAGCTGAACAAGACCATCGCCCGCTACGGACGCGTCGACCTCCTCTTCCCGTTCGGTCAGAACCTGGAAGAGGAGGTCGACGCGTCCAACGAGTCCTTCGGCGGTGAAGTAGGCCGCCGACGAGGTGCCCCTGGCTGGGGTCCTTTTCCGACGGCCCCGTCCCGAACGGTACGGGCGCCGTCGGCATAGCGGATGTACCGCAGCCGCCGGTAGTCCGGATCATCGGGATCGGCACTGGGAAGGCGTCGCAGCTGCCGCCGAAGCGCATGCACCGCTGCCTTGTCCCCGCGCTGACTTGCCCGTTTGATCCTCGCCTCGACGCGCCAGTACTCCCGGCTCCGCCGGCGCAGCCTGCCCCGGTTGTAGTCCGGTAGGAGGTGCTGTTCAACGAACTGATCCCACCGGTCCAAGTAGATGTTGGACAGGATCGGCGAAGCCACGCCGCCCTGCGGCGCACCGCTGAGCGTGGCCTGCCATCGCCAGTCCTCCAAATACCCGGCCTTGAGCATCTGGCGGATCAGCCGCAGAAATCGCCCGTCGTGGATCTTCTCTCCCAGAATCGCGAGCATCACCTCGTGATCCAGACTGCCGAAGCAGTCGGAGATGTCTCCTTCAACGAACCAGTGTGTTCCCTTCCAGACTTCCACCACCTCATTGAGCGCGGTGTGACAGCCCCGGCCAGGGCGAAATCCGTGGGAGTGGCGGGAGAACTGGACGTCGTAGTACGCCTCCAGCAGGAGACGGACCACCTCGGCGACCAGCTTGTCCGACCAGGTGGGCAGTCCGAGCGGACGTTTCCTCCCGTTCTTCTTCGGGATATAGGTCCGCCGCACTGGAGTCCACCGGTACGTCTCGGCGCGTAATCGGCCGATGATCGCTTCGATTTTCTCCAGGGACATACCATCCACGGTCTCCCCGGTGACCCCAGACGTCATCGCACCCTTGTTGGCGTAGATGCGCCCGTAAGCCATCAGGAACAACTGCGGGTTGAACAACTGCCGATACAGCCTTTCCAGCGGCAGACCACGCCTGCCGCGTTCCCCGAGGACGTCCAGCACCGTTGCGGCGTTCTGCATTACGCATACCTCCCATCGCCGGACGCCTCAATCACCTGTGCCCCTTTGCCCTGTGACCGGCTTTCCCGGCCTCCCTGGCAGGTCGTCACTCCTGCGACTACTACGGGCACTCCGTCGCCATAGGGCTCGCGCCCCGTAGGCGATCCCGTGGTACGTCTTCGTTGTACGTATCGAGCGCGACGTAGGCCGCCCACTCATTCCCTTGGCCGCCCTCGCTGGGAGGCGCTCTACGCCATGGAGGTTGCCCCGGCCTCCAACCGCGACCGAGGCATGGCGCGACGTCGATTATCAGGCGTCGTTTCGACGGGTGTCTTTCGCACCGCTGGGAATTGGGCTTCAAGCAATCAAGCCTTAGCCATATCGCGCGGGTCTTGCGGTGCCCCGCCCTGGACGCCTCCAGACGGACACCACTTTCCGAGCATGCTGTTGTCCCCTCACGCTTTCGCGCTCAAGTTAGCTCGGCGACCCAAGAACCTCCCTCCAAGTTCATCCCGACTACGTCGGGGATACAACGAAGCGCCTCACGGCGCACACTGGACCAAGAACTTCACCGACCCCCGCCTCTGCGCGGCCATCGTCGACCGGCTCACCTTCAACGGCACCATCATCGAAACCGGCACTGACTCCTACCGCCTCGCCAGCACCCGCGCACGAGCTGAAGAACCTGCCAAGGCCGGCTGACTCACTTGAAGGCGGACTCGACCCGACGGCGCACCGGGCCGAGGATAGGGTCGGCGCATGCGCCAGTTCACGAATAGTGAAGCCTTGTCAGGAATCGTGCATGAGGCACTGGGGGCGGGAGTCCATGTTGTCGAAGTGGACCGGTTGCGAGGCGGGAGCAAGAAGGGGGTCTACCGGGTTCACGTGGACGGATCACGTGCAGCAAGTGTGATCGTCTACAGCTGGGCCGGGGGCGAGAACTTCTGGCCTGCTGCGGAAGGCATCGACGCGACCCACCCGTTCGCTCCCGCCTCCGGGCTGGCCCCATTTCTGGCCGCTCAGCGGAGACTGGACGGCCTTGGAGTCCGGGTTCCAGGGGTACTCCTGGCTGACGACAGGCGACGTCATTACCCGGCGGATGTGGCAGTTGTCGAGGACGTTGCCGGCGGCACTCTGGAAACGCTCCTGAAGACGGATCCCGCACGCGCATCAAATGCCTTGAGCGAGCTGGCAGCAATGCTTGACGTGATGGACCAGCAGCACAGTCAGCACTACGGCAGGGTGGACGTGCTCGAACGGGGCAACAGAGCCAGTGGCGATTCGTGCGAGCAACTGGTGCTCGAGCGTGCCATCGAGGACCTCGCAGAGGCGGCCGAACGCGACCCCAGGATCGGATCAGCCGCGGCTCCCTTGCAGGATCGCCTGCAGGAGCTGGCCACACGAGTGTCTCCGCGCAGGCAACACGGACTGATCCACGGCGAACTCGGGCCCGACCACGTCCTGGTCGATGCCTCCGGACACCCCGTCCTGATCGACATCGAGGGCCTGATGTTTTTCGATGTCGAGTGGGAGCACGTGTTCCTGCAGCTTCGTTTCAGCGACCAGTACCCAGCCTTGTCACGCCCCGGGCTCGATCCAGCGCGGCTCGACCTCTACATGCTCGCGATGCGTCTCTCGCTGGTGGCTGGCCCCCTGCGCCTCCTCGACGGCGACTTCCCACAGCGCACGCTGATGCAGGGAATCGCCGAGCACAACGCGAAGGAAGCGCTGGCCCTGCTGGTCCAGTAGCACCACGTCCGCCATACGTCTCGCTCCTATCGCTACCTGCCCCGACGGGCAGTTGGCCGTCCCGCGTTCCCTTCACTCGAAAGTGCCGTCATTTCTCTTCGACATTCGCGAGCCGGCTGATCGACAACTGACTCCAAGACAGGGGCTCTGGTCCACTTCTTGTGGTCGCGTACGCAGTGTGACTGTCGATCTTCAGGCGATGGTGGTGGAGGTCGCCCGGAAATCGCTCGGCCGGATCGTGGTGTGGCAGGGCGCACCATCTCCCCCGCTGCCTCCCGGGCCGAGGTATCTAATCCGCCTCGGCCCGGTCAGACGTCAGGTCCGAGGAACCGCCTGGCTCGAGGAGCCGCCGGCTCCGGACAGGCCGATTTTGTCCCCTGCGGACCAGGTGCGGACGGCCGGGCCGTGCGGTCCGCCGACCAAGCTGCTCAGGATCTGAGCGTGGGCACTCAGCGCCGGGGGGCTCAGCACCGCGTCGTGAACGAGGAAGACCTCGCCGGGTCCGACCTCCCTGACGTAGTCGACGACCTCGGCCAGCTTCACCCACGGCGCCCCGGCCGGCGCGAGGAGCGTGCGCACCTTCTCCTCCGGGACAGTGAGCGCGTCGCCCGGGTGGAAGACCCCGTCGACCAGGAAGCCGACGTTGTCGAACTCGGCGAAGTCACGATGGATGGTGGCGTGCTTTTCCCCGTACACGTGGAATTCCAGAGGGCCGACGTCGAAAGCGTCGCCGTGCCGGACGGTATGGACGCGCCCGCCGAGGTCGGTGAGGTGGCGGGCGACCGCCGGGTTGGTCCAAATGTCGATGTCGCCGCCGGCCTCCCGCAGCCGGTCGGGGACGAAGTGGTCTGCGTGCTCATGCGTGACGAGCACCGCGTCGGCTCCCTCCAGTGCGTCGGGATCGCTGAAGCAGCCGGGGTCGATGACGACGGTGCAGCCCTCGTGCTGCAGTCGTATGCAGGAATGCCCCAGTGAGGTGATCTGCATGACTGGCCTCCCTTCCGTTTGTGCAGCCAGACTGTACAGCATTGCTGTACACCTATCCTGCGGGTACGGTGATGCCGTGAACGAGCAGGAGATCGCGAGCGACCTGCGAGCCGTCGTCGGAAACCTGGTGCGGCGCGTACGGGCCACCGATGCCATGCCGCAGGCGCAGGCCGCGGTGCTGGGCTTCCTCGACCGCGAAGGGCCCATGACCACCAGCGAGCTCGCGGCCCGGCAGCAGGTCCGCCACCAGTCGGCGGCGCGGGTCGTCGGCCAACTCGTGGAACTAGGCCTCGCCCGCCAGAAGCCCCATCCGGACGACAAACGCAAGGTCCTCGTCATGCTGACCGATCCAGGACTGCAGGCACTCCAGGCACGCCGTGGCCGCCGAGCCGACTGGCTCGCCGAGGCCATTAGGGCGGAGCTGTCCCCCGCCGAACAGCAACAGCTCGCGGAGTCCGTCGCCCTCCTCAAGCGGCTGGCCTGGCACGGCGATCGCAGCTGACCGTCCCCTGTCTCCGCGGATCGGAGCGCTCGGCCGACTGCTACTGAAGGCCGTGGCCCCCGACAACGACCGCCCAGCTGCGGCGGCTGCTGTTCCCAGCGTGGGAAAACGGCTCGTACCGAGGGATACGACGCGCTGACGTCACGCAACCGGCAACCACCGCGCGAAGTCGATGCCGCCAGCGCAGAGGACCCCGGCGATATCACCTCATCGCCGGGGTCCTCTGCTGTGATCCGCCCTCTGAACCGGGGCGTAGCCGCTTAGCCTTGTTTTCCGCGAAAACTACTGGGACACCGGGAACTGGCGACAGTTGAATACGCGAGCCCACCAGTGCCAAGGCCGTATGCATAGGGCTTGTGATGAGTTACGCCGGTCATGGCCACCGATGGGCTCCGGCAGGTTGTTCCGGCATCAGCTCCACCGGTCACCCGCCGCATGTGGCTGTGGCGCGGACTGCTGGGCGATGGGCCATTCGACTGACCCAACCTCGGCGTTATGGTCGCAATATCGTAGAATTTCCATGTTTGGTGCACCGTACTGTCCATGAGCCAAGACAGCCCCAACTCATCTAGGGGCACAGACGATGGACCACAGACGATCCCGGGAGAAGGCCACTCGGCGGCGGATGTCAAGGCGGAGAGTCCCGCGCAAGGGCCCCATACGCACCTGGAACTGGACCCACCGACCTTTGCCACCGGGGTGCGACTGGTCTGTCTCAGTTTTCTGATGTTGTTCACGGAGCTGGCGTTGATTCGCTGGACCGCTGCCAACAACGTTCATTTGGCGTACGTCACCAACTTTGTTCTGCTCGCCAGCTTCCTTGGCATCGGGGTCGGCTTTCTGCGCGCCAAGTCCCGACATGACCTGTCCTTGTGGGCGGCACCCGCCCTTGCCGTTCTGGTCGCCTTCGTGCTCGCGTACCCGGTAAAGCTGACCTCGCTCTTCACGCTCCAGGGCAGGGGAGGCGGGGCGCCGTTGCCCAAGTGGATCAGCCTGCCGGTGATTTTCGTGCTCACGGTGCTCGTGATGGCGGGCATCGGCGAAGGAGTGGCCCGCACCTTCGCCCGCTTCCGGCCACTTTCTGCGTACCGGTTGGACATCTTCGGCAGCATCGCGGGAATCACCGTCTTCTCCGGCATGGCCTTCTTGGACCTGCCTCCAGTGGCATGGGGGGCGATTGCCGCCGCTGGATTCATCGTTCTGCTCGGCCGGCGGCGCTGGTGGCAGGTGCTCGCCACAGTGGTCTCCCTCGGGCTGGTGATGGCGCTGCTCACTGTGCAGTCAGCCGTACCCAACACGTACTGGTCGCCGTACTACAAGGTGACGACCACCCAGCCGTCGCCGCGCGTCTTGAGGGTGTGGGCGAACAACATCCCGCATCAGACGGCGTTCTCGGTCACGTCATCAGGGCGCGGGTCCTTCTATTACCTCCCCTATCAGCATGTGAACCCGGCCTCGTTGAACAACGTGCTGGTCGTGGGCGCGGGTACCGGCAACGACGTGGCCGTCGCCTTGTCCGAGGGAGCCAAACACGTCGACGCCGTGGAGATCGACCCTGTCCTGCAGCGACTCGGAGCTGCGCATCATCCCGACCACCCCTACCAGAACCCCCGGGTCAGTGCGCACATCACCGATGGGCGCGCATACCTGCAGCAGACCCACCAGCGCTACGACCTGATCTTGTTCGCGCTGCCGGACTCGCTCACCCTCCTGCCCGGCCAGTCGAACCTGCGCCTGGAGAATTACCTGCTCACCGAGCAGTCGATGCGTGCCGCCAAGGCGCACCTGCACCCCACAGGCACGTTTGCTATGTACAACTACTATGAGCCGTTCCTGCTCGACCGATTCGCAGGCACCCTGGCGGCCGTCTATGGCCACCCCCCTTGCGCCGAGGTCAGCGGCAAAGCCGTGGGAGACCGCCAGCGGGCCGTTCTCACCAGCGCCATCTCCGGCCCCACGCCTTCCTGCTCGACGCCCTGGCATGGCCAGGCGAGCGCACCTGCCACCGATGATCACCCCTTCCCCTACCTGCCAACCAACACCATCCCGCCGTTCTATCTGTGGACGCTCGCACTCATCCTGGCAGCCTCGCTCCTCCTGGTGCGCACAGTGGGCGGGCCCCTGCGGAACATGACCCGCTACCTGGACCTGATGTTCATGGGCGGAGCGTTCCTGCTGCTGGAGACGAAGAACGTCGTGCAATTCGCACTGCTGTTCGGCACGACCTGGTTTGTCAATTCCCTCGTCTTCGCCGGAGTGCTGCTCAGCGTGGCAGCCGCGATCGAAACCGCCCGCTGGCTGCGCCTGCGACCTTCACCCGCGCTCTACGGCGCCCTCATGGCAGCCCTGGCGATCGCATGGCTGGTACCCGCAGACAGCCTGCTCGCCCTCTCCCCAGTACCGCGCTTTGCCGCGGCCGCTTCCGTCGCGTTCGCACCGATCTTCCTGGCCAACCTCGTCTTCGCCGCCCGCTTCAAGGGCGTCCAGGACTCGACCTCCGCATTTGGCGGGAACCTGCTCGGCGCCATGATCGGCGGAGCACTCGAATACATTGCGCTCATCACTGGCTACCGTGCTCTGCTGATCGTCACGGCCGCCCTTTACGGCCTGGCGTTCCTCGTTGGTCGCAGGAGCGGCACCGTCAAGGGCCTCCCCTCCTGACCCTGCGCCGTTGCTTGCGGGCATATCTCCACCCAAGCCCAGGAACAGCTCATGCCCGACAAGGACACGTGCCAGAACTGCGGGGCGCCCCAGCAGGAGAAGGACCGATACGGCGCGTGCGGTCGGTGCGGAGCCGGCTGGCGATGATGAGCACCGGGACCACCCCGGTCCTCGATCACCTCGCACCACTGTTGACTGTCTCGCCGACCCGCCAGCCGCGCAAGGACACCGTCTACATCGTCGACGGCACCCTGGTGCCCACCCGTGACCGCAGCATCGCCGCCTCCAGCAAGAACTACCGGTACTGGACCAACGTGCAGGTCGTCATCGACGCCAACAGCCGCCTAGTCGTGGCAACCGGCCTGCTCATCCCGAACCGCAGACGACGTGGCCAGACGCATCTCAGCCCCCAACAAGAAGCCGAGAACGCCGTCCACCCCCGGGGCGATCAACCATGCCCTCGCGCGGCCATTTTCGAGTCAGATCCTCCGCGACTGCCGCCTCAGAGGCAACGGCGTTCACCAGGCCATGCTCGGCATCACCCGACCCCACAACCTCGCCCTCACAGGGACACGCACCGCACAGAACAGCCGGTAGCCAGGAGCTCGCAGCGGATCACCCATCACTACGATCGAGAGCCACGGTCTCGCAGGGCACTGACGCCGTTGACATCAGCGAAATGTTGATAGGCATGAGCCTGGCGGCGCGCATCGCGTAGCCCCCGGGTAGCCGCCGCTTCGATTCGCCGCGCTTCGGGATTGAGCGGCATCCGCCGCCGTTCCCTGCGTACGAGCACGGTCAAAGGGATGGCGAGAATCAACGCCACGGCTACCAATGCCGCTACAACAGGCCCCATCGTCCCCGCCCCCGCAATCGCCACGGGCCGTCACCGCGATCGGCGGCCCCCTGCTTCGTTCGTCGAAGACTACTCAACCAACGTACTCACCTCACTACAGACTTGAACGGCAACTTCCGGCTGTAAATTTCAACTGAACTCTGCCGACTTCCGGCAACTGACCGCCGCCCCTGCCTCACCTCGCTCCCAGTGCGTGGGGCAGGCATGCGGGACACCCTTTAGCCGCCATTTCGGCCGGATATCTCCATACCGTCGGCCTCAGAGCCGACGGGCGGGCAGTAGCGACCGGAGACCGGGCAACCGGGGCGTGCGAGGTCGATGAGCGGGAAGACGTGGTGGCGCTCGGCGCGGGCAGCTACCACACCGTCGGGGTCACTGCGTCCGGACGCGTCCTCGCAGCGGGAGACAACAGCTACGGACGGTGCGAAGTCGGCGATTGGCGCGACATTGTCGCCGTGGCGGCCGGTTCAACACACACCCTTGGCCTGCGTGCCAACGGCACAGTCGTGACCGCAGGGAACAATGCCGACAGACAGCGCGAAGTCGATGCCTGGTCCGGAGTCCAGCTTCCATAGGCCTCCGGGCCACTCCAACGCGAACTGATATGCCGTCATTCCCGAGCCCCAGAAACCTCATTCTGATTCCAGTCCCAAGCCCGGGCCCGCGCTGAAGGCCGGCCACGAATCCGCCGGCGCCGACCTCACCTGCGCCAGGAACGGCGGCGCGGCGGATCCCGGTCTCGCGCCCGTTGCGTGCCGTCCCTGAGCCTGCCCTACCGGACGCTGGCCGCGACCTGCTCGATGCATACGTCTCTAGCGGCTCGAATCCCAACGCGGCGCGCAATGCCTCGACGCTGTCCGGATCCGGGACAGGATGCGGGACGAGCGTCCCGTCGGGGCCTTGCGTCAGCTGGGTGCCGAAGACCTGCCGCTGCCCCTGGGCGACCAGCACCCGATCCTCCAGCAGAGCGCGTGCTGTGGGTTGGCGTCGCCCGCCGTCACCACGGCCGCGAGCAGCTCCAGGCACTCCCGCTGGAAGTCGGGCCGGCGGTCGGCATGCTGCGCGAGCAGAAGGTGACCACCCGCAGGACTGACATCGAGGTCTCCTTTGCGTAGACGGCCAGCGGGTGGCAGGCCGGCACGGACCGTGCGACACAAGCGCTACACACCCACGCGAGCCTGCGGGGCACGAACATCCTCTCTCAGCAACTGCCCGCCGCTGTCCGCGAGATGGCGGAGGAATGGGCGGGTGCTGCGGGCCGTCACTCAGTCCGGTGGCGGGCCCGAAAATCCTGCCCGGATGTCGTCGAACGTAGCGGCGGTTCTCATCGAGCGTCACGGATCGCACGAACACCACCCGCGCGAGCGCCAGCCGCGTCGAAGGTGCTGATGCTATCCGCTGTCGTGGTCGCTCACGGGGCGCCGGACCGGCCGATGACCTGGCCAGAAGCCAGTTCAAGCCACTTTTGGGGACGCCCAATTTCGGGCTGCGGCATGGTACTTCGAGAATCCTTTCTCCCGGCTTCGCCCCAGGTCATCAGTCCTCTCCACAGTGCCCGGATCTTCACTGCCGACTGGTTCGGAATGACCGGATCACGGTGTCGGACCCCGCTGATTGTCAGTGGCGTGGATGAGGGTGCGTCCGCAGAGCACACCCATGCCTCGCCGAAGGAGACCGGTGCCCTCCACGCCGTCTTGCAATCCGCCGCTCGGGCTACGGCCGCATCGCTGTCCCCGTGAGGGTGAATCGAACGGGCCGGTGCCAGGCACCTAGGCCGACAGCACTTGCTGCACCCGTCCGGCATCGAACTTTCGCTCGACTCATCGCCCGAGGCTGCCCGTATCGCCCCTGTGATCAGGGACGTTGTCCGGGTGCTCTACCCGCATCCCGCTACCGAGGAGAACCCGTGAATCCCGTCCGCGTCCTTACCGCCCTTCACCCCGTGTTCGAGAACCCTCCCGCTCCGGCCACCCAGGCCATCGCCTTCCGGCGTCCCGTCGACGTGCGCCGCGCCCTGTTCGCCTCCGCATCACGACCGTCACCGGGGTGGGAGGCATGACCAACCCGAGCATGCCCGCCCCCGCCCTGCTCGCGTGGGCCGGCCGGACCCTCGGGGCCCGGCCCTCCGTCCAGGACGCCTCCCACCCGCAGAAGAACTCCCGCGTCTGGCAGCTCACCCTGCCCTCCGACGTCCGCTTCTACCTGAAGGTGTCCCCGCGCCCGTTGATGTACGAGCGCGAGACCCTCGCCCTTCGCCATGCAGCCCCGGCCCTCGGCGCCGGCCGCGCACCGCAGCTGCGCGCCTCGAGCGCGGAACACCTGGCCCTGCTCCTGACCGCGATCCCGGGACGGCCGCTCAGGCAGCTGACGTTGACGCCCGCCGAGGAAGTCCGAGCCCACCGGCAAGGTGGCGCCCTGCTGGCTCGCCTCCACGCGGCCGGCGACGTGTCCGGCCCCCGGCGTGCCGAGGCCGAGCAGGCGCTACAGGCCGCGGCAGACGGCGCCGAGAACCACCTGCGGAACGCCGGGGACCGGGTGACGCGTGCGGAGCAGAAGCTGGTTCGCGACCTGGCCGAGCAACTGCGCGCCCTTCCACCGCTGCCGCTCGCCTTCATCCACGGCGACGCCTGGGAACGCAACCTTCTGTGGTCGAAGGACCTGGGGCAGGCCGGGTGGATCGAGTTCGAACGGGCCCGGTTCGCGGCCGCGGTGCAGGACTTCGTCCCGATGGCCTGCGGCACCTGGGCGGATCGGCCCGACCTGCGGACCGCGTGCCTCCAGGGTTACGGCCGTGACCTCACACCCGAGGAACAGCACGCGCTGAAGTGCCTGGCGGCACTCGACGCGGTGAGCTGCCTGGTCTGGGGACCGAAGCTCGACGACCCCCATGTCACCGCGCGCGCCCGACGCACCCTGGACCGGCTCGTCAAGGGGGTGTTGGCGTGACGGCACCACACCAGAAGACGACCACGACGGAAGCCGGCAAGGCGGCAACGTCCGACGCGCCCGTGTCCGTTCCCACGGCCCGGATGGACCTTCCCCAGCCGTCCGCGCCGCCGGAACTCGACTACAACGGGCGCAAGCACCGTCGGGCGATGGACGACGCCACCTTGTGGGACATGGCCAGCCGCATCCCGGCCGCGCTGACCCAGACGGCCCGCCTGGCCTGGACGGTCGACCGGCGCATGACTCTCACGATCGTCGTCTGCCAGCTGCTGTCCGGCATCGGCACGGCCGTGATGCTCAGCGCCGTCGCGCAGGCTCTGCCGCAACTCATGGTCGCCGACCCCCGCGAGGGCCTTGCCCACGCATGGCCGGCGCTGACCGTTGCCGTCGTGGCGATGGCCACCGGCGCGGCCATGTGGATCCTCGCGGACTGGGCGACCCGGCGCCTGAACCCGAAGATCGCCTCCGCCGCGGATCTGGAGCTCGTCGACCTCCACATGCGAGCGGAGCTCGCCGCCTACGACGCGGAGGGCTTCGGCGACCGGAGCCAGGCGGCGGAGATCGGCGCCCTGCGCGCCGTCGACCTCGCCGACGACGCCAAGACCCTCACCAACGGGCTCGTCCAGCTCGCCTCGGCGGCCGCGGTGCTCACCTCGCTCCACCCGCTGCTACTCGGTGTACTGCTGCTGTCCGTCGTCCCCCGCGGCCTGGGCGGAGTAATCGCCGCGCGGGTCGACTACCGCGTCCACGACCGGACGATCTCCGCCCGCAACGTACGCGGGATGATGCGCTGGTGGCTGACGACGGCCGAACTCGCCGACGAGCTGAGAGCCAACACCATGCGCGGCTACCTGCATTTTTGGTACCGAGCGATGTGCGACCGCGTCGAAGGCCGCGAACTCGAGGGGGCGAAGCCCTACCTGCGGATCACGCTGCTGGCCGCATCCCTCGGCGGCCTGTTCACCCTCGGCATGTGGGCCTCGCTCGCCGGGCTGGTACTCGCGGGCTCCATGTCGACGGCGATCGCCGGTACCGCCGTCGTCGCCTCCCAGACCGCCGGCCGCGCCCTGAACTCGATCATCAGATACAGCACGGTCATGTTCCATCACGGCCTCTACCTCTCCGACTACTACGAGTTCATCGACGAGGTCCGCGCCATGACCACGGCCCGCGGCACCGCGCAGGCCAAGCCCCCGCAACAGATCCGACTGGAAGACGCCTCCTACACCTACCCGAGCAAGGAGACCGCGGCCGTCCAGCCGATCACCCTCACGCTGAACCGCGGCGAGGTCGTCGCCCTGGTCGGGGAAAACGGCGCCGGCAAGTCGACCCTGATCCGGATGCTCACCGGACTGACCGTGCCCACCGCCGGCAAAGTGCTGTGGGACGACACCGATCTGGCCAGCGCCGACGCGGAGACGGTGTGGCGGCACGTGGGCCTGGTCCCGCAGAAGAACGGGCACTGGCCGCTCGCCGCCCGGGAAAACATCACGTTGGGCCAGCCCCGGGAGCACGGCGACGAGCGGATCTGGGACGCGGCGGAGCGGGTCGGCATGGCCAAGGCACTGCGTGAACTGCCCCATCAGCTGGGGACGCTGCTCGCCCGGTCGGTGTGGGGCGGCCACGAGCTGTCCGGCGGCCAGTGGCAGCGCCTGGCATGCGCGAGGGCGATGTACCGGGAGCCGGCCGTGCTCGTCCTGGACGAGCCGACCAGCGAGATGGACGCCCGCGGCGAGCACCAGGTCTTCCGGGAACTGCGGGCCATGGCCCCGGACCGGATCACCGTGGTGGTCACCCACAGGTTGGACAACGTGCGGATGGCCGACCGGGTCATCGTCCTTGACCAAGGCACCGTCCGGGAACAGGGCTCCTTCGACGAACTCATCGCGACCGAGGGAAGTCTGCTGGGCGAGCTGTACGCCCTCGCCCAGGACCGCTGACCAGCGGCCACCAACGGAAGTCAACGCGGGGCCTCGCAAGCCGGCGCGGCCCCGCCTCTCCCCCGACACCGAGGAGCACCATGGACAGCACGGAGCCCGAAGCCGTCAACGCCCGAGCCTGGACCAGGTACGGGGACCACCATCTCCAACGCGGCACCTGCGTCCCGGAGGTGGACCGGATCTCCTGGGGATTCTGGCCGACCGGCCCCGGCGCGGAAGTCCTCGGCAGCCTCACGGGCCTGCGCGTCCTGGACCTGGGATCCGGCCTGGGCAAACACGCCGCCCACCTGGTGCGCGAGTGCGGCGCCACGGTTGACGCCGTTGAAGCATCCGCCAGCCAGCACGCGCGGGCTGTCGCCCGGTACAGCGATCTACCAGGGCTGTCCCTGATCCACGCCGACGCCGTAGAACATCTGCAGCGGGCCGAGCCCTACGACGTGATCTACTCCATCCACGGCTTCGGCTACATCGACCCCCACCGCCTGATGCCCGCCCTCCGCAACGCCCTCAAGCCCGGCGGGATCCTCGCTTTCTCCGTACTGCACACCAACTCCCACGGCCGCGGCCCCTCATCGAGCGTGACCCCCCGCACGGAGATCCTCCCGCTCGCCAACGGCGAGGACCAGCGCGTCGAGATGTGGGTCCTCACGCCGAAGCTATGGGAGGACTGATACGCGGACGTTGGCGCAGCGGGAGGAGGCGAAGGCGGCCGAGTTGTCAGCGGCGGGGATGCCCACCAGCGCGGTCACGGTGCGGCGGATGCGGGCCCGTTACGGCCAGGACGGGGTGTGGGGGCTGGCGGGCCACACGGCCTCGATCGACTCCGGGGCGTGCGGACGAGCGGGTGGTGGCGGCACTGCAGATGGTCCCGGCGCCGATGCGGCCCGCCAGGCCCGAGGCGCTGGCCATGCAGCAGTCGGTGGTCCCCTACGCGCGGCTGCTGAGCGTGGACGCCCGGCTGGAAGGGGCCGTGGCGCGGCCGGTGATCAGGCGTCCGGCAGGTGAAACCGGTGGGCGAACTGGTGACGCCGAAGAGTGCACTGGCGAGTATCACACCGTCATCGGAGCCGGGCGCTACCTGATGGGCGACGCCATCAAGTCGGACTACGCCTGCTTCAAGTACCTGCAGGCGATGGGCGACCACATCCAGAACCACACCCTGCACCACCCGGTGATGAGCAAGCTCCCGTTGGCCCGCCAGAAGGAGGAGGTGCGGCGACCAGGAGTTCCCATCAAGGAGTACGGCAGCGCGCCGCTGCTCTTCCGCCCGCCTTACGGCGCGTACGACAAGGACACCGAGAGCGCAGTGGGTGAGCGCGGGACCCGGGCGATCGTGTGGTGGCGGGAGCCCATGCGAATCCGCACCCCGCAGTACCAGGTGCCGGACAAGAAGCTGCGCCCCGGCGACATCATCCTGGCCCACGTCCGCGGGCCTGCCTAGCTCAAAGGCGCCACGATGACCGAGATGTTCGGCAACCTGCTCACCCGCATCCAGCAACAGGGGTTCGCGGTGGCACGCCTGGAGGACTACATCCAACCACCAGCCGGTCGCTGAGCCGGCCGGATGCACGACGGGGCAGTCACCGCCGAAGTAACGTGCTCGGAGAAGCCTGGCCGGGCGCACGCGCCCTTCTCACGCCGCGGTCACAGCAGCGACAGGCGCCGGTGCGCGACGCCAGGGCGCCGGGGTTGCGCGCCGTGGTTGCTCGACGGGCGAGCTCAACCGGTGCCGGTGCCCGGCGGGGTGCAGGCTGCCAGCCGGGTTCCGCCGTGGGTGCTGAGGAAGACCAGCAGGTCGCAGATGGACTGGCCCAGTACCTGGTCGTGGCCTGCCCCGGGGTAGGTGTGCTCGAGCACGGCGGGCGAGCCGAGCCGGCGCAGGTGGGCGACGACCTGGTCGGTCCAGGCGGGCGGCACGTCGTGGTCGGCCTCACCTTGGATGATCAGTGCGGGGACGGGGACAGGGGCGCGGTCGGGGTCGCCGTAGGCGCCCATCCGCTCCCCGATCCGGTGCAGCTGGTCGGCACTCAGCGGCAGCATCTTCCCGGTGTCCAAGCCCTTGAGCAGCGGCGCGTTGTTCGTGGAGCATTCGGCGAGGATCCGGGAGGCGGTGGCGGCTGCCGCGTTCCCCAGCAGCGAGCGCAGGCTCACCGACGCGTTGGTGGGGTCGGTGGCCGCCAGCCCGGCCAGGGAGTAGAGCGCGAAGGACAGCTCGCCGGGTACGCGGGAGGCTTTCACCCCGGCGAGCATCGACTCCAGGTGGCTGGCCGGGGCGATGGCCACCACCCCACCCAGGCGCTGAGCGGCAGGTGGGTGTGCCGCGTGGGCGGCGAACAGGGCGGCCTGGCCTCCTTGGGAGTGCCCGACGGCGAACCACACCCGCCCGAGGCCGGGCTCCAATCGGTGGGCAGCGGTGACGATGTCGGCCACCGCGTTGCCCTCGTCGGTGCCGACGAGGTAGGTGTGCATGCCCGGGGTCCCGAGCCCGGGGTAGTCGGAGGCGGCGACGGCGTACCCGGCGTGTACGAGCGCAGCGAGTTCCTGGCTGTAGGCGCCTGAGCCGACATCGGGTAGTTGCGAGGGGGCGCAGGCGTCGGCCACGCCGGTGGTGCCGTGCGCCCAGGACACCACCGGCCAGCCGTCCTGAGGAGGAGCGCCGGGTGGCAGCAGTACGGTTCCGCTGACCGGGACGTCCCTGCCGTGGGCGTCGGTGGAGTGATACAGCACGGTCCAGCGCCGGGCGCCGGCCAGCCGGGCATCGGGGCCGTGGCCGGTCGCGGCGATCAGTACGCCCGGGGTCCCGGCCGGCAGCGGCTCAGGCACCCGGTAGGTGTGGCCCGCCATGGCCACCGGCGCGGGCGCAGCGCTGGTCGCAGGACGGTTGACCGCCGGGTCGGCCGCAGTATGGGAGGAGAAGCAGCCGCCCGCGCCCGCCGCGACCACGGCCGAGACCGCAGCGGTCAGTGCTCCAGCCATGCGCCGGGGCCGCGGCGCCCGGCCCGGACGCTGGGCCGCGGTCTGAAGGCGGTGCCGGATCTCCATGGTGGCCTGGTCCCTTTCGGGCGGAACCTGTCAGCTGAGATCACCCTGGCATCGCCACCGGCCTCGCGCATCCGGTGATCCACCGCCGGTGATCCACCACCGGTGATCCACCGCCCCCGCCAAGCGCGGGTGGGCAAGCAGGGAACCACCAACTGCCTCAATCTGCCCGCCGAAGTCGAGCGTGACCAGGTTCAGGAAATGCCGCAACTCTGCCACCAAGGCGGCATTCCCAGCTTCCGTCCTGGTGATGGTCGACATGGCGGTCTCGCCGCTCCCCCGCTGCGTCGCGTGTCGTGTCATCGGATGCCACACTCCGGCCTATCCCCCCGGCGGTCGTCACGGCTCTCGCCTCCCACGGCCCGGCCTCCCTGGGGCTCTCTCGCCGCCGCGACGCTCCTGTCGGCCGTCGCCCGCTGACCGGGCCCGCCCCGGCGCGCCGCCCGCCGGGGAAACCCGGGGATGGCGTACCGCAACCGCAGTGGCCGAAAATGTGTCTTCCCACGCGTGGCTCAGCCGCCCGGACGTGGGTGAGGCTCCGGAGGCACGGCGTCCTGGGGGGATGCGATGAACACATGGGCGGTGCCCGGATACAGGGATTCACAGGAGCTCGGGTCGGGGGCGAGCGGCCGGGTCGTCCTGGCCGTGCACGAGGAGACCGGCGTTCCGGTCGCGGTGAAGTACCTCAGCGACGCACTGCGGACCCAGCCCGACTTCGTGCACGGCTTCCGGGCGGAGGCGCGGCTGCTCGGCGGGCTCCACAGCCCGCACGTCACGGAGTTGTACGAGTACGTCGAGAGCCCGGACGGCGCTGCCATCGTGATGGAGCTGGTGGACGGCGTCCCGTTGCGGGCCCTGCTGCGCGAACGGGGACCCCTCGGCCCCGAGGCCGCCCTCGTCGTCCTCAAGGGATCGCTGCTCGGCCTGGCCGACGCGCACCGCGTCGGCGTCGTCCACCGCGACTACAAGCCGGAGAACGTCCTGGTCATGCCGGACGGATCCTCCAAGCTCGTCGACTTCGGGATCGCGGTGGACGCGGGCACCAGCGCCGGCGTGGCGGGAACGCCGTCCTACATGGCCCCGGAGCAGTGGACCGGCGCCCCCGCCTCTCCCGCCGCCGACGTGTACGCGGCCACGGCCACCTTCTTCGAGTGCCTGACCGGCCACAAGCCGTACGCGGGAGACAACCTCGCCGAACTCGCGCTGCAGCACGTCGACGCGCCCATCCCCGCCGACGAGGCCCCCGAGGCGGTGCGTGAACTGGTGCGCCGCGGCCTGGCCAAGGACCCCGGGGAACGGCAGGCCGGGGCCGGGGCGTTCGTCACGGAACTGGAGGCGGCCGCCGGCGCCGCCTACGGGCCCGACTGGGAGGAACGGGGCCGCGGCCGGCTCGCCGCCCTGGTGGCCCTGCTGCCGCTGCTGCTGCCCTCGGCCCGCAGCGGGCCCCGGACCACCACGGACACCGCGCGCACCGTCCTGGGGCCCGGGCCGGGCCGCGGCGGGGCCGGGTCGTGGCTGCCCGGCCGGCCCGGGACGCTCGTGTCGGCCGCCGCCGTGCTCCTCGGTGTCCTGCTGACCTACGGCGTCCAGTACGCCCCGGGAGCCGCTTCTCAGCAGACGGCGCAGGCCCTGGCCACCACCCGTGCCCGGCCCCGCGCGGAGCCGGCGTCGCCCACCGCGTCGCCCTCCCCGTCCGCGTCGCCGAGCGCATCGGCCGACCTGTCCCCGTCTCCGGGCCTGTCGCCCTCGGGCACGGCGGCCACCGGTTCCGGTGACCCCTGGGCCTCCGCCACGGCGGCACCGGCCACGAAGACCACGGGGCCCGGCGGCGCGGCCACCACGGGGGCACCGGCCACCACCTCCCCCGCCTCGCCCGCCGCTCCCGTGGTCAAGAACGTCGCGGTGTCCTCCTTCCGGCAGACGGGCCCCACGACCGCCACGGCGACCATCAACGTCACCACGGACGGCACCGGGCCGGTCTCCGTCACCGTCTCGTGGTCCTCGGGCAACCTGCCGGGACAGCTCGGCGCGCCGGACGGTACGTCCCAGACCTTCCGGCGCAGCGGCGCCACCCAGTACACGATCACCGTCGACCACACCTTCGGCAACGGTGGCTGCTACTGGGCGGTGCAGGCCACGACCGCTCCGGCCGCCACCGGCGGCGGTGCCTCGCAGCAGCTTCTGACCAGGCAATGTGAGATCAGATGACCGCTCAGAACGACCACTCGCCCGCACCCGCCGAGGACGGCGAGCCCACCCAGGTGCTGTCACCCGGCGGCGAGGCCACGCAGGTGCTGCCGCCTATGGGCGAGCCCACCCAGGTGCTGTCACCCGGCGGCGAGGCCACGCAGGTGCTGCCGCCTATGGGCGAGCCCACCCAGGTGCTGTCACCCGGCGGCGAG
>NZ_JBEYZY010000047.1:20748-23987 GCF_040646295.1 Streptomyces sp. NPDC046197 | reverse complement strand
CGAGGCCACAAAGGTGCTCGCACCCGCTGGCGAGCACGCCTCCACAGTCCGCCTGGGCGACCCCACCGGCGGTCCCCTCCCGGGCGATGGGCCCCGCTCCGCCGACGCCGAGTACAGCGCGACCGTTCTGGCCAGCCACTGGATCGAGCGACCCGAACCGGACGGCACCGTCCTCGAGGAGCCGTCCACCGCAAAGAATCAGGCGACGCCGGCGGCCGATCGCACCGAAGGCAGCGTGCTGCGTTTCGGCCCAGGCGTGACCGCCGCCGTCGCCCACCGGACGCTCCCGGCCGTACAGCCGCCCCCCACGGCGGCCCCGCGCCGGCGGCTGCGCAGACACGCTCTGCCCGCGCTGGTGGTGCTGCTCGTCCTCGCTCTCCTCGCCCGGCAGCGCCTCGGGCCGCCCGTCGCCGTGCGCACGGTGGCGGTCTCGGCCCGGCCGGCAGCTCTGGGCTGCGACGACACCGCGGACATCGTCGGCCTCGTCACCACGAACGGCCGTCCGGGAACGCTCACCTACCGCTGGATCCGAAGCGACGGCACCGCCTCGGGCGTCCTGCGGGAAGTGGTGGCCCGGGGCCAGCACCAGGCGCGTCTGCACCTGCGGTGGACCTTCCAGGGCGAAGGCCACCGCACGGCGCGGGCCGACCTGCGCATCCTCTCCCCGGCCCACCGGCCGGTGACCGCCCACGTCACCTACGCCTGCCCCTGAGGCCCGGGCCCCGGGGCACTGGGATCCGAGGCCCGGGCTCTGACCACGAACGACGTGGAGCGGTTCGAGGCCGCCAGGTCCCGCCTGGAAGCCATCGCCTACCGGCTCCTCAGCTCCGCAAGCAAGGCCGAAGACACCGTGCAGGACGCGCACCTCACCGGCGCGGGCATCGCGAAGTTCTCCGCGCGAATCTACCGGATCTCGCTTGATCAGGGTGCCACACCTGGGGCTCGTGGGGGTGGTGTCCGGATGCCCGCGATGGTCGGCATCGGTTATCCCGGCGGCGCGGCAGCGGTCTGCATCCTCGGTCCATGAGCGCGGGATGTACAACTCCCGGTCGATCGCCGCGTGTCCGGCGACGGTGGTGTAGACGAGGTAGACGGCAACCTGTGAGTTCTCGACCCTACCCGCGGTGCCGATTGCGGCGCACCTGCAGTTGGTGGTGACCGGGCTGCGCGCCAGCTGCTCGTCCAAGTCGACCTCGCCGCGGGTGACGGCGTCCGCGGAGCGACGGGGTGTTTCGCGAGCACATCCGGATGCGGGCAGCCGAGTTGTTCGCTCTGGGACACGACAATGCTGGGGTCGCCAAGGAGTTATGTCAGCGTGCGGTCAATTCAGCGGTGGGGCCAGGCGTGGGAGCACGGCGGGACGGCTGCGCTTGGATCGAAGGGGCCGCCGTACGGGCCCGAGCTGAGCGAGGCACTGTTCGAGGCGCTCGAGCAGGAGCTTGCCAAGGGGCCGGTGGCGCACGGGTGACCGGACCAGATCTGGAAGCTGGCGCGGATCAAGACGCTGATCGGCCGCCCGGTTCCACAAGAGCCTGACCCAGTCGGCCATTGCGCGGATGCTGCACTGGCACGGCTTCAGCCACCAGGCCCCTGCCCGACGCGCGATCGAAGACGCGTGCGGCAGTGGCGTAGGGCTCGGTGGTCATGACTTGGGTGACCATTTCCGTTGCGCCTACCCCAACGCTGGTTCCGACCAGCGCGTGCTCGCGCCGGCGGCGGAAGAATGCATACGCCCTCCGTCCCATGGTGGGGAGCCGCTGCCATGCGCCCGCCTGCCGGACTGCCCTACCTCCACGCCTTCGCCAACAGCCCCGATGTCGACCGCGCCGCCGTCGACGCCGGCCTCACCGCCCCGGACCACAATGGGCGCTCGAAGGCGTCAACACTCACGCCAAGCGAATAATGAGGCTGCGCCATCTTGAAGTGGCTGGCCAGCAGGGGTGGTGAGACCCCGTTTCGGGCTGCTCGTACTGGTCGCGGGCGGCAGTCTGGGGTGTAGATCGTCTGGCAGGGCGGTTTCGCCGATGAGTCCACCGTCCTCGAACGGTCTACCCAGCGACACGACCGTTCTCGACAGGAGTGCCATGTCCACCATCCAGCCAGTGATCATCACTGCCGACCAGGACGTCCTGCTCGGCTTCTATACGAAATTGTTCGGCGCCGAGGAGATCTTCCGGGTACCGGCGGAAGGCCCGGCCTTCTACCTCGGCTTGCGCATCGGCGACACCGACCTCGGGCTGGTGGCCAAGACGAACCCGGGGACCGGGGCGGCACCGCGGATCCTGCTCAGCATCGGTGTCGACGACGTCGACGAGACGCTCGGCCGGGTGGAGGCGCTGGGCGGCTCGGTCCGCAGCGGCCCCAACGACATGCCGTGGGGACAGCGCGTCGCCCACATCCAGGACCCCGACGGCAACCCGGTGAACCTCACCCAGCCGATCCCGGCTCAGTGACGCCGTTCCGGGTGCCTGTGCTGGTCGTGAGCTGCCTGCGGTATGGATCAATTGCCTGTAGTGGCCTCGATGTTCGCCAGTACGACCAGCGCGCGAAGCAGGTGGCTCTTTGGCGCACCGCCCTCCCACACAGTCCAATGAACATCCCACACCTGCCGGTCTCTACTCCCTGGCCAACCGCGACGCCGAGGACTTCCCGGCCGACCGTCTACTCTCGGACCAACTGGTACCGCTGCCCGATCGGCTCCGCTCGGCGTCCATGGCCGGATCGTCCACCTCACCCGCGCGCTCGGCCTTGATGAACTAGCCGATAACCACCTCCGCTGCCTCGAGCCGGGCCACCTCGGCGTCGATCTCCGCCAGCTCCTTGCGCAACCGCGCAGCCCGCTCGGCCAGCACCATCCGTCCCTGCATCTCTCACGTCAGTATCTCGGGGAGGTCCAGGCGCTGCTTGCGCTGCCGGGGAAGCAGGAGTCCCGGGCCACCGGGCACCGGCCCGCGGCGCTGCAGGGCCTGTGCGCGGCCACGGCACCAGGCTGAGCAGAACGCCCGGGGCTGGCGTCCGGATGCGAACGGCGGGGTACACACCGGGCAGTGGCCGGAGCGGCGACGGGCGCCAGGCGCTGCAGCAGCCTGCGGACGCGGTCTTCTTCCTCCTGCCCGGTTCAGTCCTGCCCGGTTCAGTCCGGGCCGGTTCAGTCCGGGCCGGTTCAGTCCGGGCCGGTTCAGTCCGGGCCGGTTCAGTCCGGGCCGGTTCAGTCCGGGCCGGTTCAGTCCGGGCCGGTT
>NZ_JBEYZY010000047.1:0-20650 GCF_040646295.1 Streptomyces sp. NPDC046197 | reverse complement strand
GTCAGTCCGGCTCGGCTCGATGACGGCGGTGGGCGTCGATTTCGGCCATGTGCTCCTCGGCCCAGGACCGCAACGCGGCGAGCGGCTCCTCCAGGGACAGTCCAAGCCCGGTGACGCGATAGTGCACACGCGGGGGAACGGTCGGCTCGACACGCCGGGAGACCAGGCCGTCGTGCGTGAGGTTTTGGAGGGTCGCCGACAGCATCTTCTGCGACACGCCCGGCATCCTGCGCTGGAGCTCGGCGAAACGAACCTCCTGCGGGGCAGCCTCGGACAGCACCTTGATCACCATAGACGTCCATTTCGTACCGATCCGGTCGAGCAGCCGACGCGTAGGGCAGGCCGCATCGAAGAGGTCGCCGCGTGCCGCGGGAGAACCTGTGGGCCGAGTGGTCACCTGCAGCTCACCACCTTCCGTGCAAGTGCGGTCTTGGCCACTCGACTCTAGTCGCTTACGTTCAGCTTGTAACCAATAGTTACCGCCCTGGAGTTGATGTGAAGACCCACCCGCCGAAGCCGTCCCCCATCCAGCACACCACCGGTACGGTTGCGGACCCGGATGTCGAGATACGCACCGTGTCCGTCAACGGGGTGGCGCTCAACGTCGCCCTCGCCGGCGAGGGCCCCGCCCTCCTGCTGCTGCACGGCTTTCCGCACACCTGGCAACTGTGGCGGGAGGTCATCGGCCCGCTGGCATTGCACCACCAGGTGATCGCACCGAACATGCGGTGGCTGAGCACCGGCCAGGGGACAGGCATGACACAGGAATGCGACGCCGCGACTCTCGTACGAGACGTCGAGTGCCTGCTGGAGGCACTCGAGGTGACGGAAGCCGCGGTGGTCGGCATCGACGCAGGAGCCCCTCCCGCCTTCCTGCTTGCCCTGCACCGGCCCGACGTCGTCCGGCGCCTGGTGCTGATGGAGGCGCTTCTCGGCGGGCTTACCAGCGACAGTTCCAGCTCCGGCCACCTCGGAACGGGCGGACCCCGGTGGTGGTTCGGCTTCCACTCCGAGCCGGGCCTCGCGGAATCCGTGCTGCCGGGCCACGAGGACCGGTACATCGGCTGGTTCCTCGACCAGGGCACGCTCGGCCGCGGCATCCCCACCGCGCTCCGCGAGGAATTTATCTCCGCCTACACCGGTGAGGATGCCCTGCGCCGCGCCTTCTCCTACTACCGCGCTGTGCCTGCCAGCGCCCGGCAGATCCAGGACGCCGTCATGACGGCTCGGCTCACGATGCCCGTCATGGCCATCGGAGCACACCCCGTCGGTGCCGCCCTCGAACAGCAACTGCGTCCTCTCACAGACGAGTTGACCGGCTATGTCATCGAGGACTGCGGTCACATCATCCCGCTTGACCGCCCCGACGCGCTGCTCACGCTGCTCCAGCCGTTCCTGGCAGGCGACATGTGCACGGCGGCGTCGGCGCGCCATACGTCACCGGCTCACCGACCGCGGCGGGGAAGTGCGTGAAGCCGAAACGCGCGTCATGGAGGGGGCGCTGAGCGAGACCCCCGGCGCGCTCTTCACCAAGAACCTCGGCGAACTGCACCGGCCGGTTCTTCGTGCCGCCGGCCTACATCAGGCTGAGGCAGCCCACGCTCTCAGTGGGCGGGATGTGCCCCTCGGCGTCGGTGGCGGGGGTAGTCGGTGAGCGTGTCACCGGCCAGGCTGCGCAGCAGCATCAGCGCGTCGGCACCGGGCGTGCCCGGCTGCGCTGAGTAGACGAACAGTTGCCGGCCGACCGCACTGGTGACCTTGAACACTTCATAGTGCAGGCGCATCTCACCCACCAGCGGGTGCCACAGTGTTTGTCCTCGCTGGTACGGGGCCGTACCTCGCACCTGGCCCACATGGCCGCGAACGCCGGACTGTGCAGCGACGCCTGTCCCCAACGCCGCTGGTCAGCACGGAAGGACCCGTCGAACAACTCCGCCGTGAACGCCTCCAGGTCCCCCGGACCTCGGCCATCTCCCCAGGTGTCACACCACCACAACGACGACCAGACGCCGCCAGACGCGCCACTCACGAGTGAAGCTGACCAAGTCCTAGTAGCGACCCGCGGGGCCACGAGCGGCTGCCCCAGCACAGCGAGGCTTTGATCACCTGTGCGGCGATCAGCCTGATGACCCGCAGGCTGACCCGGCCGACCCGTTCGGCTCTCCAAGCCCCCAGTGCCGCAGTCGCTCCCGGAGCCGCGCCACCCCGGCGTCAGCCTGCGACGACGTCAGCCCTGTCTCCCGTTCCGGCTCCGGCCGGCTGAGCCCGCCCGGAGGCGTCCACCTCGCCCGCGCACAACTTCTTCTCGATCACGTGGCCTTCGATCACGCCGATGACCAACCGGCTCACGCGCCGCACGAGCTGCCCTTCCGGGCCCTGCCCTACGAGTCCGTCGCTCTGCGAAATCCAGTCAGCCGGGAGCTGCCGGGTTCGTGGCGGAGTCCGTGAGGGCATCGAGCCGGGCGGCGAGGTCGGGGTGGGCAGGGACGAGGTGGGGGCGGGTGGCGTTGAGGGGGTGGATGAGGGCAGCGGGGTCATCGTAGGCAAGGGCCGCGTGGAGTCGGCTGAGCGGTAGGCGGGCAGCGGTGGGCAGGTCGGTGAGGGCGGTGATCTGGCCGGCGATGCGGCGAAGGTCCGCTGCGTTGCGGCGGGCCCAGGTGGCGGTGGCGCGTTCGGCGGCGCGGCGTTCACGGGTGGCCTGGACACGTTGTTCACCGGTGGTTCCGGCGGGACCGGGGCGGCCCCGCAGGTAGCGGCGTTCGGCGGCCTGGCGGCTGGCGACGCCGAGGGGGTGGGCGAGGTCGGCCCAGCTGGCACCCGCTTGGCGAGCGGTCTCGATCAGGCCGGTTTCCCAGCCGGCGAGCTGCTCGCGTACCTGCCGCAGCAGCAGAAGAGAGGCCAGGGCCTGCTCCGGGCCGACGTCGTGAGTCTCGGCACTGCCGGGGACCTCGTGCCGGGCGGCCTGCAGGGCGTCGTCTATGGCTTGAAGGGCTGCCGCGGCGGCGAGGAACGAAGCCGGGCTCTGTGCGTCGGCGCTGGACGATCCCGGCTGGTCGGCCAAGGTCATGGGCACCTCCCTCAGGTCGTCATCCTGTGGACGACATCGTGTTTGTCATCCATTGGATGACATGATACAACGGTGTCAGTGAGGCGCATTGGCAGCAACTGCCCGAACCTGCTGGAGGTGTTTTCACAATGTTGATGCGCACTGACCCCTTCCGTGAGCTGGACCGGCTGGCGCAGCATCTGATGGGCCCGGGCACCTGGTCGCGGCCGTCCCCGATGCTGATGGACGCCTACCGCGAGGGCGACCAGTACGTGGTGGCCTTCGACATCCCCGGCGTCAGCGCCGAGGCGATCGACATCGACGTCGAACGGAACATGCTCACCGTCAAGGCCGAGCGTCGGCCCGTGACGAAGGCCGACGACGTGCAGATGGAACTGTCGGAACGGCCGCTGGGCGTCTTCTCCCGCCAGCTCGTGCTCGCCGACACGCTGGACACCGAGCACATCCAGGCCGACTACGACGCAGGCGTGCTCACCCTGCGCATCCCGATCGCCGAGCGCGCCAAGCCCCGCAAGATCGCCATCGGCGCCGGATCCGGCCGCAAGGAGATCTCCGGCTGAGCCGGACAGACGGGGGCTGAACGGCGGCGGAGGACGCGTATCTGATCTCCACCTTGCCTGTCCTCCGCGCCCCGTGGACCGAGGAAGGGTGGCGGCCGACGTGACTGTGCGACGCGAAGCGTTCCTCGACCATGTGAAGGAACGCGGCGAGTACGACACCCTGCAAGAGGCCGAGCGCGTGGCCCGCGTGGTGCTCGCCCTGCTGGGCGCGCACCTGGTTGGCGAAGTCCGCGCGCGGCTGGCGGCGCGTCTACCGGAAGATTTCGCCCTGATCCTTCTCAATCCGCTGCAGAGCGCCGAGCCGCTGCCGCCGGAGCGGTTCGTGCGGGCGACCGCAGCCTGGATCGAAGGGGCCACCGAGCAGACCGCGGCCTGGGACGTCAGCGCCGTGCTGTCCACGGTCGCCGACGCAGCCGGCGACGACCTCCTCATGGAGATCCTGCTCCAGCTCCCCGCGGGCTACGACCTCCTCTTCGGCCGCCCCCAGCCCTCCTGACCACCCACCCCCGGTGACCGCACACCGTCCACCACGACCCCGGTGACAGAAAGGCAACCACCGTAATGTCCGACCGGCGCGCACCGCTCCAGCACTCCTACGCGATGGCCTACGAGCAGATGCTGGAGAAGGTCCGCTACGAAGGCGCCTACCCCACCCGTGAGAGGGCCGAGGAAGCCGTCCGCCTCGTCCTCGCCGGACTGGGACGCCAGCTGACCGGCGACGAACGCGTCGAACTGGCCGCCCGCCTCCCCCTCGACGCCGCATGCATCTTCACTGCCCAGATCCCCGACACCCAGCCGCTGACCGGCTGGGCCTTTGTCAAGGACCTCGCCGCCCGCACCGGCGCCTCCCTGGCCACCACCCGCTGGGACACCGGATCCGTCCTCTGCGTCGTCGCAGCCCTGGCCGGTCCCGATCTCCTCACCCGCATCCTGCGCCAGCTCCCCTCCGGCTACGCGCTCTTGTTCGGCCGCGCCGAACTCACCCCTGCTGCGTAGCCCTGGTCAGTCAGTCGAGTGGCGGTTGAGCTGGGCCATGAGCTCCCGGTTGGCGGCGCGGGCCGGCAGCGAGGTCGTCGTCACGGTTTTGGAGCTTGAGCTCCAGGTCGACGAACTGCTGTCCGACGGTGGCGATCCCGGCCTCTGTTCGACGCCGGGGCCGCCGTTGCCGGACTCGCGCTAGACCTGCTCTGCCCAGGACCTCACTGAGAAGGCCGGCTTCGAGGCGCCGGATGTGCGGCGACGCGGGCGGTGCGGGCGTCGGCGGCCACCAGGATGACCCACCGGTCTGCCTCCTCGGTCCGGCGGGTTGCCGCCCGCGCCCACCGTCTGCAACCTGGCGCTGTAGTCGACATGAGTGAGAGCCGGTATGTCGCTGCGGACCTGGCGGACCATCGCGAGCAGGTCCTCACCGGCCGCGGCTGGTGGACACACGCCGCTCGCTGCGCACCAGGACGATCATGAGCATGTACGGGCTGTCGCCTTCGAACTCGAAGCAGTCGCCGCACGCCTACGGCAGCACCGCTGGGGCGAACGGCCGGAAGGACTCCCGGAACTTGACCTTGAGGTCGAGGCGGGACTGCGTGTCGGCCCGGCGCGGGTCCGCGATGACCGACCGGCTCCCCAGGACGCGCGGGCCGAACTCCATGGGACCCGAGCAGAGCGCGACGACGTCTCCGGACGCCAGGTGGTCGGCGATGCGGGCTGCGCGCCTGCCCCGGTCGCTGACTTCCTCGTAGGCGCAGCCGAGCTCGGCCGGCGTCGTTCACAAGGTGTCGGCCGAGTAGCTCGGGCCGAGGAGGCTGCCACGCTGGGAGTCGGGGGCGTCGGCCGGAACGCCGCGCGGTGTCGCCAACAGTGCGTGAGCGCCGAGCAGTGCCGCGCCGAGGGCGCCGCCGGCGTCACCGGCCGCCGGCTGGATCCAGAGATTCTCGAAGAGGTTCTCCCGCTGGAGCAAGCCGTTGGCCAGGCAGTTGAGGGCAACGCCGCCGACCATGCACAGGTTCGGTGAGCCGGTGAGCTCCCGCGCTTGCCGTGCGAGTCCGAGTACAGCCAGAACGCCGTTGCCCAGATGTGGGCGACCGCGCCGGCCGACCGCACGATCCGGGATCCGGGTCAGCCCGGCGTACGTATCCGCCTGTATGCCGGTCCCCGGCAGGCCTTCCCCCTGCCTGGCGCGGCCGGGGCCGAGCCGTCCAGCACGCAATGAGGCCTGGTCCGCCACCACGGGCGGTGACGGACCAGGCCAGCGTCCACGGTGCCACACGAGGCCCCGGCACGCTGGGGGCGCGAATCGATTTGAGTCAGTCCATGTCGTCCCACGGCCCGGTGGTGCGGTGATGGTCCTGAAATCCCGCGTCGTTGCGGTCGTTGTCGTCGTAGCGGCCCCGGCTCGGGTCGTGTGCGGGGCTGAGCATTCCTTCCGGCCGCACGACGGTGATGTCATTGTCGGAGAGCGACTTTGCCATGAGGTTTTCCCTTTCTCGACAGCTTCGTGAGCGGGGTCATGTGTTGTCAGATGCTTTGGTCGGCGATCTGCCGATCAGGGTTCCGCGGACTCCGTGAGGTTGCGCCTGCGCGCCGACAGAGCTGCGGAGTGGCCCGAGAGCAGTTCCCTGTGGGTGCCGCGTTCGGTGATGCGGCCGTGACGGACATCAACTCTCGAACCGCCCTGTGAGAGCCGAGGGGGTGCCGGACGCAGCTTCACCGGGGCGTTTGGTGTGGCTTGGTGGTACCCAGAGCCAGCAGCAGGCGGCAGGCGCTCGCTTGGCCGAACGCCTGCAAAGCGTTCCGGTGCAGGTCGGTCAAGCGCCGGTGAAGTTCGGGGAGTGTCTCTGGGGCCGTGGTGAACAGGCGCTGGTCACTGGCAAGTTCGATAGCGCGGGCGTAGACGTCTTCTTGCGCGCTGGTCATGCCGGTGCGGGAGGCCCCGTCTCGTCCCAGAGCCTCGATCCACAGGCGGCTTTGAATGTCGGGTGGCGAGGCGTCGAAAATAGCCGCTGGTAGGCGACAGGGTACGCCGTCACGGCGTCGTAGGTTCTGGGGAGGTTGTCGCGGTGGGCGGCGGCCCAGTGGGCCGCCTCGCTGTTTTCCCGGGCGGCGGCCGTCGGGGGTTTTCCGGTGAACAGCAACCGTGCGGCGGTCAGGGCGCCGGCCCACAGCAGGGGCAGGCGCGCCGCCTGGAGGGTGGGCTTCTCGTCGTTGCGTATCCGGCCCAGCGCGCACACCACGCGGATGATGCGTCGTGGTCCGAGTCTGCGGATCAGGGGCGCGGCCATGGCAGGGCCGGTCCAGGCGCGCACGTGGCCGTGGTGGATCCGTATCAGGGTCGGTGTCCAGGGTGCGTTTGCGCCGAGTGCTTGTGCACGCCATTGCCGGATGTCTCGGTGGTCGAGCGGGACGACGCCGAGTCGGCCGTCGCAGGCGTGTGCGACCTCGCGGGAGATCTTTCGGCAGGTGCCGCAGGTGGCGTCGTAGGCGAGCAGGAAGCATATAGGTGTCGTCTCCGTCATCGATGTTCCTTCGGGGCGTAGCTCTGGTTGGGGCGCTGGGCGTTGTCCTCGGCGAGCAGAGCGGCGTAGAGCCCGCCGTGTGCCTGAAGGTCGGCGTGGGTTCCCCGTTCGACGATGCGTCCCTGGTTGAGCGTGATGATCTGGTCGGCTTCTTTGACCGTGGACAGGCGGTGGGCGATGGTGATGGTGGTTCGCCCGCGGGCGAGTGTGTCGAGGGCCTGCTGGATGACGCGCTCGGTGTGGGTGTCCAGGGAGCTGGTCGCTTCGTCGAGCACCAGCACGCGCGGGTTGCGCAGCATGGTGCGGGCGATGGCCAGGCGTTGTTTTTCGCCGCCGGAGAACCGGAAGCCGCGCTCACCGACGATGGTGTCGTAGCCGTCCGGCAGGCTTTCGATGAGGTCGTGGATGTGGGCTGCTTTCGTCGCGGCGATGACGTCTTCGGCGGTGGCGTGGGGATTTGCGAAGCGCAGGTTGTCCCCGATCGTGGTGTGGAACAGGAAGGTCTCTTGGGAGACGACGCCGACGATGGAGGCCAGGGTGGCGAAGTCGAGGTCCCGGATGTCGACGCCGTCGATGGTCACGCGACCGTTGGTGGCGTCGTACAGTCGGGGGACGAGGTAGCCAAGGGTCGTCTTGCCCGCGCCGGTGGCGCCCACGATGGCCACATGGCTGCCGGCGGGAATGTCCCAGGTGATGTCGCGCAGGACCGGTAGGCCGCCGTAGGTGAAGCCGACGTTCTCCAGGCGGACGTGCCCGCGGGGGCGGCGCAGAGGCACCGGGTACTGGGGCTCGGACATCTCGACGGGCAGATCCAGGTACTCGAAGATCCGCTCGAACAGTGCGAGCGAGCTCTGCAGGGTGATACCGACCCCCAGGAGGGAGACCGTCGGCCCCAGCAGCCCCTGCTGCAAGGTGGTGAACGCCACGAGCGTGCCGATGGAGACCGCCGGGCGGCCGTGGTGGCCGGTCAGCCCAGCGGCCCAGTAAATGGCGATCGGCATCGCGGCCATGATGATCTGCATCGACGCCGCCCGCCATCGCCCGGTCGTGGCTGAGCGGATCGTCAACTCAGTCAGATGGCTGGACTGGCGGGTGAACTGCTCGATGAGCGTGTGGGCACGGCCCATGACCCGGCCCAGCAGGAAACCGCTCACTGACAGCGACTCCTCGATCATGACCGACAGCACCGCCATCTGCTTCTGGCGCTCTCGCGTGACCGCCCGTCGCTGGTTGCCAACGTTCCGGCTGATCAACGCGAAGACCGGCACCATCAGCAGCGAGACGATCGTCAGCCGCCAGTCGAGGGCGAGCATGGCGATCAGACTGGATACCACCGTGGTGATATTGCCGACGATGCTCCCGGACAGCGTGGTGATGACCGATCCCATCCCGCCGATGTCATTGGCGATCCGGGACTGCATCTCACCGGTGCGGGTCCGGGTGAAGAACGCCAGCGGCATCCGCTGCAAGCGCGCATACACGGCGATCCGCAGGTCGTTCATCATGCGCTCACCGACGCCAAGCGACAGGTAGGACTGACATACGCCCACCCCGCTGGAGACCAGCACGACCGCCAGCATGCCGGCCGCCAGCACGCTCAGCAGCCCGGTCCGGCCATGCGGCAGCGCCCGGTCCAACATCTCCCGCAACAGGAACGGCGGCACCATCGCCAGCACCGACGACGCCGCAACCAGGGCCAGCATCAGCCCCAGTCGGGCCCGATACGGGCCGAGCAACCCCAGGATCCTCCGCACTGGGACGCCCGCTACCGGACCCGATGTCGGCCTCGAACCACTCATGGGCTCCCTCTCCGCCTCGCACGTTGCCGACCCGGTCAGTGCAAGGTGAGGAAGCCCTCAGCGAGCAGCGTGCGCACCAACGTGATCCGACCGGCCTCGTCCAGGTCCCCGGGGATCGCGTTCGCCGTGAACCACTGCGCTTCGTGCTCGGCGGCCCAGCGCACCTCCTCCGCCACCGAGGCGGGGAACTGCACGGTCTTGTTGTGGAAGTGCAGCCGGGCCACTTCGTCCGCGAGCGTGAGCTGCCACTGCAGGCCCTGCCGTGGGCGCAGCGGGGTGTCCGGGCCCGTGTGCGGAAGGTTTTCCAGGTCCAGCAAGTGGCCTCGCAGCAGCGGTGCGGAGATCGAGGTCACCCGCTCCACCGCCCGGGCGGTCATCTCCCGCGGCGACAGCTGCGCGCCCAGCGCGTCCAGCAGTTCGGCGAATCCTGCCTCCGTCTGCTCGCGCATCTCCGGGTCCAGCGCGAACCCGACGGGGAGCGAACGGCGGAACCGCACATCCTCGGCGGCCAGCTGCGAGAGCGCGTCCTGCAGCGCCTGCGCCCAGAGCACCGGGTGGATCCCGAGCGTCACATGCAGCGACGCCGCCTGGTTGGCGGCGCCGGAGTGGACCGTCCCCCTCTGCAGGTACAGCAGGTCCCCGGCCTGCAACTCGAACTCCTGCGTCGGCTCCGGCGCCGCCTGCGACTTGTCATACGGCCGGTTCGCCAACGGCAGCTCGTAGGACGCTTCGGCAAGTCGCCACGCCTTGCTGCCGTGCACCTGCGCGATAAACACATCGTGGGTGTCATGGTGCGGAGCGAAGCCCTGCGAATGCGGGGGCGTCAGGTAGATGTTCATCTGCACCCGCGCGCCCAACTCGCTCCCCAGGGCCGCTGCGACCCGCTGCAGTGGTTCCCACCGGTCCTGCAGCGAGTTGACCACGACCGTCGAGCCCTCCCGATAGCGCGTGTAGAGCGCCTCCAGCGAGTTCGTCAGACCGTTGGGGCCCCGGCCGGCACCGAGCTGCGACACCGGCGTTTCCTCGCCGTCCACCACCACACGGATGTTCTCCAGACCCACCCCTGCCAGGGACAACGCCTGATCGACCTGATCCAGGGTCAGCAGTTCTGCGAAGTAACCCGGGTTGTCGCGGTGGACAACCAGCGGCCGACGCTCCCAGTACTCCCTCCAGAAGTCGGCCAGCGGGACAGGCCGGAGGAGCCACTCGAGTGTGGAGGCGGAAAGCTTCGAAGGAATGGTGCCCATCTCTATCGAGGAAGTCGTCACCTTTCATTCTCCCTTTCATTTTCCGGACACATCTGCGGCCCGCCGGAGGGCCTGGCCCCGACAGCGCACGTGTGTCGAGGATCGGCCAGCTGTCATTGGCATTGTTGTCGTCCGCTGCGTACCAGGGACTGCAGTCGAAACGGGCTCATGACGATCCCGCTGCCGTGGGTGACCACGATGTCCGATGCGTCGAGCGACTTCTCCATTTCCATCCCTCCTGTCAGTCCTGGAAAATGTGGCCTGTCTTACCGATCCGGCGCGTGTGCATCGCTGGATTCCTTCGGAGTCGGCCAGCGGTTGCGCACTACCGGGTTGGCTACGCCGCCCGGTTTCCTCTCCTCCTGTCCCCCACGCAGTAGGTGAGCAGGGCGCGGCGCGGGCCGGATGGTTGCCGGTGCACCGTCGGTGTCCTCTCCGGTGCCGGCCAGGTACTAGGTTTCTGGGTCAACTGGTTGTTGCGCAGGTCCCTGTCGCTGCATGAAACAAACATCGGTGTGGCCGATCGGTAGCCGCTGTCGGCTCAAAGACGCTGGTCACAAGTGCAGTCGGCGCGTAGTGGTGCAAAGGCTGTGGTCCACTGGCCGTGCTGACTTCGCGGGGCGGGGCGAGTTGCGCAAACTGCGTCAGGAAGCGGGCGGGCCGACATAGCGGGCCCTGGCGCAGCGCACGCCGTATTCGGCGACCACGCTGTCACGGGCAGCCTCGGGCGAGCAGTTGCCGTCCCTCGTGAAACCGTGTCGCTCCGGCCCAGCCTGGTCCTTGCCCCGCGGGAGGCCTACAGACCAAGGCAGCGCGTTGGAACGCGGACAGAGCCAAATTCGCTGATCCTCATCTCGTCGCGTCAGCGAGTAGGTCATGTGAGCCAACCGGCCGTCGCCCCGGCGCGAGCCCGGGGCCGGGGCGACGGCGGCGTGTGGGAGACCACGTCAGGCGCGGCATGGCTGTGCGTACGGGAATTCCCTTATGTAGTTCCGCCATTGCAGCGGGGTGAGTTGACCGCCGGTGCTGGCGCAGATCCGCCGGATCGCCTGGCCGAGTCCGAGGGACGTCAACTCGATCGTTCCGTCCGGTCCCGCTGTGGCCAGAAGTTGCCCGTCCGGGCGGTACGCGGCCGTCTCTATCGCTTCGGTGTGCCCTGCGGTGAGCGCTCTGCCCCAGGGAGCCGGCCGAGTGAGGTCGGTCAGGTCCCACAGCAGGACGCTCCGGTCCTCGCCTGCGGAGGTCAGCGTGCGGCCGTCTGCGCTGAAACCCACCCAGGTCACCCGGCCGGTGTGCCCGGTCAGCGAGCTGCCGATGGCTGAGGCGTGCGCGGGGGCGCTGACGTTCCACAGGCGTACGTCGTGGCCGACGCCGGCGGTGGCCAGCAGCCGTCCGTCAGGGCTGAAGGCGCCCCACAAGGTGCCGCCTGTGTCGCTTGTGCGGATGTCCGGCAGGGGCTTGGGGCGGACCGGGTCGCGGATGTCCCACAGGCGGACCTTGTCGTCCTCGCTCGTGCTGGCCAGGGTATGACCGTCCGGGCTGACGCCCGCCCAGTGGACGATGCTGATGTGGCCGGTCAGCGGGCTGCCCAGGGCCGCGGGGCGTGCGGGGTCGGTGACGTTCCACAGCCGCAGGCTGTACTTGGGGCCGCCTGTGACCAGTACATGCCCGTCAGGAGTGAAGGCCAGTACGCCATCGGCCTGGTCGGCACCGCCGGTGTGTATCAGGCCGGCCTGCCGGGGGCGGCCCGGGGTGGAGACGTCCCACAGCCACACGGTGCCGTCATTGTCGGCGCTCGCCAGCAACTGACCCCGCGGCTGGAACGCCATCCGGATGGC
Organism: Streptomyces sp. NPDC046197; assembly: GCF_040646295.1. NCBI lineage: Bacteria > Bacillati > Actinomycetota > Actinomycetes > Kitasatosporales > Streptomycetaceae > Streptomyces > Streptomyces sp. NPDC046197. The sequence continues at coordinate 8,630 of NZ_JBEYZY010000047.1, read as the reverse complement.
GAGGTGCTGACCAGGCAGCTCGCTCAGCTGCCTGCCGTCCGCTGGATCGTGGACATCCCACAGCCGTATCCTGCCGGCGCTCGCGCTGGCCAATACACGGCCGTCCCGGTTGAACGCGATGCCGGTGATGCTGCCGAGATGGCCGGCCAGGACGGCGCGCGGCAGATGCCACAGCCGTACGGTGTAGTCGTCGCTCGCGCTGGCCAGCGACCGTCCATCGGGACTGAACGCCAGCCAGTTGACGAATCCCGTATGGCCGATCAGCGGCTGCCCGAGGGGAGCGGGATGCAGCGGGTCGGAGACGTCCCACAACCGGATGGTGTGGTCGGCGCCACCGGTGGCCAGAACCCGCCCGTCCGGTGAGAACGCCACCGCGAGCAGGGTGTCGCTGTGGCCGGTCAGCGGCTCGCCCAGCGGCTTCGTGTGAGCCGGGTCCGAGACGTCCCACAGCCGCACCTTGTGGTCGTCGCCGACGCTGGCCATCAGCCGGCTGTCCCGGCGGAAGGCGACCGCGTAGACGGCGGACGGGTTGCTCAGCGGCTTTTGCCACAGCTGCGGACGCATCCGGTCGGTGACGTTCCAGAGTCGGATCAGGTGATCGTGCCCGGGGGCCGCCACCGTCCGGCCGTCCGGGCTGAAAGCGGCCGAGGCGACGGCGTCCCTCGCCCCCGTGAGCGGGTCGCCCAGTGCCTTGGCGTGCGCCGGGTCGGAGACGTCCCACAGCCGCACGGTGTGGTCCTGGCCGGCGGTGGCCAGGGTGCGCCCGTCGCGGCTGAACGACACCGAGAAGACAAAGTCGCTGTGACCCGTCAGTGGACTGCCCAGGGCCCTCGGGTGCAGCGGGTCACGGACGTCCCACAGTCGTGCCGTACGATCCCGGCTCGCGCTGGCCAGGGTGTGGCCGTCCGGGGAGAACTCAAGCCAGTACACCCAGTTGGTGTGCCCGGTCAGTGGCTTGCCGAGCGGGACGGGGTGCGAGGGGTCGGCCAGGCTCCACAGCCGGATGGTGTCGTCACCGGCCCCGGTGGCGAGGGTGCGCCCGTCCGGTGAGAACGCCACCGCGTACACCGCTTGCGTGTGTCCGGGCAGTACGGAGGAAAGCGCCATGTTCTGCGTGTCCAGCAGGCCCGCGGCGGCTTCACGGTCCGACCGCAGCCGGTGCGCCGCCACATACATCCGCGCCGCCAGGGACGGATCGGTCGCATTCAACTGGCCCGCCTCGGCCACCACCTGCTCGGCCACGGCGCGGTCACGGCCGGCGCGAGCCAGCGAGCGCTGCTGGAAGGCGATGACAGCGACCGTCGAAGCGAGCACGAGAAGGGCGGACACCGCGGCCAGCAGCGCCCGGATACGCCGGGCGGTGCGAGCCGCCGCCCGCCGCTCCTGCTCGCGGGCGGCGATGCTGGCGTCGAGGAACGCGGCCTCGGACGGGGTGAGGTCCGCGCGATGTCCGGTGAGGCACTCCTCGGCCGTGGCGAGGCGGGTACCGCGATACAGGGCCCCGGTGTCCCGGTCGAGCGCGTCCCAGGCGCGGGCGGCCTCGGTGAGCTGGCGGTGGGCCCGAAGCCGATCGCGGGTGCCGTCGATCCAGGACTGCAGTCGCGGCCATGCGGTGATCAACGCTTCGTGAGCCAGGTACACCATGTCGCCGTCGAGTGTGACCAGCCGTGCGCGGGCCAGTTGTTCCAATACCGAAGCCGCGTCGCTCGGCCGGCCGGCGGCGCTCAGCGCGCGCAGTTCGGCGTGCTCGGCGGGACGGCTGGTGTCCTGAGCCCCTTCACCGGGCGTGATCAGCCGCAGCAGGATACGCCGGGCGACCTCGGCCCGTTCCGGCGAGAGGCAGGTGTACAGCTCCTCAGCGGTACGGGTGAGGGCGCCGTGCACACCGCCTGCAGCCTCGTAGGCAGCCAGCGTGAGGGTGCGGCCCTTGCGGCGGCGCCAGGTCTCCAACAAAGCGTGGGACATCAGCGGCAGTCCGCCGGGTTCCTCGGCGACCTCCTCGACGATCCTCGCCGTCAACGTGCGCTCCACGATCAGCCCCGCGGCGGCGGCGGGTTTGACGATGGCGTCGCGCAGTTCGGCCGGTCCCATGGGGCCGACCAGGAAGGTGGCGTCGGTGAGGGCGGCGGCGAGCGGGCGATGCTCGGCGCAGCGGCTGAGGAAGTCCGCCCGCACCGCGATCACCACACGCAGTCTGCTCTCCGGGTCCACCGCCGTGACCAGGAGGTTGAGGAAGGCGGCACGCTCGGCGGGGTCGGTGCACAGGGTGAACAGTTCCTCGAACTGGTCGACCACGACCACCGTGTCACCGGGTTCCTCACTCGCCGCCAACGCCTGCGCGTGTCTGGATACCGGGCGTGGCCCTGGAGTGAGGATCCGAATGGCTGCCAGCCGACCATCCGGTGATTCGTAGCTCCGGAGGGAAGGGATGAGGCCGGCGCGCAGCAGCGAGGACTTGCCGCTGCCCGAGGCACCCGCCACCGCGACCATACGGCGGGTGCGTACGCGTTCGGTCAGTTGAGCCACGAGGTGGTCGCGCCCGAAGAACAAGTCCTGGTCAGCGGGTTCAAAGCGGGTCAGGCCCCGGTAGGGGGCGGCGGTGTCGTCGGCGTCCTCCAGCTCGTTGGTCGCTTCCTGGGCCGCCGCTCGCCAGCGCTGTTCCCATTCGTCGAGGTCTGCGCCGCATGCCCGTACATAGGCCAGCGCCACGGCGAGAGACGGCAGTTGCTCACCCGCGGCCGCCCTCGACAACGTGGCGACCGAGTAGTCCGTGCGCTGCGCCATGTCCCGGTAGGTCAGACCTCCCGCGTCCTGGCGCAGCTTGCGTAACTCGAACGCGAAACGCTGGACCGGCCCAACCGACGGATCCAGCGGGCTCTCGCGGCGACCCATCCCATCTCCCACGGTCAGCACGGACAGTGCACGAGCAGTGAGGGACAACCTTGGCACCGCTCTGTTCACAGCCGCATCCGTGAGCAGCATGTTTCAGCCGGGCGGCTGCCACGACCGGCCGCCTCGGCGTTTGTTTCACACGGCAATTCGAGGCTGCGCAACAACAGGCGGACGCAGAAACATGGGACGGGGCCGGCGGCAGTCGACACGTCGGCGGTGCCCGCTGCGGTAGGGCGGGGCCGGGCCGCGACGCGTCCACCGCTCAAGAAGGGGACCGTCATGCCGGGACCACGGACGGGAACGGCGACGGCAGCGCCCCAAAGGCCGGCAGTGGTCAGCAGTGATGGGGCGCGGCCGGCACACGTCCCAGAAGCAGACGGGGAGATGACCTTCCTGGCTGAGTGTCTGAGGAGCTCCGCTACGTCAAGCGTCGCATCGGGCGAACAAGTGAAAGGAATCCACGGATGGCACATGCTTGCAAAGACCCCCGGCAGCAGGGGAAGGCTTCTCCCCGTGTCAGACGCGGCGTGCGGGCGGGACTGCTCGGCACGCTGTCTGCGGTGACGGTCACGGCCGCACTGCTCGCCACCCCGGCTGCGGCATCGGCGACGGCCCAGGCGGCTCCGGGGCGGCAGGCGACCGACACCACTGTGCGAGGGCTCGACGTCAGCGCCTACCAGGAAACGGTGGACTGGTCCGCGGTGGCCGCCGACGGAGCCTCCTTCGCCTACGTCAAGGCGACCGAGGGCACCTCCTACATCAGTTCTCGCTTCTCCCAACAGTACGACGGTGCAGCGGCGGTCGGCTTGATCCGCGGCGCCTATCACTTCGCCAGGCCGGACAAGTCCTCCGGTAGCGCCCAGGCCGACTACTTCGTCGACCACGGAGGCACCTGGCAGCCGGACGGCAAGACCCTTCCCGGCGTCTTGGACATCGAGGCCACTCCCGGCCTGCCCACCTGCTACGGTGTCAGCGCGAGTGCGACGGTCCACTGGATCGCCGCGTTCGACCGCGAGTACCGGCACCGCACAGGTCGCCACCCGGTGATCAACACCAACGCGTCGTGGTGGTCGCAGTGCACCGGTAACTCCTCCGCCTTCGCCGCCACCAACCTACTCTGGACCGGCAGTTGGACCGGCACCCCGTACCCCCTGCCCAGCGGCTGGTCGAGGTACGCCATCTGGCAGACATCGGACTCCGGAACCTTCCCCGGAGACCAGGACGTGTTCAACGGCACGCAGCAGGACCTGCGGAACTTCGCCGCCAACGGCACCTACACACCCCCAACACCGCCACCGGCCGGCGCATGGCCGGTCATCCAGCAGGACTACACCGGCCGACAAGTGGCCACGGTTCAGTACCTGCTCAATGGCCACGGTGCGGCGCTGTCGGTCGATGGTGCCTTCGCGTCCGCCACCCACGACGCCGTGGTCGCATTCCAGACACGCAACCAACTGACCGCCGACGGCATCGTCGGCCCCAAGACATGGCAGGCCCTCATCAGCACCGTCAAGGAGGGTGACCACGGACCGGCGGTCAGCGCGGTGCAGTCCGAACTGAATGCGCACGGTGCCGCGCTGTCGGTCGACGGTGCCTTCGGGTCCGCCACCCACGACGCCGTGGTCGCATTCCAGACACGCAACCAACTGACCGCCGACGGCATCGTCGACCCCAAGACATGGCTCGCGCTGGTCAATTGACCTCGCCGCGGTCAAAGGAGTCGGAGTCTCAAGCGCGGTCGGCGCTGGACCACACGTGGACGAGGGCAATCCCGCCGTTTCTGGCCCCGGCAGGCCGTCACCACGGCCCCGTCGGCCCGGGCACAAGGCCGACCGCCCAGTAGGTCGACACCCGAAGCTTGTGTGGGGACGGTTGCAGTGGCGCGCCGCTGGGCTCGGGCCCACGATGGGCGCTGGTCCTCGTCCCGTCAGACGGGAGTCACCGAGAAGGTTGCGGGCCCTGTCTGCTGCATGCGCGTGAGTTTCTTGACGAAGAGGATCGCCATCACAGCTGCCACGATACTCAGCACGTCAGCGAGAGCGTACGCTGCGGCGGCGTTGCGCAGGGTGTCCAGGGACGCGTGCCGGTCGAGGACGGCGGCGACTCTGCCGACCGCAGCCGCCGCTACCCAGGTTGCCCACCATGCTCGTACGGGCGTGCGGGAGACATGCTGCCAGGAGAGGTCGGGTGCCGACTGTGCGCTGGCGTCCCAGATCTCGCATGCGACGCGGAACGGGAGCCACAGGTTGCCGCCGGGTACGAACCATGCGCCGATCGCCCACCCCCGGCCCCTGGTGCACACCGCTTGGGAGAAGGCTTCGGCGTTGACGCGGGCTCGGTAGAACCAGGGAATGAGGACCGCTGCCGTAGCGAGGATTCCGCAGATCTGCAAGAAACCTGACACCTGGTACGCGGTATCGGCATGCCGCGCGTCCTGCTGTGTGATGGACAGGACGTTGCCCGCTGCCAGGTAGGAGTTGAGGTCGGCGTAGACCGAGAACAGGCCGAGACCGGCGTCCACGCACAGCAGCACGATGACGGCCTGTGCCAGGCCACCAAGTGGTCTGACCACGGGTCCGCGAGGCGGTGCTTCGGCAGGGCTGGAGAACATGGAAGGGCACTCCTAGAAAGAGGATGGTCAGCTCACAGAGCACAGGGGCTTCGTTGCGCGCGGGCGTCGGCATGGCAGGTGACAGCACGTCCGCGACCAGCGCACACAAGGAGCGAACGCAAAAGCCCGAGTTGGACCGCACTGACCGCGACACAAGGGGGCGATGAGCTCGCTTGGCGAAACGTGATGCGCTGCGGTGTGCGGGAGTCGGCGCAGATGTGTGGGGTCAGCCGGTGACGGGGAGTCCATCGCCGCGCTGAGGGATTCCCTTCGCTTCCTTGATCCGGTCAGAGTTCGGGTAGTTGAAGTCCTCGACCGTGTAGCCGGGCTGCCCATCGACCACCGCCACCGGCGAGCAGTACGGTGGCGTTCGGGGCAGTGGCGGCAATGAGTGCGGCAGCACATGCTGCTGCAGCCGTACCGATGGCGGCGATCCGCCCTCCCGCTTCATGCAAATCCCCCTTTTCAGCTATGCGTTGAATCCGTCGACCGGCCCCTGGTCAGTACGGGCACTGCCGCAACGCCTAGTAGCGGTGCAGCCACGGAGACGTCAAATTCAAACATCCGTACGCGCCTTGCGCCATCGGATACCAACGGCCGTTAAGTCTCAAAGCGGCACAGATCGGTTCTGTGGTCTATGTCATTTCATCACAAGGAACCCACAGACAGCCAAAGACCTTCACACGCAGTTCACGAGTGTCCAGATCTATGCCTCTGTCCAACTCCGCACCGGCGGGGCGGCACGCTACGCAACCGATACTGAACCAAGAGGGGGTGTTGCCGGACAGGGTGAGGGTCCGAAGCCGGGTGGAGGGTGGTTCGTGCCCTCACAGGGTTCGCCTGTGCGCGGCGGCGGGCTTTCTTGAGGCGTCTCCAACAGATGAGGCCGCAGGGCAGGGAGACGAGGGCGTCATGCGGGTTTTGTCGGCCGGGTCGGCCTGCTGGACCACGGCGGCAAGATCGCGGATGGCCTACGCGACGCGGGCGATGTCGTCGCGACTCATGCGCGGGGTCGCGGTGCGGAACGGCACCGTCCGGGATCGCCCGGCATCCTGACTTGAGACTCCTGCTTGCAGGAGCCCCCGCCAAGAGGCCTGTCACGGCCCGGAGAGTCGATACGCTGGAGGGCAGCCATGAGCAGCCATGAACCGGGGGCGAGGCTGGGGGGCGGGGGCATGAATCCGCGGATGCAGTTGCCGGTGGGCGGGTACGTCTGCGAGCGCGAGCTCGGCCGGGGCGGGCAAGGTGTGGTGTGGCTCGCCCGGGACCGGGCGGGGCGGCAGGTCGTGGTGAAATTCCTGCTGCCGGGCAAGGAATACGACGAGGTCGCGCTCGCTCGCGTTCGTCGGGAGTTCGGCACGGCGAGCCGGGTCGGTGAGCTGGCTACCGCGCGGGTGCTCGACGCCGACCTGTCCGGGCGACACCCGTACATCGTCAGCGAGTTCGTCCCGGGTCCCACGATCCACCAGCATGTGGCCGCCAACGGCCCGCTACCCCCCGGGCGGCTCCAGTCCCTGGCGCTGTCGGTCGCGCACGCATTGGCGCAGGTGCACCGGGTGAGTGTCGTGCACCGGGACATCAAACCGTCCAACATCCTGCTCTCCCCGGACGGACCGCGGATCATCGACTTCGGTATCGCCCGCGACGGCCGGTTGCTCGAGTCGGCGCTCACCACACCAGGCAGTGTGCTCGGCTCGCCCGCGTACATGTCGCCCGAGCAGGTCAAGTCGCTGCGGGTCACCGGCGCCTCCGATGTGTTCTCCCTGGGCGGCACACTGTACTTCGCCGCCACGGGGCGGCATCCCTTCGAAGGGGAGAGCGACTACGAAGTGCTCGTCGCCGTATGCGAGCGTGACGCGGATCTCACGGCGGTGCCGGAGCCGGTCCATTCGGTCATCGCCGACTGTCTGCGCAAGGACCCGGCGGAACGTCCCACCGCTGCCCAGCTCGTCTCCCGGCTCGCGGGGGCGCCGGAGGGGACGGAGAGCGCGCAGCCGGAGTCGGGTACGCCGCAGCGACAGCCACAGCCACCACAACCGCCCGGAGATGGGAGCGGCGGCGCCAGCCCCGGCACGAGCGTCAAGCAGCTGCGGCTGTGGGGGTTCGCGGCCGGTAGTGCCGCGGTGGCAGTGCTGCTTGCCATCGTGCTCAGCACCAACCTGGGGGGATCGACGACGGAGGGCGCCCCGCGGGCCCATGGCCCGGCCTCCGCGTCCTCGTCGTCCGGGAGATCCAAGAGCTCCGTGAGCTCCCAACCCCGCTCGTACACCGATGATTTGACCGACTCGGGCGACTGGTCGTACAAGGACCCGACTCTGGCGAAGATCACGCACAAGGGCGGGACCATGCTGGTGGATCCCAGGACCGAGCTGGAAGTATGGCCGCAGGCGCCCTTCGAGCCGTCCTCGTTCGCGGTACGCCTGAGCACCCAGACGGAATGGTACGGGGGCGAGGGCGGGGTCGGGCTGTGGTGCAACGGCTCGGGGGACTACCGGAAGGGTTCACGCTGGGCGACCTACCTGACCACGGGTCAGGAGGCCGTGATCGTCCGAGAGTTCCGGTTCAAGGGAACTTTCCAGCATGACCGGGTCGTCGAGGTCGACCTCGCGGACTTGGGCCTGAGAGTGGAGAGTCAGCAGCAGGTCGACATGTCGATGACCTGTTCCTCGGCCGGCGAGGGCCGGATCAAGGTGGAGCTCGCCGTCGACGGCACCCGGGTCGCCTCGTACACCGGAGCCGCCTTCGACGAGCGGGGCTGCGGTGTGGCCGCCTTCCACTACAGCGCGACCGACCCGCAGGGTACGGCCTTCCACGCGGGTTTCGAGCGCTTCACCGCGTCCGAGCCGTCGACGCCCTGACGGCGCGAGCCGCTCGCCGTGCAGGGCGTGGCTGCGGGCCTTGATGCCGGTCGGGCCGGTGCCGTCGAGGACGATCAGCAGGCGCGGGAAGAGCGGGTAATGCCGTCGCCATTCCTCCTGGAAGGGTTCTTGCCGGCCAGCCGGTGCCGTGCGGTGGCACAGGTGCGGGCGCCCAGTGTCCTGCGCCGGAAGTTCCTAGGCAGTTCCGGCTGAGCCGCGGACGGTCAACGCGCCTGGTCGGCAGCGTGAATCCGATCGCCGAGACGAGG